>NZ_JBFBEZ010000011.1:0-186699 GCF_040701725.1 Streptomyces sp. NPDC093109
TCCCGCCTTCTGTTCGTGCTCTTCTTCCCCCCCCCCGCCGCGGGCGGGCGCCCCCGCTCCGCGGGGGGGGGGGTGTGGGTTCTGGGCAAACACCCCCCCCCCCCCCCCCCGCGCGTCGGGCGGTTCGGTCGGGGGCCGGTCAGTGCAGCAGGTCGTTACCGGCCTTCACCGCGTCGGCACCGGCCTTGACGGCGCTCTTCACGGCACCGACCTTCTTGTTGACCTTGTCCCCGGCCAGGGCGTCGACGACCGGCTTGGCCTGGGTGCCGACAGCGGCGGCGGTCTGCGCCGTACCGCTGAGGGTGGAGCCGAGGTCGGCCTGCTGGGCGGCCTGGGCGACGGGAGCGATGGCGGCCAGGAGCGCGGAACCCGCGGCGGCGGCGGTGAGAATGCGTTGCACGTTCATGATCCATACAACGAGCGGGGGCGCCCGAGGGCACGCGGTCCGACCTGTACGGACGTATCCCCCGCGCGCTCAGCCACGGAAGGTCGGCACGTTGTACGACATCAGCGCGGCCCGGCCCGCCGTCACCCGGAGTTCGGTGACGGCGCAGTTGACCATCCGCGGGAGCACCCGGCGGTACTCGCTCGCCGGGATGGACAGCAGCCGGCACAGCACCAGCCGCAGCAGCGTGTTGTGCGCCACGACGAGCACCCGGCCGCCCGGGTGGCGGTCCGCCAGCCGCAGCAGGGCGGCGGTGCCCCGGGCGGCGGCGGCCCCCGGGTCCTCGCCGCCCGGCAGCGGATGGGCGGCCGGATCGCGGCGGAAGTCCGCGCACGCGGCCGGATGGGACGCTTCGAGTTCGCCGAGGGTCCTGCCCTCGGCGATCCCGAAGTCGAGTTCGGTCAGGCCGGGTTCGACGGCGACGGCCAGCCCCGTCGCGCGCGCGGCGGGCGCGGCCGTACGCCGGGCACGCGAGAGCGGTGAGGTGACGAGCGCGTCGAGCCGGGCGTCCGCCGCCCAGACGCCGAGCGCCTCGGCCTGCGCGTCACCGCGCGGGGTCAGCCCGATGTCGCTGACGCCGGTGTAACGGTTCTCGTCGTGCCAGACGGTCTCCCCGTGGCGCGCGACGAAGAGCGTGGTGCGAGGTGCGGCGGTCATCCGTGCTCCCGTGCGTGGGCGGCCACGGCCGGAGGCAGCCAGCCGCGTGTTTCGAGGGCGTCGACGAGCGTGGCGAAGGGCCCGGCGAACCGCGCGCCGACCCGGGGCCGGGGCTCCAGGACCGTACGGATACGGACCATGCCGCGCGGTGCGGAGCCGCCCGTCACACCCCGGGCCGCGAGGACCGCCATGCCCAGGGCGGAGTCGGTGTGCGCGGGCACCCGGGCGGTCCTGCCCAGGATGTCGGCGCGCAGCTGGTTCCAGTAGCCGCTGCGGGTGGCCCCGCCGGTGAAGGTGACAGGACCCTCGACGGGCGCGCCCAAGTACCGTACGTACGCCAGGCAGAGCCGTTCGGCGAGGGCCACGCCCTGGAGCAGCGCCGCGTACCGGTCGGCGTCGTCGGCCGGTACGCCGAGCATGAGCGGCTCCGCGCCCGCGGCCAGGAACGGGAAGCGCTCACCGCGCGAGACCAGCGGATACGCGACGGCTCCCGCCGGTTCCCGGTGCGCGGCGAGCCGGTCGAGATGGCCCAGGTCGGCGCCGGGGAAGGCGTGGGTGAGCGCGCCCGCGCCGACGCTGGAGGCGCCCCCGGGGAGCCAGTTCCCGTCGGGCGCGAGGTGGTTGTAGAGCACTCCGGCGGGGTCGTGGAGCGGGGTCCGGGTGACGCCCTTGAGGACGAGGGTGGTGCCGAGGACGGTGTTCCACTGGCCGATCTCCCAGGCGCCCGAGCCGAGTTGGGCCGCGCAGCCGTCGGTCATGCCCGCGACGACCGGGGTGCCTTCGGCCAGTCCGGTACGGTCGGCCGCCGCGCGGCACACCGTACCGAGCTCCGTCCCCGGGGCGACCACGGCCGGGAAGTCGAGGCCGGCCAGACCGAGCCGGTCGTGGACGGCGGTGGGCCAGGAGCGGGTGTGGAGGTCGTAGCCGGTCTTGAGGGCGTGGCTGGAGTCGGTGGGCACGGGCCCGCCCACCAGCCGGGTGGTGACGAAGTCCGCCTGGTGGCAGACGCGGGCGCCGCCGGTTCCCCCGTACTCGGCCGTGAGCCGGACCAGTTTGGCCAGGGCCCAGGTCGGCTGGATCCGGTGGCCGAGCGTCCGCCACACCTCGGCGCCGGCCTCCTGCGCGCGCCGCGCCTCCGCGGCGGCCCGGCCGTCGTCGTACATGAGCGCGGGGGTCAGCGGCTCGCCCGCGCGGTCGGTCAGCAGGACGGTGCCGGACGTGCCGCACACCGCCACCCCCCGGACCCGGGCGGCCGGGACGGTACGCAGGGCCCGGCGCAGCGCGGTGACGGCGCCCTCCCACCAGTCGGCGGGGAGCTGTTCGTGCCGGTCGCCGTCGCGGTGGCCGGTGAGGGGGGCGGCGCCCCGGCCGAGGACCTCGCCGCCGTCGGTGACGGCCAGGGCGCGCACGCTCTGGGTGCCGAGGTCGACGCCCATCCACACGTCCTGGTGGCGTGGGTCCGTCAGGGGGGCCGTCACAGCGTCCGTCACAGACTCCGCCTTCTTCCGAACCTCTTTGTTCCGGCTGGTGGGGATGGTGACAATACGTCCGCCGGAGCATCGGCCGAAGGGTTGACCGGTCCGTGTCCGTGGTGAAAACTGCCGACGTTATCAAAAAACCATGTTATATCCTCAGAACTTGATGTTACTGAGGTGCGGACAGGACCGAGGAATGTCAGAGCGAATGCCCGACCCCGCGATGCCCAGGGAAGACACCGGACCCCAGGACGAGACCCGCCGGGGCCCGCTGCCGCGCCGCCGGGAGATCGCCGGCCATGTGCTGGCCGAGGGCTCGGTGTCGGCGTCGGATCTCGCGGAGCGCTTCGGCGTGAGCGTGATGACGATCTACCGCGACATCGACGAGCTCGAACGCGAGGGCGTGCTGCGCAGATTCCGCGGCGGGGTCACCGCCCGGCCCTCCGGGGTGTTCGAGAGCAATGTCGCCTACCGCAGGAACTCCATGCGGCGGGAGAAGGAGGCGCTCGCCGCCGAGGCCGTGAAGCTGATCGAGCCCGGCATGTCCGTGATGATCGACGACTCGACGACCGCCCTGGAGCTGGCCAGGCTGCTGCCGCGGATCGAGCCGCTGACCGTCGTCACCAACTTCCGCGAAGCGCTGAATCTCCTCGCGGACGAGCGCGGTCTCCATCTGATGGCGCTCGGCGGCGACTACGATCCGCTGCACGACTCGTTCCTCGGGGTGCCGTGCGTGGAGGCCGTCGAGGCCCTGCGGGTCGATCTCTGCTTCGTGTCCGTGTCGTCGGTCCACGGCGACCACGCCTTCCACCAGGAACAGCGCATCGTGGCCGTCAAACGGGCGATGATCCGGGCCGCCGGCCGCAGTGTCCTGATGATCGACCACTCCAAGCTCGGCCGCACCGCGCTGCACCGGCTGACCCCGCTCTCCGCCTTCGATCTGATACTCGTCGACGACCGCACCCCGCCGGAGGCCCTGCGCACGCTCGACGAGAGCGGCGCCCGCTACCGGCTCGCCCCGACCTGACGAGGCCCAGCCCAGCCACCGCCAAGGAGACCCCCACCGATGAGAATCCTCGCCGCGGGCGACCACTTCGTGACCCCCGGACTCTTCGCCCGCGAGCTGACGGCCGGGATCGGCGCCGGTCATACGATCGCGGAGCTGCTGCTCCCCTGGCCGCTGACCCCGTTCGGCCCGGTCGCGGAGGTCGACGAGGCGTCCGGCGACGAGGACACCCTCCTCGAAGCGCTCGAAGGGGCGCGGGTCTGCGTCACCCAGATGGCGCCGCTGACCCGGAAGGTCCTCGAAGGCTCCCCCGCGCTGCGGCTGGTGGTCGTCGGCCGGGGCGGTCCCGTCAACGTCAGCCTCGAAGCCGCCGCCGAACACGGTGTCCAGGTCTGCAACACACCGGGGCGCAACGCCGCCGCCACCGCCGAGTACACGGTCGGGCTGCTGCTGGCCACGGTGCGCCGGATCCCGGAGACGTCCGCGGCGCTCGCCGCGGGCCGCTGGGCGGGCGAGTTCTACACGTACGGCAACTGCGGTCCCGGGCTGGACGGCGCGCGCGTCGGGCTGATCGGCTGCGGGGCGGTCGGCGGCCGGGTGGCCCGCGCCCTCACCGCGCTCGGCGCGCGGGTACGGGTGTACGACCCGTACGCGGATCCCGCGGCGCTGCGTGCGGTGGGCGCCGCCCCCGTCGGCGATCTGGACGAGCTGCTGCGCGGCTCCGACATCGTCTCGCTGCACGCCCGGCTGACCCCGGAGACGCGCGGGCTGCTCGGCGCCCGTGAACTCGCGCTGCTGCCCGAGGGCGCGGTCGTCGTCAACTGCGCGCGCGGCGCGCTGCTCGACGAGGACGCGCTGTGCGACGCGCTCGGCTCCGGCCGGCTCGCGGCGGCCGGCCTCGATGTGTTCGCGGTGGAGCCGCCCCCGCCCGACTCCCGGCTGCGGACCGCTCCCCGGCTGGTGATGACACCCCATCTGGCGGGCGCAAGCACCGCCGTCGCACAGAACGCGGCGCGCGTCGCGGCGGCCGAGGTGGGCCGCTTCCTGCGCGGCGAGCCGCTCGCGCACCGGGTGGCCTGAAGCCCCCCGATCCCCCACCACCCCCATCGAGCCGGAGGAGACAGCGTGTTCGTCGGACTGGACATGGGAACCTCGGTCGTCAAGGCGGTGGCCTTCGCCGAGGACGGCACCGCCCTGCGCACCGAGTCGACCCCGATCGCCCTCGGCGGGAGCGGTGACCGGGTCGAGCAGGACGTCGAGGAGGTGGTCCGTGCCGCGACCGGCGTCCTGGCGAGGGCCGCCGACGGCGCCGCCCCCGCGCTGATCGCCGTCACCGGCCAGGGCGACGGGCTCTGGCTCGTCGACGCAGGCGGCCGGGCCGTACGTCCCGCGCTGTCGTGGATGGACGGCCGGGCCGGGGACCTCGTCGGTGACTGGCTGGCCGACGGCACCGGCGACCTGATGTACCGGCGGACGGGGAACGTGCTCTTCCCCGGGTCGCCCGGACCGCTGCTGGCCTGGCTGGACCGGTACGAGCCCCGCTCGCTGGACGCCGCCACCACCGCCGCCTGCTGCAAGGACGTCATCCAGCTGCGCCTCACGGGCGAGCGCGGCACCGATCTGTCCGACGCGTCCGTCCCCTTCCTCGATCCGCGCACCCGCGCCTACTCCCCCGAGGCGCTCGCCGCGCTCGGCGTCGGCCACCGGGCCGGGCTGCTGCCGCCCATCGCCGCCACCCTCCCGTACGGCCGGACGCGCGGCGGAGTGCCGGGGCTGCCCGACGGGACGCCGGTCGTCTCCGGCCCGTACGACCTGCCGGCGAGCGCGCTCGGCGCGGGGGTGACCGAGCCGGGCGACGGGCTGCTGACCGTCGGGACGACCCTGGCGTGTCAGGTCGTCGTCGAGCGGGTCGCGTTCGACGCGGATCCCGTTGGCTTCCATCTGGCCACGGCCCGGCCCGACCGCCATCTGCGCGCGCTGCCCGCGATGACCGGGACGGTGGCGCTGGACTGGGTGCTCGGCATCACCGGCTGCACGCACGGCCAGGTGTCGGAGCTGCTGGCCGAGTCGCCGCGCGGCGCGCGGGGGGTCGCCGCGCTGCCGTATCTCTCGCCCTCGGGCGAGCGCGCGCCGTTCGTCGCGCCGCACGCGCGCGCCGAGTTCACCGGGCTGGACCTGCGGGCGTCGCGCGCCGATCTGGTACGGGCCATGTGCGAGGCGATCGCGTTCGCGGCCCGGCACTGTCTGGAGGCCGCGGGGCTCACCGGTGAACTGGCCGTCTGCGGCGGCGGGGTGCGCAGCCTCGCCTGGCTGCGGCTCTTCGCCGATGTGCTCGGCAGGCCGCTGCGGGTGGCGCGCGGCCCCGAACCGGGCGCGCGCGGCGCCGTGCTGGCGGCCGTCGCGGCCCGGGGCGGGGAGCTGGGCCACGCGCTGGACACGGCGGCCTGGACCGCGCCGGACGCGGTCGTGGACCCGGATCCGGCCGGGGTCGCCTTCTACGAACAGGCCTACGCGGACTACCTGTTCCGGGTCGGCAGCGCGCGCACCCGCTGGCGCGGCCCCGCGGCCGTACTCACCCCTTGAGGCCGCCCGCGAAGCCCTTGATGACATAGCGCTGGAGCAGCAGGAACACCAGGAGGACGGGCAGGGCCGCGAGGACCAGCCCGGCGAAGACCAGCCCGTAGTCGGAGACGTACTGGCCGACGAAGGAGAACACACCGACGGGGACGGTCTCCTTGCCGGAGCCTCCCAGGTACAGCAGCGGGGTGAAGAAGTCGTTCCAGATGAACACCGCGTTGAGGATGACGACGGTGCCGGTGATGGGCCGCAGCAGCGGGAAGACGATCCGGGTGAACGCCTGCCGGTGGTTGCAGCCGTCGATCAGCGCGGCCTGCGCGTAGTCCGCCGGCAGGGCGCGGATGAACCCGGTGTAGAGGAACACGGTGAACGGGAGCTGGATGCCCGTGTAGAAGAGGACCATGCCGTGGTACGTGCCGAGCCAGCCGAGGCTGTCGATCAGTCTGTACAGCGGGATCATGCCGAGCTGGAACGGCAGCACGATGCCCAGCAGGAACAGGACGTAGAGCCCGTAGCCGAGCCCCCGGGCGCGCCGCGCCAGGTAGTAGGCGCCCGTGGAGCCGAGGACGACGAGCAGCAGCAGGCCGCCGACGGTGATGACCGTACTGCTGACCAGGGCGGGCCCGAGCGACGCGGCCGACCAGGCGTTTCCGAAGTTGGCCAGGGTGGGTGGCAGGGGCGGTGCCAGCGGGGAGGCCGCGATCTGCCGCGGGTCCTTCATCGCCAGCGCGATCAGCGCGTACACGGGGAAGAGGAAGGCCACGGCGACGGCGGTCATGACCAGTTCGAGGCCGTACGTACGGTACTTGGCGGGGCTCACGCGGTGACCTCCCGGGCACGCAGATAGCGTAGCTGGACGAGCGAGACCGCGGCGACGAACAGGGCGAGGACGAGCGCGACGGCGGTGCTGTAGCCGAACTTCCCGTACACGAAGGCCTCCTTGTAGAGCACGGTCGAGAGCGTCTCGCTCGCGGTGCCGGGGCCGCCGTTGGTCGCCGCGTACACCTGGTCGAAGAGTTTGAGCCCGCCGATGGTCGACAGCATGAGGTTGATGGTGAGGGCGGGGGCCAGCAGCGGCCAGGTGACATAGCGGAAGCGCTGCCAGGTGCCCGCGCCGTCGATCCGGGCGGCCTCGTGGAGTTCGGCGGGTACGCCCTGGAGCCCGGCGAGGAAGATGACCATCGAGTAGCCGGCGTACTGCCACACCACCATCGCGGCCACGGACCACAGTGCGAGCGAGGGGTCGCCGAGCCAGTCCTGGCGCAGTCCGCCGAGGCCGAGGGCGCCGAGGACACCGTTGAGTCCGGCGCCGGCGTCGGGGTTGTAGAGGTACTTCCAGAGGAAGGCGACCATGACCGGACTGACGACGGCGGGCGCGAAGAAGATGACCCGCAGCAGTGACCGGGAGCGGATGTTCGCGTGCACACCAAGCGCGAGCAGCAGTCCGACGGCGTTCTGGACGACCACCACGGCGAGGGTGAGCAGCAGGGTGTTGCCGACGGACTCCAGCGCGCGGTCGTCGTGCAGCAGGGTGCGGAAGTTGTCGAGGCCGGTGAAGGATGAGCCGCCGATGCCCGACCAGTCGGTGAAGGCGTAGCCGACCCCGGCGAGGCTCGGGTAGAGGACGACGACGGCGTACACCGCGAGCGCGGGAACGACGAAGGTCCAGGGCGGGAGGGTGAGGTCGCGGTGGCGCCGGCCGCCGCGCGTACGGACCGGGTCGCCGGCCGTGGCGGGTGCGCCGGCGACGGCTGCGGCGCTGTCCGAAGTGGCGGTTCGGGGAAGGGAGTTCACGACTGCTTCCGGTAGGCGGTGTCCAGTTTTCCGAGCGCTCCCCGGACATCGGTCCGGCCGGCGAGCAGCTCCTGTACGGCGGCGAAGTGGGCGGGCTGCACTTCGGCGTTGGGCCAGCCCTGGTCCATGAAGGGGACGGCGTGGCCGGCGTCGACGATGGGCAGGAAGTCGCCGAGGACGGGGTCGATCCTGGTGGAGGCGTCACGCTTGAACGGGATGGCGTAGACGTCGGACGCCCAGCGGTTGATGTTCTCCTGCTGCCCCAGGAAGGCGATGAACTCCTTCGCCCTGCCGGGGTGCTTGGCGTGGGTGGCGACCCCGAGGCCGACGACGATTCCCGCCGGGATCCATGGCTCGGCGCCGCGGTCGCCGCCGGGGAAGGGGAACATGCCGAGGTCGTCGGGGGTCCGGGTGGCGGCGCGGAAGGTGGCGAGGACGGCGGAGACCTGGACGGCCATGGCGGCCCTGCCGCTGGCGACCAGTGCGGTCTGCTGCTCGAACGTGGTGCCGTTGGGGTTGTCGTTGAAGTACCCCCGGCGCTGTAACTCCTGGTATTTGCCGAGGGCTTCGGCCCAGCCGGAGGTGGCGAAGCTCGCGCGGCCCGCGGCCAGGTCGGCGTCGAAGCGGGGGGTCTTCGCGTAGACGGCGTTGGGGACGAGGGCGTAGGTGATCAGCTGGGTCACCCAGGGGGTCTGCGCGCCGAGGGCGATCGGGACGATGCCCCGGGCCTTGAGCTTCGCGCACACGTCGAGGAGTTCCGGCCAGGTCGCCGGTGGCGCCACCCCGGCCCGGGCGAAGGCCTTCTTGTTGTGGATGGCGCCGATGACACTGCTGCCCGCCGAGTAGAGATACGTTTTTCCACCGGAGCGGTAGGCGGCGTCGAAGTTCTTCGGGATGGACCGGGTCCACTCCTGGTCGCCGAGGTCGGTGAGCAGCCCCGCCCTGGCGAGTTCGACCATGGACATGGCGCTGCCGCTGCCGGGGAACAGCACATGCGCGTCGGGCGCGTTGCCGCCGGCGAGCTGGGTCCGTACGACGGTCTGCACCTGGTCGGTGGGGGCGAAGGAGGTGGCGAATCCGGTGTCGGGGTGCTGCGCGCGGTAGCGCTTGATGAGCGCTTCGAGGGGTTTCTGCTGGTCGGCGACGCCGACGAGGCGCACCTTGCCGGAGCCCGAGCCGGAGCAGCCGCCGAGCAGCGCCGGCAGCGCGGTGGCCGCCGCGGCGGCGCCGCCGGTCCGCAGCAGCCCCCGGCGGCTGACCGGACGGCGGGCGGGGGGTGTCGTACGGTGGGATCCGCTGGTCATGGCGTGCCCTCCTGGTGGGAGCCGGCGAGGGTGAGCGGCTCGGTTGGTACGGAACGCTCCGCGCCGGCGTCGGTGGCGGTGAAGTGGTACGTGCCCGAGGCGACCCGGTAGACGGTGTGTTCCGGTGTGGTGGCGAGGAGCGCGACCCGGCCGTCGTGCGCCGGGTCCGCGCCCGATTCGCGGACCGAGGCGGGGTCCGCGGTGGGTACGTACACCTCGGCGTCGGCGCCCGGCGGCACCCGCAGCCACAGGGAGAACACACCGTCCCCGCGCTCCCAGCGCACCTCGGCCGTGCCGCGCGCCGATTCGTAGCGGGCGCTCGCCCGGGTGAGTTTGCCGGGGCGGGGCCGTACCCGCAGATGGCGGTAGCCGGTGGAGTCGGGGCGCTGGTCGAGCCCGGCGACACCTCGGTGCAGCCACTCCCCGACGGAGCCGAGCGCGTAGTGGTTGAAGGAGTTCATGGAGGGCGCGCGGAATCCGGCCTCGGGGGTCCAGCCGTCCCAGCGCTCCCAGATGGTGGTGGCGCCGTGGCGCAGCGGGAAGAGCCACGAGGGCACTTCCGTACGGCGCAGCAGCGCGTGGGCGAGGTCGGCCCTGCCGTATCGGTCGAGGACGGGCGCGGCGAGCGCGACGCCGAGGAAGCCGGTCCTGAGGGCCGGTCCCGCGGACTCGATCAGCTCGGCGAGCCGGCGGACGGCCGCGTCGGTGCGGTCCGCGGGCAGCAGGCCGAAGGCGAGTGCGAGGAGGTAGCCGGTCTGGGTGTCGCCCTCGACGGTGAGGTCCGCGCCGTCGGTGCGGACGAAGCGTTCGGTGAATACGGCGCGGACGCCGGCGGCGAGCCGGTGGTATTCCCGCGCGGTCTCCCGCTCCCCCAGCGCCTCGGCGGCGCGCGCGGTGAGGTGGGCGCTGTGCGCGAAGCACGCGGTGGCGACCACCTCGCGCGGGGTGGGGGTGCCGGGGGCGAGCCAGTCGGCGAAGTGCGGGCCGACCTTGTGCCGCCAGACCAGGTCCGGATTGTGACGGTGGATCAGATCGACCCAGGCGCGCATGGCGGGCAGGGCGCGGGAGAGGAAGCGCGGGTCGCCGTACGTACGGTAGAGGTGCCAGGGGATGATCACTCCGGCGTCGCCCCAGCCGGGGGCGCCCTCGTCGGCGACGCCGGGGAGGCGCGGCGCGACGTTGCTGAAGCCGCCCTCGGGGGTGCGGGCGTCGTCGATGTCGCGCAGCCACTTGGTGAAGAACGCGGCGACGTCGGCGTTGCGCGCGGCCGTCGGCAGGAACACCTGGGCGTCCGCGAGCCAGCCGAGCCGCTCGTCGCGCTGCGGGCAGTCGGTGGGCACACTGACGAAGTTGGAGCGCTGGCCCCACTCCACGCAGGTGTGGAGCCGGTTGAGGGCGGGGTCGGAGCAGTCGAACGCGCCGGTCCAGGGGGTGTCGCTGTGCAGGGCGACCGCGGTGATGTCCGCGGCGGACAGCTCGGGCAGGCCGTCGATCTCGGCGTACCGGAACCCGTGGTAGGTGAAGCCGGGTTCGAAGACGGTGTGCGGTCGGCCGTCGCCGATCAGTACGTCGGTGGCGGCGGCGGTACGCAGGTTGGCGGTGTACAGCCCGCCGTCGTCGTCGAGGGCCTCGGCGTGCCGGACGGTGACCCGGGCGCCGGCGGCGAGCGCGGGGACGCGGAGCCTGACCCGGCCGGCGAGGTTCTGGCCGAAGTCGACGACATGGCGGCCGGCGCCGGTCCGGGTGACCGTGCGCGCGGGCAGCGCGGCCATGGCCCGTACGGGCTCGTCCACGGAGGCGACGAGCAGGCGGTGGTCGGCGTCGGTGACCAGCGCGGGCCGCCAGCCGGAGTCGTCGAAGCCGGGCAGTTCCCAGCCGTCGGCGGCGTGGCGCAGATCGTGGCACTCGCCCATGAGCAGGTCGGCGTGGCGGATGGCGCCGGTGCCGGTGCGCCAGGTGGCGTCGGTGGCGATGACGACCGTACGGCCGTCGTCGCCGGTGAGGTGGAGTTCGGCGAGGAGCTGGGGGAACGTGCCGTAGTGCGCGCCCGCCCGGCGCGGTTCGAAGCCGACGAAGCCGCTCCACCAGCCGTCGGCGACGGTCGCGGCGAGGACGTTCCCGCCGTCGCGGACCAGACCGGTCACGTCGTACGTCTGGTACTGGATCCGGCGGGTGTAGTCGGTCCAGCCGGGCGCGAGTTCCGCGTCGCCGGCCCGGAAGCCGTTGAGCCGTACCTCGTACAGTCCGCGCGCGCTCACATACAGCCGGGCGCGGGTGACTGCGGTGGCGGTGAAGGCGCGCCGCAGGAGGGGGCAGGGGGCGAGCCCGTGGTCGTCGAGGGCGCGTTCGCCCTCGGTGGGGGCGTCCATGACGGGGACGGGGCGCGGGTCGTGGCCGATCCAGGAGGCGCGCCACTCCGGCGTGCCGTCGCCGACGAAGGCGGTCTCGAACCACGAGGTGGCCCCGGCGGGTCGGGCCGCCGCGGTGGACGCCGCCGGCCAGATCGTGACCCGCCAGTGGTAGCGGGTACGGGAGCGCAGCGGCGGCCCGGCGTAGAGCACGCCGAGGGCGTCGGGGTCCTCGACACGGCCGGTGTCCCAGAGGGGACGGCCGCCGTCGGCGAGGTCGCCGGGGTGTTCCGCGACCCGTACCCGGTAGGCGGCGGGGTCGTCGCCGCGGCGGTCGGCGGCGAGCCGCCAGCCAAGGAGCGGGGCGCGTTCGCCGGTGCCGAGCGGGGTGGTGCGGTGGTCGCAGCGCAGCGCGTGGGGCCGGAGGCCGGACGCCTCCGGCGCCTGCGTACGGTGTGGCTCGGGACCGGACACGGGCACGTCCTTCCTCGGCGCCGGGCGGACGGCGCGTCACCTGTGGCCGTACGCCGCGGCGCACCTGGCGTGAACCCGACGTGAAGACGGCCCCTCACGAATGTGAAATCTAACGCCAATTCTGTGGCGTGGAGACTAAGAGCGGCTCGTGAGGAGTGTCAAGGGTGGTGACGGGGCACCGTAGAGGTGCCGCTGCCGCCACCCCGGACCACCTCGGACCACCTCATGGCGCAACTGATCTTCCCTGTACGGCCGCCGTAGAGTCGCCTGTGACAAGCGTTGCCGGCCCGGCGGCGGGGTGCTCTTGTGACGCGTGATTCCTATGTGATATTCACCGTGTGATTACAACATGAACTGACGTTAAATCACGTGGGGATCTCGCCTCGGAACCGCCTCGCACCCGCCTCGGGCCGACCGGGATCCCCGCACGACGAACGGACCAGGATTCATGCGTAAGAACTGTGGGATCAGCGGCACTTCGGGACTCGGCGCCCCGCTGCCCGGCACCCCGGGCCTCGGCAGGCGCGCGATGCTCGGGGCGACCGGCACCCTGGCGCTGGCGGTGGCCGCCGGAAATCTCTCGGCCGGGCGTGCCGGGGCCGCCGAGCGCTTCCAGGACGATCCCTTCGCCCTCGGCGTCGCGTCCGGCGATCCCTGGCCGGACGGCGTCGTGCTGTGGACCCGCCTCGCGCCCCGGCCGCTCACCCCCGACGGCAGCGGCGGCATGTCGTCCCGCGCGGTCAAGGTGCTCTGGGAAGTCGCCGACGACGAACGCTTCGAGCGTGTCGTGAGCCGTGGCTGGACACGCGCGGTCGCCGAACTCGCCCACTCGGTCCATGTCGAGGTCACCGGCCTCGCGCCCGCCAGGACGTACTTCTACCGCTTCCAGGCCGGCGGGGTGATCAGCCCGGTGGGCCGCACCCGCACCGCACCCGCGCCGAACAGCCGGCCCACGTCCCTCAGCTTCGCCTTCGCCTCCTGTCAGGCGTGGTTCGAGGGCTTCTACAGCGCGTACCGGCACATGGCCGAGGAGGACATCGATCTCGTCCTGCACCTGGGCGACTACATCTACGAGAACCCCATCGACGCGATGGGCGGCGTACGCAACACCCCGGTGGCGGCCGAACTCCGCGGCGAGCCGATGAACCTCGCCCAGTACCGCAACCGGCACGCCCTGCACCGCTACGACCCCGATCTGATCGCCGCCCACCAGGCCCACCCGTTCGCCGTCGTGTGGGACGACCACGAGGTCGAGGACAACTGGGCGGCCGACCGCTCCAAGCACGTGGACGTGGACCCCGCGGTCTTCCGGGTGCGCGCCGCCGCCGCGTTCCAGGCGTACTACGAACACCTGCCGCTGCGCCTGCCCAACAAGCCCCAGGGCTTCGACGCCCGGATGTACCGCTCCCTGCGCTACGGCAGGCTGGCCACCTTCCACATCCTCGACACCCGGCTCTTCCGCGACGACCAGGCGTGCGGCGACGGTACGCGCACCGGCTGCGACGAGCGCCTCGACCCCGGCCGCACCATCCTCGGCGCCGAGCAGGAGCGCTGGCTGTACAGCGGCCTCGGCCGCTCCGACGCGACCTGGAACCTGATCCCCCAGCAGATCGCGATGAACCAGGTCGACACCGACCCGGGCCCCGGGCAGTCCTTCGTGATGGACTTCTGGGACGGCTACGCGGCGTCCCGGCAGCGGCTGTTCGACCAGATCGTGGCCAGGAACGTCAGCAACCCCGTGGTGCTGACCGGTGACATGCACCGCCATCTCGCCGCCGACCTCAAGCGGGACTTCGACCGTCCCGACTCGCCCACCATCGGCGTCGAGTTCATCGGCACGTCCATCTCCACCAAGAAGGACGGTGTGGACCTGGACCCCTCGGGGGCCAGCCTGCTCGCCGCCAACGAGCACATCAAGTTCACCAACTACCAGCGCGGTTACGTACGGTGCACCGCCACCGCGGAGAGCTGCCGCGCGGACTTCCGGGTGCTCCCCTACGTCACGAGACCGGGCGCGCCCGTGTCGACCCGTATCTCGTTCGCCACCGAGGCGGGCCGGCCGGGCGTACAGCAGGTGTGAGCCGGGGGCCGCGCGCGTCGCACCGGCGCGCGCGGCCCTCCCTCACGAGGCGGTGGCCGTATCCGTATCCGTGCCCGTGCCCGTACCCGCGAGGACCTCGGGGCGCAGCAGCGCGGCCAGTGTGTCGGCGGGCAGCAGCCCGCGCTCCAGCACCAGTTCGGCGACGCCGCGCCCGGTGGCGAGGGCCTCCTTGGCGATCTCGGTCGCGGCGAGGTAGCCGATGTGCGGGTTGAGCGCGGTGACGAGCCCGATGGAGTTCTCCACGCTCGCGCGCAGGGTCTCCACATTGGCGGTGATGCCGGAGACACAGCGCTCGGCGAGTGTGAGGCAGGCGGCCCGCAGATGGGTGATGGACTCCGAGAGCGAGTGCAGGATGATCGGCTCGAACGCGTTGAGCTGGAGCTGCCCGGCCTCGGCGGCCATGGTGATGGTGACGTCGTTGCCGATCACCTCGAAGGCGACCTGGTTGACGACCTCCGGGATCACCGGGTTGACCTTGCCGGGCATGATGCTGGAACCCGCCTGCACCGGCGGCAGATTGATCTCCGCGAAGCCGGCGCGCGGCCCGGAGGAGAGCAGCCGCAGGTCGTTGCAGCTCTTGGAGAGCTTGACGGCGATGCGCTTGAGGACACCGGAGAGGTGGACGAAGGCCCCGCAGTCCTGGGTGGCCTCGACCAGGTTGGCGGCGGTGACCAGCGGCAGTCCGGTGATCGCGGCGAGATGGCCGCGGGCCGCCTCGGCGTAGCCGGCGGGGGCGTTGAGCCCGGTGCCGATCGCGGTCGCGCCGAGGTTGATCTCGTGGACGAGCAGGACGGCCTCGGCGAGCCGGCTCTCGTCCTCCTCCAGCATCACCGCGTACGCGGAGAACTCCTGGCCCAGCGTCATGGGCACGGCGTCCTGGAGCTGGGTGCGGCCCATCTTGAGGACCTCGCGGAACTCCTCGGCCTTGGCGGCGAAGGCGCGGCGCAGCACGGCCATCGCGTCGAGCAGTTCACGCACGGCGATGATCGTCGCGACGTTGACGGCCGTCGGGTAGACGTCGTTGGTCGACTGGCCGAGGTTGACGTCCTCGTTGGGGTGCAGTGCGGTGTAGTCGCCCTTGGCGCGGCCGAGGAGCTCCAGCGCGCGGTTGGCGATGACCTCGTTGGCGTTCATGTTGGTCGACGTACCGGCGCCGCCCTGGATCACATCGACCACGAACTGGTCGTGCAGCGCGCCGTCCTCCCGGATCTCCCGGCAGGCGGCGGCGATCGCCCCGGCCTTCACCGCGGTGAGCAGCCCGAGATCCTCGTTGGCGCGGGCCGCGGCCTCCTTGACGGCGGCCAGCGCGTTGATCAGATGGGGGTACGCGGAGATGGGCGTACCGGTGATCGGGAAGTTCTCGGAGGCGCGCAGCGTGTGGACGCCCCAGTACGCGTCGGCGGGTATGTCGCGGTCGCCGAGCAGATCGTGTTCGCGGCGCAGGCCGGCGGTCATGGCGAAGGTGTCCTTCGGGTGGTGGTGGGTACGGACGGCGGTTCGACCGGGCGGAGACGGAACTGCGGGGGCGGCGGGGACGGGGCTTTCGCCCCCGCCGCCCCTGTCCTACGGAGCGGGCTCCTCATACGACCAGGGAGCCAGCGCGCCCGCCGCCCGCAGGCTCCCCACCTCCGCGCCGCCGCCGATGACGGGGGTACGGGCGAACTCGGCGAGGATCCCGGGGTCGACGCCGGCCCGGGCGAGGGCCGCCGCCGTCACCGGCATCCGGGCGCGGTCGGCGCCGTCGGCGATCTTGACGCCGACGGCCCGCCCGTCGGGCAGCGCCGCGACCTGGACGCCCTCGAAGCCGTCCTTGGCGAGCAGCCCCGGCACGGCCCGCATCAGCCGGGCGACATCGCGCCCGGTGCCGGAGACCATCTCCGGGTACGCGCGCATCGCGTGCGCCACCCGGCCCTCGTCGGTGCCGGGCGCGGCCGTGGCCAGCCGGGCGATCGCCCGGGTGAGGCCGTGCAGCGAGACCGAGTAGAGCGGCGCGCCGCAGCCGTCGACGGTGACCCGGGCGATGCGCTGGCCCGTGAGGTCCTCGACGGTCTCGGCGAGCACGCGCTGGAGCGGGTGGCCCGCGTCGGCGTAGCTCTCCAGCGGCCATCCCCTGGCCTGGGCCGTCATCACCATGGCCGCGTGCTTGCCCGAGCAGTTCTGGGCGAGCCGGGTCCGGCCGTGGCCGAGCCGCAGCCACTCCTCGCGCCGCTCCGCGCCGTACGGCAGGTCGGGAACGTTGCGCAGGTCGTCCTCGGTGAGCCCGGCGGCGTCGAGGATGCGCCGGGCCGTGGTCAGGTGGCGCTCCTCCCCGGAGTGGCTGGCCGCGGTGAGGGCCAGCGCCTCGTCGTCGAGCGGCGGCAGCCCCGCGCGCAGCAGCCCGACCGCCTGGAGCGGCTTGAGCGCGGAGCGCGGGTAGAACGCCGCCTCGATGTCGCCGGCCAGGAACTCGATACTGCCGTCGGCGGCCAGGACCACGACCGAGCCGTGGTGGACGCCTTCGATGACCCCGCCGCGTACGACATGGGCGAGCGGGACATGGGCCGGTTCACGGACGGCGGGCGCCGCCGCCGGGGTGGTGCGGCGCGGGGTGGTGGTGAGGTCGGTCATGCTCAGCTTTCGGTGTGATCGGTGTCGCGGGTGGTGCCCGTACGGCCGGCGCGCTCCAGCAGGGCGGTGTCCCGTACCGTGCCGACCCGGCCCCTGACCAGGAACCAGCCGGCGACCAGCGCCGCGATGATCACGGGCAGGGACAGTACGGTCGTCCGGCCCGCGCCGCCGTCCGCGTACATCAGGACGAGCACGGAGGCGAGGAAGACCAGGGTGATGATCTCGGTGTACGGCGAGAAGGGCAGCTGGTAGCCGGGGCGGGAGAGCCTGCCGAGCTGTGTCTTCCGCCAGAAGAGCAGGTGGCAGATCATGATCATGCCCCAGGTGGACAGGATGCCGATCGCGGCGAAGTTCAGCACGATCTCGAAGGCGTCCTTCGGTACGACGAAGTTGAGCCCGACGCCCAGGACGCAGATGGACGAGGTGAGCAGGATGCCGCCGTAGGGGACGTGGTTACGGCTCATCGCGCCGGTGAACTTCGGCGCGGATCCCGACATCGCCATGGAGCGCAGGATGCGGCCGGTGGAGTAGAGGCCGGAGTTGAGGCTGGACATCGCGGCGGTGAGCACGACGAGGTTCATCACACCGCCGGCGGCGGGCACCCCGATGTTCGACAGCACGGTCACGAAGGGGCTCTCGTCGGCCGTGTACTTGTTCCACGGCAGCAGCATCGTCAGCAGGATGACCGAGCCGACGTAGAAGAGCGCCACCCGCCACATGATCGAGTTGATCGCCTTCGGCATGATCTTCTCGGGCTCGGCGGTCTCGCCCGCGGTGACACCGACCAGCTCGACCGAGGCGTACGCGAAGACGACGCCCTGCACGACGAGCAGCATCGGGAGCATTCCGGCCGGGAAGATGCCGCCGTTGTCGGTGATCAGCGAGGGGCCGGGGGTGTGCCCGTCCACCGGCTGCTGGGTGACCAGCAGGAAGATCCCGATCAGCATGAAGACGACGAGCGCGCTGACCTTGATGATCGCGAACCAGAACTCCATCTCGCCGAAGAACTTCACGGAGATGAGGTTGACGCTCAGCACGACCGCCAGCGCGATCAGGGCGATCACCCACTGCGGGACATCGGTGAACATGCCCCAGTAGTGGGTGTAGGTGGCGACCGCCGTGATGTCGGCGATGCCGGTGGTCGCCCAGTTCAGGAAGTACATCCAGCCGGCGACGAAGGCGCCCTTCTCCCCCATGAACTCACGGGCGTACGAGACGAACGCGCCGGAGGACGGCCGGTGCAGGACCAGCTCGCCGAGGGCCCGCACCACGAGGAAGGCGAAGATGCCGCAGACCGCGTACGCGAGGGCCAGGGAGGGGCCCGCACTGGCGAGCCGGCCGCCCGCGCCCAGGAAGAGGCCGGTACCGATGGCGCCGCCGATGGCGATCATGTTGACGTGCCGGGACTTCAGGGTCTTGCTGTACCCGGCGTCACCGGCGTCGACGTGGACGTCGTCCTGCCGGTGCTGTGGCGCCTCGTACTGTTCCGCCTGCTGGAGTTGCTCGCTCACGCCTGGGCTTCGCCTTCTTGTGGGGGTTTCGTACAGTGCGGGGACCGCACGATGGTGGTCAGCGTCGACTCGACGCGTGCGAGGTGGTGCGTCATGGCCTCGACGGCGTCCTGTTCGGACCGGTCGACGAGGGCCTCCACAATCGCGCGGTGTTCCTGGTTCGACTGCTCGCGCCGGCCGCCCAGCTCGTTGAGGAAGGCGGACTGGCGGGCCAGCGCGTCCCGGATCTCCTCTATGACCCGGCGGAAGACCGGGTTCTGGGCGGCCTGGGCGACCGCCAGGTGGAAGACGGTGTCCATCGCCACCCAGGCGGTGTTGTCCGTCTCGCGTTCCATCCGGTCCAGCAGATGGGACAGCTGGTCGAGGTCCTCGGGGGTGCGGCGCAGGGCCGCGTAGCCGGCCACCGGGATCTCCACATGGCGGCGGACCTCCAGCAGGTGGCTGGCGGTGTAGTCACCGAAGACCGGGTCCTCGACCGGCCCGTTGGACACGATGAAGGTGCCCTTTCCGGTACGGGACACGGTGAGCCCCATCGTCTGGAGAGCGCGCAGCGCCTCCCGGAGGACGGGCCGGCTCACTTCGAGACGGCGGCAGAGCTCGGCCTCGGAGGGGAGTTTGTCCCCGACGGCGTACTCGTTCCGTTCGATCGCGCCTCGCAGATGGTTCAGGACCGCTTCCATGGCACTGACACGTCTGGGCACATCGCCAGCTGTCTGGCTGTCTGACAGGTTCACCCGGGCATCCTGAATGGCCCGGGGGAACACTGTCAAGGGGTTCAACGGGATGCGAAGCGGATGTGAAGACGGCACGAACAGGCCGCTCACAGGGAAGGGGCGGGCCCGGGAACGCGGCGGCGCCGCTCCCCGGTACGTGGTGTGCCGGGGAGCGGCGCCGTGTTGTGCGGTGTTTTCGGGGGCCTGCGCGGTGTCAGACGGGGCGGTCACCGACGATGGCGACGCGCTCGGCGACGCGTCGGTGCGGGCGGTAGTCGTTGACCGCGTAGTGCTGGGTGGCGCGGTTGTCCCAGAAGGCGATGTCGCCCGCCTGCCAGCGGAACCGCACCTGGAACTCGGGTACATGGGCCTGCTGGAAGAGCAGCCGCAGCAGCCGGTCGCTCTCCTCCCGGCCGAACCCCACGAGGTGGGTGGTGAAGGACGTGTTGACGAAGAGCATCCGGCGGCCGGTCTCCGGGTGGCGCCGTACCACCGGGTGCTCGACCGGTGGGAACCGCTCCTGGAACGCGGCCAGCCGGGCGGCCGGGTAGAAGCGGGCGAAGCCCGGCAGGAAGTCGTGGACAGCGCGGGCACCGTCGATACGGTCCTTCACGTCCTGGGGCAGATTGTCGTACGCCGCCGCCATGTCGGCCCACAGGGTGTCCCCGCCGGACGGCGGCACCTCGCGCAGCTGGAGCACCGCGCCCAGCGCCGGCCGCTCGCGGAACGTGACGTCGGTGTGCCACACGTTCTCGAAGGTGGGGACGGCGTCGCGGTCGAAGCGCACCACCTCCGGGGAGTCGCCGGCGGCGAGCAGCGGATTGGTCTCCAGCTCGCCCCAGGCGCGGGCGAAGGCGCGCTGGGCCTCGGACGTCAGGTGCTGGCCGCGGAAGAAGAGCACCTTCCACTCCAGGAGCGCGCGGTTGATCTCCTCCCGGAGGGCGGGCGACGGCGGCGCGGAGAGATCGAGCCCGCGGATCTCGGCGCCGATGGTGCGCGCCAGCGGGACCACCTCGAAGAGCCCGTACGGGCGCTCCGGCCACCCCTCGGGCAGCCGGCGCAGCTCGCGGGGGCCCTCGTAGAGGCCGTCGGCGGGGATGCGGTACGGGCGGAGCGCGGGTGACGCGGTGGCGGAATCGGCGGGAGTTGCGGTGACGGCGGGAGCGGTGGTGACGGTCACGGGTCTCCTCTGCTGACGGTCCTGCGGACGGACCGGGACGGGGCTGAGCCGGAGGGAGGTTCGTGGAGCGGGCGCCGAAGGCGGCGCGGGCGGAGCCCGGCACAGGACCGGGGCGCCGCGGAAAACGCCGCGGATCAGCGACAGGAAAGGGCCGGGGGAGATCCCACCCGGCCACGGCGGCGCAGAAAACTCATGCCGCGGGGCGCGCACACACCGTGGGGGCCACTGTGGCGCGGCTCCGCTGCACGGTTCGGGTACGGTCCCATGCGCCGCACCGTACCGCAGTCCCGCCCGTCAGCGGGAGCCCCGGTCACTCCGGGAGGGTGAAGCCCAGCTCACGGGCGGCGGCCTCGGGGGTGGGCTGCGGCCAGCGCTCGGCCATGCGGTGCGCGGCGGACAGCGACCGGAGTTCGGCACGGTCGAGGTAGAGCGTCCCCCGCAGATGGTCCGTCTCGTGCTGGACGATCCTGGCCGGCCAGCCGGCGAACTCCTCGTCGGTCTCCCTGCCCCGCTCGTCCTGCGCGCGCACCCGTACCCGGGTGTGCCGGGCCACCACCGCCCCCCAGCCGGGAACGCTCAGACAGCCCTCGAAGAACGCGGCCCGCCCGTCGCCCACCGGCTCGTACACCGGGTTGACCAGCACCCGGAAGGGCTGCGGCACCCGGTCCCTGGCGTCGCGCACCGCCTCCGTCACGTCGGCGGAATCCTCCAGGACCGCGAGCCGCAGCGGAATGCCCACCTGGGGCGCCGCGAGGCCGACGCCGGGGGCTTCGTACATGGTCGCGCGCAGCGCGCCGACGAGCCGCGCCAGCCGGTCGTCGCCCAACTGCCCCTCGTACGGGAGCGAGGGGCGGCGCAGGACCGGGTCGCCGGCCTGGACGATGGTGAGCGGTCCGGGGGCTTCGAGGAGGCTGTCGACGAGTTCGGTGAGCTGAGTGTGTGTCAGGGCCTGCATGGGCCAAGCTTGCCAGACGTACGCGGCCGGGCGGCCCCGCCCGCGTACGACGCGCGTACCACGGGCCGGCCGCCCGGCCGTTCGTTCCGTACCACTCCCCCGTCCGGACCGTTTTCGGGAGTCACACTCCTCGCTCTCCCGCTGTCGGGTTCACACTCCGGAGACTTCTCGGGTCACGCCTCTGCGGCTGCTTCTCATCGCCGCGCCCGCGCATGCCAGGCCCAGCAGGAAGGTGAGTGCGCCGATGACGACGTTGGCCCAGATGATGCCCTTGTCGGGGTGGCTGCCCACGATCCATGGAGCCACGATCATCCAGACGCCGATCACGCACATGGCCGTGCTCAGACCGGACATCCGTCCCGGGGCGAAGGTGAGTCCGAGCGCCAGTACGGCGAGCGCGACACCGATGATCAGGTTGTGTGTCGCGAGGGCCCGCTGGACGCCGGAGAAGTGAATGATCCAGGGCGACAGGGCGCAGAAGAGACCGACGAGGAACACCGGTCCCGCCAGCATCGCCATGTCACGCCCGCCGCCGAGCACGCTCGCGTAACGCTCGCGCATCTCGGGTACGTCGGGGTGGCCGGCGAGATCCCCTCTGGTCGCCCCTCTCGTGTCCCTGGTCTCTCTGAGCGTCTCTCTCCTGTGTGAGACGTCGGCCATACGACTCGCCTCCTTCATCCGTGCAAGTCCGACCGTGCCGCGCGGCATCGAGTCGCGCATATCCCAGTTTGCTCGCTTTCTTATCTTTTGTGTAGGTCGATACCCCCACAGAAACCAACAATGTTCTACGGGTGAAACAGGCGCGGTATACGCACGGCGACCGTGCCGACGCGCTCAGCACACGCCCACGACCAAGTGCAGCGGCGCCTTCGGCTGACCCCGTGGTCCGGCCGCGCGCCGGGGGACAATGATCCGATGCCGAACCCCTCCCCGCCGCCGGGCCCCGCCCCGTCTCCCGCCCGATGGCCGATCGCCCTGGCGGCGGTGGCCGGTGCCGTGCTGCTGCTGATCGCGGGCCGACTGCTGCTGTTCTCCGTACCGCACGCGCTCGCCGAGCGGCGGGACTTCGCCGCTGCGCCCGCGTGCGGCACGGCGGACAGCCCGGCGGACAGCTCCGCGCGGGACTGCGTACGGGCCCTGCCCGCCACCGTGGGCAGGAAGACCGTCGAGGAGACCCCCAGGGCCGGCAGGTACTGGCTCACCCTCACGGAGAGCGGCGGGCCCTCCTACCGGCTGGAGCTGGACGGTCACACGCCCGTCTTCGACGCGCTGGCGGCCGGCGACACGGTCACCGTGGAGCGCTGGCGCGACGAGGTCCGCACGGTGGGGTTCGGGAAGCTGCGGCAGAACACCGTCACGGCCCCCGCCCTCGGCCACCGCTTCCCCGCCGCGTTCGGTCTCGGCCTGCTCGGCCCGGCCGGCGGGCTGCTGTGGACCGCGTACTGGTACGGCCGCCGGTCCGGCGACTCGCTCGCGCTCCGGCCGTGGCAGATCACCGTCCCCCTGATGGCGGCGCTCTCCCTCGGGCTGGTCGGCTTCGCCGCGCCACTGCTCGTGGACGGGCTGCCCGCGGCGCTGGTCCTCACCGGCTGCGGCGCCCTGCCGGTGCCGGCGGTGACGGTGTGGCGGATCCGGCACCACCGGCGCGCGGCGGCCGGCACGCCGGTGGCCGTGCCGCGCGTACTGACGGAGGAGGAGTGCTTCCCGGGGAGGATCCTCGGTGATGTCCCGTACAGCGTGGCCGGGTTCGACCATCTGGTGACCGGCCCCGGGCTGCTGGCGGCGACCCCCGACCCCACGGGCCGGATCGCCCGCAGGCCGGTGCCGCGCCGTCTCGTGGTGGTACGGGTCAGACCGCCGTACCGTACGGACCCGTCCGGCGCGGCGGGCCCCCGCGACCAGGTGGTGGAGTGCCTCGACGGGACAACGCCCGTACTTGTCGTCACCCCCCGGGAACACGTCCCCTGGATACTCGGGGCGCTGGCTGACTGAGTCCGGGGCCGGTGTCCTGAACTCTCCGCCGTACCTGCCGGTTTCCGGCTCTTTCCGGCATACCGCGCCCGGCCTCCCGCATGATGGCCCTCTTACCGCGATGTCTGGGGGAAACCATGCGTACCCGCACCGCCCGCACGACCCTCACCGCCCTCGCCGTCACAGCGCTCCTCACCCTCACCGCCTGCGAGGACACCGGCACGCCCGGCACCGGCGGCGGCACGGAGACCAGCACCGGCACCGGCACCGGCACCACCGACTCACGCCCCACCGGCGCCACGACGGCCGTCCTGCCCGACCTCGTCGGCCGGCAGCTCGGGTCCGCGCGGAGCACCGTCCGGAAGGCCGGCTTCCCGGAGCTGACCTCGCACGACGCGCTCGGCCGGGGCCGCGGGCAGTTCCTCGACCGCAACTGGAAGGTCTGCGCCCAGACGCCCGCGCCCGGCACCCTGCCCCTCGGCACCAGGATCGATGTCGGTACGGTGAAGACCGGGGAGGAGTGCCCGGCGAAGGACCCCGGCGAGCCCACCTCCGACGGCACGATGCCCGACTTCACCGGCAAGTCGGTCCGGTTCGCCCGCGCGGCCTTCGACAAGTCGGCCGACCTGACCGCCCGGGACGTGTCGGGCGAGAACCGGGCGATCCTGGTGGAGTCCCACTGGAAGGTGTGCGGGCAGGACCCCGCGCCCGGCGTACGGCTGACCGGCCGGCCCATCCGGCTGGACACGGTGAAGTTCGACGAGAAGTGCCCGTAACGACGCTGTCCGGACGCCGCCCGGAGCCTGCTGAAACGATTGGCTACTTGTCATCCATACCACTCAATGTGGTGATGTATAGCGGTAAAACGACCCATAAGGCTCGCAGGAACGTTGACCCAGGCATGGAACCCAGAGAACTGTGGGAACGTCACGCCGTCCTCGCGGTGGCCTTCTGCGGCAGCGACGACCAGGTGCGGGACGCACAGGGCATTCTCGACGAGGCCCAGGCCGCCCGGACCCGGATGCTGGCCGCGTTCGCCGTGACCGTCGGCAGTGACGGGGCCGTGGCGGACCTGCTCGGACTCACGGAGCGCGAGGTGCGGATCGCCCGGCGCACGGTGGGCAAGGACGACGCCCGCACGGTCGCCGAGTGCCTGCTCACCGTGGAACCGGCCGAGCAGGGGGCCCAGGGGCCCTCGACCGTTCCGGGGCCCGAGCCGGTGCCCGGCGCGTCCGCCGTCGGTCCTGGCACCGAGGCCATGGAGTTCACGGGCCGTCCCGCGCACGCGATGCCGCCGTCTTCCGCAGCGGCCGGACAGGCCCCCGCGCTGCCCGCCACCGAGGGCGCCTGGTCGGCGGCGCTGGACGCGGTGCTGGTCGGCGGCTGGCACACCGGCCTGGATCTGACCGCGCTGGCCGCCGAGTTCGGTCTCGACCTCGCCCATCTGGTGGCACGCGTCCAGAAGCTGTCCGCCGAGGGCCGCCTCAACCAGCCCGCGCCCCACGAGGACCGCGCGGGCCGGCACCGCCGGCTCGACGCCGCGCCGATGGAGCACGGCGGGCACTACTCCCCCGGCATCGCCTCGGCCCAGACACTGCCCTACCCGCGGCCGAACGACGACGTCGCCTGGCAGCAGGCCCCGCCGCACACCCCGCCGTGGGACAACACCACGACGGCGCAGACCGACTGGAACGGGATCGTCAACCACTGGAACGCCACACCCCCGGACCGGCCCTGGGAGTACACCACCCAGCACAGCTGACCACCGGCCGGCCGCGGGGACGGGAAGGCGGACCCCGTACGGGTCACCCCACGGCGGGCTCCGCCGGGAGCAGATGGGCGCCGGTCCTGTCGGTGCTCAGACAGAGCGAGCAGACCACCGCGTCATGGGCAGGACAGGCCGCCAGATCCGGCCGCTCGAACTCCTGCCGGCACACATGGCACACGTACCGTACGGCGCTGGGGTTGCCGTCCGCGTCCAGCGCCGGCTCGTCGATCCCGTCCCCGGTACGCCGCCGGTAGTAGCGGCCCCGGGTGGCGACCGCCATCAGCGGGGTGACGACGAAGGCGATCAGCGCCGCCGCGACCGGCGAGTACGGCTGGAGCGTGTCACCCAGCGCGTGGAAGTACATCGCGATCGACAGCCCCGAGGCGGCGACGAAGGCCACCACGCCCACCGGATTGACCGCGTAGAGCATGCCCCGGCGGAACTCGGGGGCGAGCGGGGAGAGTTTCAGCAGATACTTGTTGACCATGATGTCGGTGGCGACCGTCACGATCCAGGCGATGGCGCAGTTCGAGTAGAAGCCCAGGATGCTGTTGAGGAAGCTGAACATGTCGGCCTCCATCAGGATCAGCGCGAACGCCAGATTGACCAGGACGAAGACCATCCGGCCCGGATAGCGCCGGGTGACGCGGGTGACGGAGTTGGTCCACGCCAGCGACCCGGAGTAGGCGTTGGTCACATTGATTTTGATCTGACTGATCACCACCAGCACCACGGCGAGCGGGACGACCAGCCACGACGGCATCATCGCGTCGAAGGCGCCGCGGAACTGCTGGATGGGCTCGGTGGCCGCCGCCGGCCCGACCTCGGAGAGGATGTACACGGCCAGGAAGACCCCCATGGCCTGCTTGAGCGCGCCCAGTACCACCCAGCCGGGACCGGCCATGACCACAGCGGTCCACCAAGTGCGCCTGTTCTCAGCGGTCTTGGGCGGCATGAAGCGCAAGTAGTCGATCTGCTCGCCGATCTGCGCGATCAGCGACAGACAGACCCCGGCGCCGAGGAGCACGGACGCCGTGTTGACACCGCCGTCGCCCCCGGATCCGGGGTACGCGAGGAAGCGGCCGACCGTGCCGGGATCGGTGCTCACGAGATAGATCAGCGGTCCCGCCATGAGCAGCAGCCAGATCGGTGTGGTCCACACCTGGAGCTTGCTGAGCGCCTTCATCCCGTAGATCACGAGCGGGATCACCATGAGGGTGGAGACCAGGTAACCGAGCCACAGCGGCAGTCCCAGGCCGAGCTTGAGACCCTGCGCCATGATCGAGCCTTCGAGCGCGAAGAAGATGAAGGTGAAGCTGGCGAAGATGACGCTCGTCAGGACCGATCCGTAGTAGCCGAAGCCGGATCCCCGGGTGATCAGGTCCAGATCGATGTTGTAGCGCGCCCCGTAGTACGCGAGCGGGAAGCCGGTGAGGAAGATGACGGCGGCGGCGAGCCCGATGGCCGCCAGGGCGTTCCCGGTGCCGTGGGTGAGGCCGATACCGGCGCCGATGGAGAAGTCCGCGAGGTACGCGATCCCGCCGAGCGCGGTGGTCGCCACCACCATCGGGGTCCAGCGGCGGTAGCTGCGCGGTGCGAAGCGGAGGGTGTAGTCCTCCAGGGTCTCACTGACGGCCCGGTCGGTGCCGGTGGCACCGCCGGGGCCGCCGGGGGACGGGTCAGGGGCGCCCGCTGGATCCGGGCCTTCGTCGAGCGCCACCAGCCGCGATTCGGTGCTCATGCCACGCCTCCTGCGAAGGGGGTGATGGGGGGAAGCAACGGGGTGAGCGAGGAGCGGGGCCGACGTTAGACAGTGCGTGTTTCCCGGCCGGGGTCCGCGGGTCACGGGCGCGTTTCCGGGTGATCTCCGCGTCCGCGCGGCGGCTGTGCGCGCGTTACTCCGGGGTGCCGGGCTCGAACCAGGCCGGCTCGTCGGCCAGTGCCTGCTTGATCCGGAAGACCGCGAAGTCCTCCAGTTCCGGCAGCGCGTCGACGGGGAACCAGGCCACTTCCAGCGACTCGTCGTCGTTGACCCGCGCCTCGCCGCCGACCGCCCGGCAGCGGATCGTGGTGTCCATGAACTGGCACCGGTCCCCGTTCGGATAGGTGACCGGTGCCAGCGCCTGGACGAGCACGACGCGTTCCGCCACGCAGTGCACGGCGGTCTCCTCGTACACCTCGCGCACCGCGGTGACCGCCGGCTGCTCGCCGGGCTCCGGGATGCCGCCGATGACCGACCAGTTGCCGGTGTCCGTACGGCGGCCGAGCAGGACGCGGCCCTCGTCGTCGAAGACGATGGCGCTGACGCCCGGCAGGAAGAGCAGCTGGTGGCCCGCGGTGGCCCGGATCCGGCGGATGAACTCAGGAGTACCCATGGGCCCGAGCCTATGCGCCGCGCCGGGCCCTTACGGAACGGACCGTCACCCAGCCGAGGCCCGCCGCCGCGACCGTCATGAGCAGCCACTCCGGCAGCGCGCCGAGACGGGTCGCGGGGGTGAGCGAGGTGCGCAGCGCCACCTTGTCGACCAGCGCGGCGGGCGTGAACCACGTCGTCCGCTCGACGACCGTGCCGTCCGGCCGGATGATCGCGCTGACCCCGCTGGTCGCGGAGACCACCACGGCCCTGCTGTGCTCCACGGCCCGCACCCGCGACATCGCGAGCTGCTGGTAGGTCATCTCGCTGCGGTCGAAGGTGGCGTTGTTGCTGGGGACGGCGATGAGTTCGGCGCCGGCCGCGACCGGGTCGCGCACAGCGCCGTCGAAGGCCGCCTCGAAGCAGGTGACCATGCCCACCCTGGTGCCCGCGAGGTCGAAGACGCCCACCTTGTGGCCGGGCCCGAAGTCGCGCTGGACACGGTCGACGTCGGAGCTGAAGAGGCGGACGAAGGAGCGCATCGGGATGTACTCGCCGAACGGCTGGACATGCCGCTTGTCGTAGGTGTTCACCGGGCCCCGCTCCGGGTCCCACTGGATCATGGTGTTGCGCAGCTTGCCCGTGTCGGGCGACAGCACCGTACCGATCACGGTGGGCACACCGATCGCCTTCACGGCCTCGTCGATGACGAGACGGGCGTCGGGGTTGCGGTACGGGTCGAGGTCGGAGGAGTTCTCCGGCCAGAGCACGAAGTCGGGGCGCGGCTCCTTGCCGGCCCGTACATCGGCGGCGAGCTGCTCGGTCACCCGGGCGTGGTTGTCGAGGACCGCGCGGCGCTGGGCGTTGAAGTCGAGCCCGGCGCGCGGCACGTTGCCCTGGATCGCGGCGACGGTCGCGGTGCCGTTCTCGGCCGCGTCGCTGACCAGCGGCAGGGCGGCGAACGCCGCCGCCACCGGGGCCAGCACCGTCGCGGCGGCGACGGCGACGGCGGCGCGCGGCACCTTGCGGGTCTCGCGGTACGCGACGGCCTGGCGGACCGCCTCGTACAGGCCGAAGCCGCACAGGACGACGGCGAAGCCGAGCACCGGGGTACCGCCCACGGCGGCGAGCGGCAGGAAGAAGCCGTCGGCCTGGCCGAAGGCGATCTTGCCCCAGGGGAAGCCGCCGAACGGCACCCGCGCCCGCGCGGCCTCGCCGAGGATCCAGACCGCGGCGGCCCACACCGGCCATGCGGGGAGGCGGCTCACGACGGCGATCCCGAGGCCGGTCAGCGCGACGAACAGCGCCTCGAAGAGGACCAGCCCGAGCCACGGTACGGGCCCGACCTCCTCGCCCGTCCAGACCAGCAGCGGCAACAGGAACCCGAGCCCGGCGAGATAGCCGAGGCCGAAGCCGGCCCTGAGCCGGCGCCCGTACAGGCTCCATGCGAGCAGGGCGAAGCCGGGCAGGGCCAGCCACCACAGGGTGCGGGGCGGGAAGCTCGCGTACAGCAGGACGCCGGAGAGGACCGCCCCGCCGGGCCTGACGAGCCGCCGCAGCAGGCGCCGCCCGCCGCTCGGCACTGGGGCGGACGCGGTGGGCTCGACGGGGGTGATGGTGGCGCTCACCCGGTGGAGTCTACGGGGCTCGCGTGCCGGGACCGGGGTGACGGCGGCAACGATGCCTCGCAATCCCTCCACAAACCCCCGTCGGTGCCGATACCGTATGCGCCATCCCCTGCCACCTGGCCGAATCCGGTCGTCGTGGGACAGGGCCTGGCACAGCTCGGGGGTCGACGCGATGACCGCACCGGCGGAACGGTCCGCGGTACGGGGGGCGGGGCGCGACCGCCGCGGGGCGTCCGACGTCCTCACCGCCGCGCTGCTCGGCGGCACCGCGGTCTGGGCGCTGATCAGCGCGGCGGCGGGCGGCGGCCGGCCGGAGGGGGTTCTGCTCGCGGTGCTCGCGGTCACCGCGGGGTATGTCTGCGGCCGGATCGGCGGTTCGCTGGTGCCGGTCGCCGTCGCGTCCGTCCTGGCGGTCGTGGGGCTCGGCTGGGCACTCGCATCCGGCCAGGAGGCTTTCGGCGGTACGGCGGTCTCCGCGGCCACCCCGCCCGGTGACACGGGCGCGGTCACCGCGCTGCTGGTGCTGGCGGCCGGGGCCGCGTGCTGCGCCGCCGCGGCGACCCGGCGGCCGGCCCTCCGGTCGGCGCTGCTGCTGCTCACCCTGGTCATCACGGGCGTCGCGGCGCTGCTGGGGTCCGTGGCGGGGCTGGTCACGGTGCTCGGTGTGCTGCTGTGCTCGCTCGCGGCGGCCAGGACGCACCACCGGGTGATCGCCCTCGCCGGGTTCGCGCTGCTGACGGCGGTGGTGGCCGGGCTGTCCTGGTCGGTGGCCGAGCGGGCGCTGCCGGAGGGGCTGTCGGTCTCGCTGGAGGGGCAGCTCACCCAGCACCGGGTGCAGCTGTGGCAGGACGCGGCCGGGCTGGCGCGGGAGCATCCGCTGCTGGGCGCGGGACCGGACCGGTTCGGTGATCTCAGCCCGGCCGTCGCGCAGTCGATCGACAGCGACGGCAAGCCGCACTCGGCGCCGCTCCAGCTGGCCGCGGAGCAGGGCGTGGTGGGGGTGGCGCTGCTCGCCATGGTCTACGGCAGGCTGCTGTACGTACTGGGCCGCTCGCCCTGCTCCACTCCGGTGGTGCTGACGGCCGGGGCCGCCCTGACGGCGCTGGCCGCGCTGGCGTGCGTGGGCAACGCGCTGAGCTTCACCTCGGTGACGGCGGGGGCCGGCCTGCTCGCGGGGCTGGCCACGGCCCGCCGGGCACCGGGCGCGCCGCCCCCACCGCCGGCGACCGGTCCCCGGGCATGGGGGGACGCCGAGACCGTACGGTCCGCGCGGGCCTGAGCAGCCCCGGGAGGAGCCCGCCGGGCCCGGGGTCAGGCGGGGGCCGGGCCGGGGGGCGCCAGGAGGCTCAGGCGCTCACGGATGACGCGTACGGCTGCCTCGGCGTCGTCCACCGTCACGGTGAAGGTCCTGCCGTCGCCCAGGGTGAGGACGAGCGCCTCGCCCCGGCGCACCACCACGGCCGTACCCATCTCGGGCCGCCAGCGGTACCCCCAGCCGCCCCACTGTCCCGGCGAGACCCGGGGCACGAAGTCGGCGCCCACGACGTGGGCGAGCTGGATCCGGCGGCGCGGCAGTCCCATGTGGCCGCAGCGCACTTCCAGGCAGTCGGCCTCGACCCGGACCGCCACATGGACGAAGGCCAGGGTGCCGAAGAGAATCAGCAGGCCCGCCGCCACACAGCCGACGACGGACATCAGCAGGGCGGCGACGCCGGAGCTCCAGCTGGAGTCGACGGCCAGTTCGATGCCGAGGGCGACGCATCCGGCGCCCGCGGCGGCGAGCAGCCACTGTGCGCGGTTGGTGGCCCGTCCGGTCCAGGTCTCGGGCAGGGGCTCAGCGGAGTGGCCCTCGTGCCGGGGGTGCTCCCTCATGCCAAGCAGCGTACTCAGATTCCGGCCGGACGGGAGTGCTCCGGTCGGCCGTACGGAGGAATGTCAGCGGGGCTGCCCGACGGCGGCCAGCAGCCGTCCCTCGGCGTAGGCGAGGGCGGCGGCCGGGAGCGCGGACTCGGCTCCGCCGAGCAGCACCGTGAGCCGGGGCGCGGCTGCCTCGGCCGCGTCCGTGCCGGGTCCTTCGGCGCGGTCGGCTGACCGGTCGCCGGAGCGTTCGGCGATCCGGCGCAGCGCCTGGGCGGCGACGGCGTCGGCCGAGCCGTGGAAGACGGGGTCGGGGCGGCCGGGGCGCCGGACGGCGGCGCGGATGCGGTCGGCGACCAGTTCGTAATGGGTGCAGCCCAGGACGACGGCACTTACATCGGGCGGCGTCAGGGCGGCGGCGCGGGCCACGGCGCGGTCGATGGCGTCCTCGTCGGCGTGCTCCACGGCGTCCGCGAGTCCGGGGCAGGGCACTTCGGTGACCGGGACGGACGCGGCGAAGTCGCGGATCAGGCCGCGCTGGTACGGGCTGCCGGTGGTGGCCGGGGTGGCCCAGATGGCCACGGATCCGCCGCCGGCCGCCGCGGGTTTGATCGCCGGGACGGTGCCGATGACGGGGAGCAGCGGCTCCAGTGCCGCGCGGAGCGCGGGCAGCGCGTGGACGGAGGCGGTGTTGCAGGCGACGATCAGGGCGTCGGGGCGGTGCGCCGCCGCCGCGCGCGCGACGCCGAGGGCGAGCGCGGTGACGTCCTGCGGGGTGCGTGGGCCCCAGGGCATGCTGCCGGGGTCCGAGGAGAGTACGAGATCCGCTCCCGGCCGTAGCCGGCGCACCGCGCCGGCGGCCGCGAGCAGGCCGATTCCGGAGTCCATGAGCGCGATCTTCACCCGGTCACCATAGTCGACGGCCCTTGCGGTCCCCGCGCTGTGGTGCAGACTGCGGCGAATGAGTGCCGTCGCGTGGATCGCCGTGGGTTCGCTGGCCGCCTGGATCTGGCTGTTGCTGGGTCAGGGGTTCTTCTGGCGTACGGATCAACGGCTGCCCGGACGCTCGGGTCCGCCGGGCGCGGGCGCCGCGTACGAGAGCCGGCTGCGTCTCAAGGAGGCGGGCGAGGACGGCACACCGCCGCAGTGGCCGTCCGTCGCCGTCGTGGTGCCCGCGCGGGACGAGGCGGCGGTGCTGCCCGCGTCGCTGCCGTCGCTGCTGTCGCAGGTGTATCCGGGCCCGGCCGAGATCTTCCTGGTGGACGACGGCAGTTCGGACGGGACGGGACGGCTCGCCCGTGAACTGTCCGCGCGCTACGGGGGGCTGCCGTTGACGGTGGCGTCGCCGGGCGAGCCCGAGCCCGGCTGGACCGGCAAGCTGTGGGCGGTGCGGCACGGCATCGCGCTGGCCCGCGCCCACGGGCCGGAGTTCCTGCTGCTCACCGACGCGGACATCGCCCATGAGCCGGACAGCCTGCGGGAGCTGGTCGTCGCGGCCGAGGCGTACGAGCTGGACATGGTCTCGCAGATGGCGCGGCTGCGGGTGGCGGGGGCCTGGGAGAAGCTCGTCGTGCCGGCGTTCGTGTACTTCTTCGCGCAGCTCTATCCGTTCCGCCGGATCAACCGGCCCGGCGGCCGGACCGCGGCGGCGGCGGGCGGCTGTGTGCTGCTGCGGACGGAGACGGCCGTACGGGCGCGGGTGCCCGAGTCGTTCCGGCAGGCCGTGATCGACGATGTGTCGATGGCCAGGGCGGTCCGGCGGAGCGGGGGCCGGATCTGGCTGGGGCTCGCGGACCGGGTGGACAGTGTGCGCCCGTACCCGCGGCTGGCCGATCTGTGGCGGATGGTCTCGCGGAGCGCGTACGCGCAGCTCCGGCACAATCCGCTGCTGCTGGTCCTCACGGTGGCGGGGCTGGCGGTGGTCTATCTCGTACCGCCGGTCGCGCTCTGCGCGGGGGTGTTCGCCGGGGACAGGGCCGCGGGCTGGCTCGGGCTCGCCGCGTGGGCGGTGATGACGGGGACGTACGTCCCGATCCTGCGCTACTACCGGCTGTCGCTGTGGCAGGCTCCGCTGCTGCCCCTCACGGCGTTCCTCTATCTGCTGATGACGGTCGACTCGGCCGTTCAGCACTACCGGGGCCGCGGCTCCGCCTGGAAGGGACGTACGTACGCCCGTCCCGAGGCGGCGCCGGACCGCTGACGAATATCCCGGCGAGCGGGCAGGACCACTCGGTTATAGGGGGTGTCCCGACGCTGTTCGGCGTAGGTCACTTCCTGCCGGGTGTCCAGTTCATGCCCCACCCATAGGCGTAATCGATGGTGCGCTGCGGACTGACTCCGCGTTCCGGTACCAGAAAACGGGCTTCGCGCTGGACGACGAGATCGGAGCCGGTATTGGTGATCAGTGCCAGCGCGCAGACCGTCGAAGGGACCGTGCATTCACCCAGCGAGAAGTCGATCGCGGCGCCGTGCTGCGGCTGGAGAGTGACCGTCGCGTCGAGATCCGCGAAACTGCTCGCGCCTTCATAGATGGTGACGAAGATGACAACGCGGCGCAGCCGGTCCTTGTGATCCAGGTTGATGGTGAGGTTCTCGCCACTGTCGGACCCGCCGGTGCGGTCGTCGCCGTCGAGATGGATGTACGGCGCCCGGTCGGTCGCGCCGAAGGCATTGCCCAGCGCCTGGACGACGCCTTTGCGTCCGTCGGTCAGTTCGTAGAGGGCGCACAGGTCGAGATCGAGATCGTTGTGCGTGGCGAAGGAACGGCCGAGTTTGGCGCCCCAGCCCTTGAACTGTTTCCGTGACCGCCAACTGAGGTTGACGCGCATCGCGCCCGAGGTGCCGCCCTGTTTCGTCAGGGAGACGGAGGGGGCCTCCTTGGTCAGCGTCACCTTGCTCAGCCGTACGGGCGCGGGGGCCGGCGCGGGCGGCGCCGCCTGCCTGGGCGGCGCGGCGGCGGTTACGGGCGGCGCGACGGGTGCGGGCGGCGTGGGCGGCGCAACGGGCGTGGGCGGTGCGGCCGGTTCGTCGACCGAGATCCCGAAGTCCGTGGCCAGCCCGGCGAGTCCGCTGTCGTACCCCTGCCCGACCGCGCGGAACTTCCAGTTCCCCTGGCGCCGGTACAGCTCGCCGAGGACGAACGCCGTCTCGACGGTCGCGTCGCTGCTCTCGTACCGCGCGATCTCGGCCTTGGTGGCCGCGTCCAGCACCCGTACCCGGAGCCCGGGCACCTGGCCGAAGCTGCCGCCGTCCGCCGAGGCGGCCAGCACAATCCGTTCGACGTCGGATTCCACCCGCGCGAGGTCGACGGTGACGGTGTCCGTGAGATCCGTCCCACCGGGCCGCTTGCCTTCGTGGCGTACCGCCCCGGACGCGTGCGCGGGCTGGTTGTAGAAGACGAAGTCGGCGTCCGAACGGACCTTGCCGGACACGAGCAGGAGCGCCGAGGCATCGACATCCGGCACCCCCGGTCCGGAACGCCATCCCAATTCGACATGGACAGCCGGTGCGGTCACCGGAAGATTTGCGCCTTTAAGCATGGACATGATCGCCCCCATCGCGAGTCACGGTGCCGGTGGATTCCCTGTCGCCAACCTAATCGCCGCGCCGCGGTTCGGGCCGCACGGGACCCGCCGGTAACCCCCCGTCAGCTTGCCCTTTACACGATCTGTACATCACGCGGCGACCGATTTTCCCAAGTTCGCTCGCATTGGGGATCCGAAGTAGCCCACACCTCCCAAAACAAGCTTCATTCCGACTCCCCAACCCGGCGCGCCGTGGCTTAACTTATGTTGCATGACCTCCCCCCGCTCCACCTACGGCGGCGGCTACTACTCCGCGCCGTCCTTCCCGGACACCCCTATCTACGACTCCCTGGTCGCGGAGCGGGGCACGCCTCAGATCGCCCCGATCCGAGTGCCCGCCGCCTACGACACGAGCAACAGCTATCTGCCGGCCCTGCCGTCCGCGCTCCCCGCGCTGCCGGCCGGTCCCTCCCAGGCCGCCCCCGCCTACGGCGGCTATCCGCAGCAGCAGCAGATGATGCAGCCGGCGCAGCAGTCCATGCCGCTCCAGCAGACTCCCGCGCCGTACATCCCGCAGCAGGCCGCGCCCCGGGGCTACCCGGGGCAGCAACAGCAGCAGGCACCGATGCAGGCGCAGCCCCAGCGCCCGATGCCCGGCACGGGGTACGAGGCGATGCGTCCCGCGGCCCCGCGCCCGGCGCCGCCCCAGCCGCAGCCCACTCCGTACGAGGACCCGTACAACCGGCAGCAGTACCAGAGCAGAGGGTACTGATCAGGGCGGTACTGACGCGGGGGCAGCGCTCAGGAGTACCGGCGCGCGCCGGGAGGCGCCGACCGGCCGGAGGTCAGAAGCCGGTGGCAGGATGGTGTCATGCCCAAGCCGCGCGACGCCGTTCTGCACACCCTGCGGGTCCACCCGGTCAAATCCCTGGCCGGGCACGAGCCCGGCAGTGCCACCGTGGAGCCCTGGGGACTCGCGGGTGACCGCCGCTGGATGCTGATCGACGGGACGGGGAAGGCGGTCACCCAGCGCCAGCAGGCACGGCTGGCGCTCATCGGCGCCGAGCCGCGGCCGGACGGCGGGGTCCGGCTCTCCGCGCCCGGACCGGCCCGCGGCCCCGCGCCCGGTCCCGCGCCGCTGACGGTCGCCGTACCGGAGGCGGGCGGTGGGGCGGACGGCACCGTGGTGACGGACATCTTCGGCACCAAGGTCGAGGCGGTACCGGCGGCGCGCGACGCACACCACTGGCTGAGCACGTATCTCGGGGCGGAGGTCCGGCTCGTCCATCTCGACGACCCCGCCCGGCGCCGGCCCGTCGATCCGGAGTACGCGCTGCCCGGGGAGACCGTGAGTTTCGCCGACGGCTACCCGCTGCTCGTCACCACGACGGCGTCCCTCGATGCCCTCAACTCCCTTGTCGCGCAAGGCGATTACCCGGAGGAGGGGCCGCTTCCCATGGACCGGTTCCGGCCGAATCTGGTGGTGGCCGGGACCGAGCCCTGGGCGGAGGACGGCTGGCGGCGCATCGCCGTCGGTGAGGTGACGTTCCGGGTCGCCAAGCTCTGCGGGCGGTGTGTCGTCACCACCACGGACCAGCGCACGGCCGAGCGCGGCCGGGAGCCGCTGCGCACCCTGGGCCGGTACCGCCGCGTCGACGGCCGGCTGATCTTCGGCCAGAACGTGATCCCCGAGCGGACCGGCACCCTGCGCGTCGGCGATCCGGTGACCGTCCTCGGCTGACCGTTCCCCGCCCCTCGCGTCGCCGCCGGAACACGGCCCGGTGATAAGCCTGTTGAGTGAGCGGCGTGTTACGTGCAGGGCACAACGAGGTGAGCTTGCTCTCTCTTCCCCGGCATCGTTGCGCGTTCGCCGCGCCACGCGGCTACAACGGAGAGGGAAGGGGGTGCCGGACTGTGCGCACCATCGTGGGACTCTGGCGCTGGCGGCGCAACCCCCTGCGCCGCCGCACGGATCTCGTCGAGGCCTGGGTCGCTTTCACGGCGGCCCTGCTGATCGCGCTGGCCGCGCCGGCGGTGGGCGTGCTCTGCTGGAGCGCTGCCGACTCCTCGCTGCGCGAGACCGTACGGCTCCAGCACGAGGAGCGGCACCGGACGGCCGCCGAGGTCGTCGAGCTCTCCAAGGAGCGCGTCCCGGTCGTGTACGACGTCGAGTCGCCCGGTGTGCGGGACTCCGGCCGCCGGGTGGTCGCCACCTGGCGCGCGCCGGACGGTGCCGAGCTGACCGGCACGGTCGCCACCTCGCTGCGCGACCCGCGCCCCGGCGACACCTTCACCTTCTGGACCGACCGGAGCGGCGACGAGGCACCGGCCCCGATGGAACCGGCCGTCGCCGGGTTCCACGCGCTGCTCGTCGGGTTCGGATCGGCGCTGCTGGCCGCCGCGTTGGTGGAGTGCGCGCGACGGCTGGCCGTATGGCGTCTGGTACAACGGCGGTACCGGCGGCTGGACCGGGCGTGGGCGAAGGCCGGTCCCGACTGGGGCCGCACCGGCGCGGGCAGCTGATCCGGCGACCGTACCCGTACCCGGACCGCACCAGTGCGGCACTGACGTCAACTCGGCGGTGCCGCGCGCGCTACGGTGGTGCCCGCCCGGTCAGCCGCCCAGGCCGGGACCCGGGGCAGTCACCCGGGACGGCACTGCACGGGCAATCGCACGAGGTGGGGACAGAACAACGCCATGGCACAGGGCACGGTCCAGGTGACGCACACCGGCACATCCCGTTGGCGGCGCCGCACGGGCGAGTACGCCTCGCTCGCCGCCGCCCTGGAGGCCGCGGGCGACGGCGACATCCTCACCATCGCCCCGGGTACGTACCGGGAGAACCTCGTCGTCTCGCGGGCGGTCACGCTGCGCGGCCCGGAGGGTTCGCTCGGCTCCGTCCGTATCGCACCCGCCGACGGCGTGCCCCTGACGGTCCGCGCCTCCGCGACCGTCCAGGACCTCCATGTGGAGGGACAGGACGCCACGGCCCCCGCGCTGCTCGTCGAGGACGGCACCCCCGAGCTGGCCGATCTGCGGATCGTGACCCGCTCCGCGGCCGGCATAGAGGTGCGCGGCGCGGCCAGGCCCACCGTCCGCCGCTGCACGGTCGACAATCCGGCCGGGGTCGGGATCGCCGTGCTCGACGGGGCGGGCGGGGTCTTCGAGGAGTGCGAGATCGTCGCCGCCGGGCAGGCGGGCGTCTCGGTGCGCGGCGGCGCGCATCCCCGGCTGGAGCGCTGCCGTATCCACCACGCCTCGGGCTCGGGCCTCTCCGTCACCGGCGAGGGCAGCGGTCTTGAGGCGATCGGCTGCGAGGTGTACGAGATCAAGGGCACCGGTGTGCAGATCGCGTCCCGGGCCGCCGCCCATCTCACGGACTCGTCGGTGCACCGCACCTCGGCCGACGGGATAACCCTGGACACCGACGCCGTACTGACCCTCTCCGACTGCGACATCCACGACATCCCGGAGAACGCGGTCGATCTGCGCTCCCGGTCGGTGCTGACCCTGACCCGCTCCACGGTGCGCCGCTTCGGGCGCAACGGTCTCTCCGTCTGGGACCCGGGCACCCGTGTGGACGCCAACCAGTGCGAGATCCACGACAGTACGGGTGACTATCCGGCGGTGTGGATCAGCGACGGGGCGACCGTGGTGCTGGACTCCTGCCGGGTGCACGACGTGCCCGACGCGCTCTTCGTCCTCGACCGTGGCTCGCGCGCCGATGTGGTCGACAGCGACATCTCGCAGGTGCGGAACACGGCGGTGTCCGTGAGCGACGGCGCGACCGCGCAGCTCGACGACTGCCGGATCAAGGAGGCGTCCACCGGCGCCTGGTTCCGCGACCACGGCAGCGGCGGCACACTGAACTCCTGCACCATCGACACCGTCCAGACCGGTGTCATCGTCACCAAGGGCGCCGATCCGACCATCGAGCGCTGCACGGTCACCTCGTCCGCCGAGGCCGGGTTCTACGTCTCCGCCGGGGGCCGGGGCACCTTCCACAGCTGCCGGGTGACGGGCAGCGGCGGCTACGGCTTCCATGTGATGGACGGCTGCCGCACGACGCTCACCCGCTGCCGTACGGAGCGGTGCGCGCGCGGCGGTTACGACTTCGCGGAGGACGGGCCGACCGCCGAGGACTGCACCAGCGACGAGAGCGGTGTGCTGGCCGCGGAGCCGACCCGCCCGCTCGCCACACCGCTCCCGGCGACCGCGCCCCTGACGGCCCCCGCGCTGCTGGGCGCGCTCCCGCCGGCGCCCGCGGTCGCCCCCGCAGCCGACACCGCCCCGGCCACGACGGTCGCGCGCGACTCCGAGGACGTCCTCGGTGAACTCGACTCACTGGTGGGCCTGGAGAGCGTCAAGCGCGAGGTGCGGGCGCTCACCGACATGATCGAGGTGGGCCGCCGCCGCAAGGAGGCGGGCCTCAAGGCGGCCTCGGTCCGCCGCCATCTGGTCTTCACGGGCAACCCCGGTACCGGCAAGACGACCGTGGCCCGGCTGTACGGCGAGATCCTGCACTCGCTCAAGGTGCTGGAGCGCGGGCATCTCGTGGAGGTCTCCCGGGTGGACCTCGTCGGCGAGCACATCGGCTCGACGGCGATCCGTACCCAGGAGGCGTTCGACCGGGCGCGCGGCGGGGTGCTGTTCATCGACGAGGCGTACGCGCTCTCCCCCGAGGACTCCGGCCGCGACTTCGGCAAGGAGGCCATCGACACACTGGTGAAGCTGATGGAGGACCACCGGGACGCGGTGGTGGTGATCGTCGCCGGGTACACCGCCGAGATGGAGCGCTTCCTGACGGTCAACCCCGGTGTGGCGTCCCGTTTCTCACGGACCATCACCTTCACCGACTACGAGCCCGACGAGCTGCTGCGGATCGTGGAGGGGCAGTCGGAGGAGCAGGAGTACCGGCTGGGCGAGGGCACGGCAGAGGCGCTGCTGAAGTACTTCACGGCCCTGCCCAAGGGGCCGGCTTTCGGCAACGGCCGTACCGCGCGCCAGACGTTCGAGTCCATGGTGGAACGTCACGCGGGCCGGGTCGCCCAGCTGCCGGAGACCAGCACCGACGATCTGACCCTGCTCTACGCGGACGACCTGCCCGCGCTGCCGGAGCCGGCCGCCTCCGATCCCGCCGCCTCCGATCCCACCGGGTCCGAGCTGTCCTGACCGCGCGGCGGGGGCAGCGGCCGGGGCGGCGGCGGCAACCGGTCGAGCAGCGCGGCGCGTTCCTGGGCGAAGACCGGGTCCGCCTGATAGTTGGAGTGCCCGAAGACCGGCTCCGGCAGCGGGTGTTCCACCGTACGGCCGTAGCAGAGCGGGTCGGTGAGGGGACCCCGGTCGACCTCGGGGCGCTCGCCGTCGGCGGGGACCAGGACCGGGCCGCCGATGGGGTCGGTGGCGCGCCACAGATTGCGCCAGCAGTGCACTTCCCGGGAGAGCCGCGCCAGGTGACCGGCACCGAAGTACGCGGGGAACCAGCGGCCGTACAGCCGCTCCAGCGGCGATCCGTACGTCAGCAGCGCGACACGGCGACGGGTCTCGGGCCGTAACTGCCAGACGGCCGCGGCGGCGAGCACACTGCCCTGCGAGTGGCCGGAGAGGACGAGTCTGCCGCCCGTGCGGCCGGTCCAGGCGGCGATGCGCCAGGTGAGGTCGGGGACGGCGCGCTCGGCGTAGCAGGGCGGCGCGAAGGGGTGGGCGGCGCGCGGCCAGAACGTACCGACGTCCCAGAGGATGCCGATGGTGCGGCGGGCCGAGGCGTCCCGGTAGGCGCGGCGGCCCCAGGTGACGAAGAGCAGGAAGCCGAACCCGACCAGCCAGGAGCCGATGGCCTGCGCGGTCTGGGCGAAGGCCTCGACGAACGAGTCGGTGCCGCGCGCGGCCTGCCCCGGCACCTCGCCGCTCGCCCAGGAGCCGGCCACGGCGGCGGCGCCCAGCAGCAGGGAGGCGCCGGAGACCACCCCGATCAGCCGGGGCGCGGAGTCGGTGAGCGCGGCCCTGGCCCGGGCGCCGGCCACCTGCCGGGTACGGAGGGCGTCGCCCCTGGTCCCGCCCCGCTCCTTCGCGTACTCCCGTTCCACGAGCGGGGCCAGGGCGCGGGCGGTGCGCGCGGTCCGTACGGCGAGGACACCGGCCGGGACGGTCAGCAGGACGAGCAGGACGGGGATGACCGACGCCTGCCAGCTGAGCAGCACCGGCGGGCCGGGGATCGCGCCGCCGCCCATGCCGGGCGTGGCGTCGCCGTCCAGCCGGTCGGCGACCCACTGGGCGACTCCGCCGGTCATCACCCCGCCCAGGGCGCAGGCGAGCGTGGCGACGGCGGGCCCGCCGAGACCGCGCATCGCGGTACGCGGCTGGGGCACCCGGCGGTACAGCCGGTGGGCGATGACGACGAGCGCGACGATCAGCACGACCTGGGCCAGGGCCAGTATCCGGAAGACCTGGTCGACGGGGAGCGCGCCGGTGGAGACCCAGCCGGGCCGTGACCAGCCCACGTACACGACCGAGAGACCGAACAGGACGAGCGAGGCGGCGGGCAGCCGCTCGGTGAGCAGCCGGTCGAGGGAGCGGTCGCGCCCGCGGTCGCCGCGGCTCCTGGCGCACACCACCCACAGGACGACGGCCGCGCAGCACAGCAGCGCCGCCCGGAGCAGCACGCCGGGGACCGCCGTCGGACCGCCGGGGCCGCGCAGGTCGTGGTCGGCGCCGGCGGCGGTGAGCGCGGCGGCGACGGTGAGGAAGCCCGCGGCGGTGTGCGCGGCGCGGAGCCGGGCGACGAGCCGGCGGCCGTACCAGAAGCCGGGCCGGCCGAGGGCGGACCGTACCCCGTCGGGGGCGGACGGCTCAGGGGCGGGCGGTTCTGGGACGGCGGCGCGGTCGGGGACGCCCAGGCGGTCGTCGGTGGGCGGGCGTTGGGACTCGTACGCGCTCCAGGTGCGGTGGGAGAGGTACCAGAGCAGCCCCACCAGCGCCGCCGGTACGACGGAGGCGAGGGCAAGCCGGCGGCCGGGCTGCGACCACCAGCCCTGCCGCTCCGCCGCGAGGAAGCCGAGCCAGGACCGGTGGGCGACGCACTCGGCGGAGCCGGCGCACTGCCACGCCGTCAGATCCAGCGCGACCTCGCAGGCGGCGGAGGTCAGCAGCACGGTCAGGGTGAGGGCGACGAGCCGGACGAGCACCCCGTACAGCCGCTGGGACCGGCGCAGGCCCTCGGTGGCGGGCCGCATCCAGTGGGCGAGGTTGACCACCATGAAGGGGAGCAGCAGCAGCCACAGGGCCCGTGAGCCGTTGCCCGAGGTGAGGTTGGACCAGCAGTACGCCTCCGGGACGGGCCGGCCGCCGTAGCGCTCGGGGTGCCGTTCGGCGTCGGCGTCCACGGCGCGGCGGTATATGGCGGCCGTCTCGTCGCCGGTGACCCGGACCGTACGGGGGTCGTCGAGCATCCGCTGCGGGGTGGTTCCGCCGACGCCGTGGACGAGGAGTTCGAGCGCGGCATCGTCGTCGCGCGGTGTGGGTGTGGGCACTTCGGCGGCTCGCTCTCGTACAGGACCCGGCACGGATGGGTGCGGCGCGCCCCAGGATGACGGACCGCGGCCCTCGCACACCCCGTTGTCACCGAATCTCCCCTGCCCCCGCCACCGGCAATCACCGGGGCGGGTGTCGGACCTCCGTGCGAGGATGAGTCTCTTGGACTCGGCGAAAGGACCGGCCCGGCGGTGAGCGACAATCAGAATCTCCTCGCGGAGCAGCGCCGCGCGCTGATCCTGGACGAGGTGCGCCGGCGTGGCGGAGTCCGCGTCAACGAGCTGACGCGCAAGCTCAATGTCTCCGACATGACGGTGCGCAGGGACCTGGACGCGCTGGCCCGGCTGGGTGTCGTCGAGAAGGTGCACGGCGGCGCGGTCCCGGTGGTCGAGGCGAGTACGCACGAACCGGGGTTCGAGGCCAAGTCCGCGCTGGAGCTGACCGCCAAGGAGGACATCGCGCGGGCGGCGGCGGCGCTCGTCCAGCCCGGGAGCGCGATCGCGCTGTCCGGCGGGACCACGACGTTCGCCCTCGCCCACCATCTGGTGGACGTCCCCGAGCTGACGGTGGTGACCAACTCGACGCGGGTCGCCGATGTGTTCCACACCGCGCAGCAGACGGCCGGAGCGGGCGGCCGGCGCCCCGGCTCCCCCGTGGTGGTGCTCACGGGCGGGGTGCGTACGCCGTCGGACTCGCTGGTGGGGCCGGTGGCCGACCAGGCGATCCGCTCGCTCCACTTCGATGTGCTCTTCCTCGGGGTGCACGGCATCTCGGTCGAGGCGGGCCTCTCCACACCGAACATCGCGGAGGCGGAGACCAACCGGCGGTTCATGCGGTCGGCGCGCCGTGTGGTGGTCGTGGCCGACCACACGAAGTGGGGCACGGTGGGGCTGAGTTCGTTCGCGACGCTGGACCGGATCGACACTCTGGTGATGGATTCGGGGCTGTCGGAGGAGGCCCGCGAGAAGATCATGGAGCAGCTGCCGGGACTGGTGGTGGCGGACCGCGCCGCGTCGGGTTCGGTGCCGGGCAGCGGCTGACGAGGGGCGCCTCCCGGGCGCTCCTGGGCGCTTCCTGAGCGCCTTCTGAGGCCCTCGGCGCTCCGTCGGGTCCTCGCGGGGGCGGCCGGGCCTACGATCGGCGGGTGAGCGTCTTCCTGATCGACCGTGCCACCCCGCTCCCCGCCGACGAGGCGTGGCGGCGGCTGACGGACTGGCCCGCGCACGGACGCGGGGTGCCGCTCACCAGGATCACGGTGCTGACCCCGGGCCCCACCCGCACCGGGACGCGCTTCACCGCCCGTACCGGGCTCGGCCGCGCCGGGTTCGACGATCCGATGGAGGTCGTCCACTGGCAGCCGCCCGCGCCGGGGGTGCCGGGCCGCTGCCGCCTGGAGAAGCGCGGCCGGGCCGTCACGGGGTGGGCGGAGATCCGCGTACGGGACGAGGCGGCCGGGGCCCCGCGCGGCGCCCGGGTGTGCTGGGAGGAGGACCTGCGGTTCGCCGCGCTCCCGCGCGCGCTGGACCCGCTGACGGCGCGGGCGGGACGGCTGGTCTTCGGCCGCGCCGTCGACCGCCTGCTGCGCGGATAGGGCACGGCGGGCGCGGATGCCGGGCGTGGTGAGCCCCGGCACCGCGCTCCGGTCCGGTTGCAGTCCTGTTCCGGTCCGGTTGCAGTCCCCGTCCGGTCCGGTTGTCGGCCCGTTCCGGTCCGGTCAGGATTCCTCGAAGTAGGCGTCCAGGACCTCGTCCAGTTCGGCCGCCCACCCCTTCAGATCGCTTCTGGCCGCCGCGTCGACCTCGGCGGTGAACCAACGGCGGCTGGACACATGGACCGTGACCGTGAACCGGCGGCCGAACCGGGGGGTGCCGACCTCCACCGCGCCGATCTCGTCCCACCGGAAGTCGGCTTCCTCCTCGTCGAGGCGGAACCGTACGCCGTCACGGTCGGCCGTGATCGAGCCACGCCGGTCGCTCGCCTCGAAGACGGGACCGTCGTTCTCTGCTGCTGCTTCTCCTTCCTTCCCCGGCTCGGACTCCGCCGGCTCCGACGCCACCGGGTCCGACGCCACCGACTCTGACTCCGCCTCGGGGACGTCCTCCGGGACCGCGTCCTCGACAACGGAGTCATCGACGACGGTGTCCTCGGGGACGGCATCCTCGGGGACGGCATCGTCCGCGGCCTCGGGTTCCGGCTCCGCGGCCGGTGCCGTCTTCTCCTCCGCCCCGGGGCGAGGGGCCGTCAGACCGGGGATGTATGCCGGATCTGTCCCCGCGGCGTACTCGGGCTGGACTTTCGGATCTATGCGCTGCTCCACGGCGGGCAGTATGGTCCACGAACCTGTACAGAGGCCAGTAGCCCCCTTGCCGGCAGGTCAGTCCGGCCAGACGCCCGTCGCCAGGAAGTGGTCGAGCGTCACGGTGTACGGGGTGATGTCCAGGCCCTGCGCGGCCAGCCAGGTGTCCGAGTAGTACTTGTCGAGATAGCGGTCGCCCGGGTCGCAGAGCAGGGTGACCACGCTCCCCGTCTCACCGGCCTCGACCATCTCCGCGACGATCCGCAGCGCGCTCCACAGGCCGGTGCCGGTGGAGCCGCCCGCCTTGCGCCCTATGGCGCGCTCCAGCATCCGTACGGCGGCGACGCTGGCCGCGTCCGGGACCTTCATCATCCGGTCGATGGCCCCGGGCACGAAGCTCGGCTCCATCCGGGGGCGCCCGATGCCCTCGATGCGGGAGCCGCGCCCGCTGCGCGCGTCCGCGTCGTGCCGGGTCCAGCCGTCGAAGAAGCAGGAGTTCTCCGGGTCGGGGACGCAGATCCGGGTGTCGTACTGCATGTAGTGGACGTAGCGGGCGATGGTCGCGGAGGTGCCGCCCGTACCGGCCGTGGCGACGACCCAGGCGGGCTCGGGATAGCGTTCCAGGCGCAGTTGCTGGTAGATCGACTCGGCGATGTTGTTGTTGCCCCGCCAGTCGGTGGCGCGCTCCGCGTAGGTGAACTGGTCCATGTAGTGGCCGCCGGTACTGGCCGCCAGGCCCGCCGACTCCGCGTAGATCCCGGCGGCGTCGTCCACGAAGTGGCACTGTCCGCCGTGGAATTCGATCAGCCGGCACTTCTCGGGGCTGGTGGTGCGCGGCATGACGGCGATGAACGGCACGCCGATCAGCTTCGCGAAGTACGCCTCGGAGACGGCCGTCGAACCGCTGGACGCCTCGATCACCGGCTTCCCGGGCCGGATCCAGCCGTTGCAGAGGCCGTAGAGGAACAGCGAGCGGGCGAGCCGGTGCTTGAGGCTGCCGGTCGGATGCGTCGACTCGTCCTTGAGGTACAGGTCGATGCCCCACCCCTCGGGCAGCGGGAAGCGCAGCAGATGGGTGTCGGCGGAGCGGTTGGCGTCGGCCTGGACCTTCCGTACGGCCTCCTTGAGCCATGCGCGGTAGCCGGGGTCGCTGCGGTCCACGTCGAGGGTCGCGGCGGGCGGCGGCGTCCCGCCCGTACCGTCCCCGGATCCGTCCCTCTGTGTCATCGCGCGCTCCTCGCTCATCGGTGCTCCCCGATCGGGCCCCGCCCGCACCGTACCCCCAACCACCTGCGCGAACGAGGGGTGCTCTGGTGCGGCGCCGGATACTTGGGCACACTGCCCTGGAGGGGATTCGCAGGGATATGGCACGGAGGGGGCTGAAGAGCCATGGCTGAGCCGGATTTCAACGCACGTGGGGTACTCATCGAACGGTGGCCGCGCTCCCTCACCACGGCGGGCCAGGTGCTGATCCAGGACGGCAGGCTGGCGCTGCTGACCAGCTACGGCCGGGTGATCGACAGCGCGCCGCTGCGGGCCGTCAGGACCGCCCGGCCGTGGTTCGCGGGGAGCGGCAGTACGGTCGCCACCCTCAACGGCATCCGCTACCGGCTGACCATGGGCCGCCGCGGCCGGCGCCCGGACGCGACGGCGCTGGCCCGGCGCTTCATGGAGGCCGTCAGCAGGGCGGGCCACTAGGCTCTCCCCCGCGACCGGCGCCGCCCGGTCAGCCGACCACGACCGAGCGGGCGGCGGCCGAGCTGTGGTCGACCGCCGCGGGTCCGAACTCCGCCCCGGGGAACGGGCCGTCGGTCGTCGCGCCGTACACCGGGCGGAGCGGCAGAGCCAGCGCGGCGGGCGGTGCGGGCAGCGTGAACCAGATGCTCTTGCCCGTATCGCCCCGGCGCCGCATGCCCCAGCTCTCGCTGACGGCCGCGATCAGGGCGAGACCGCGGCCGCCGGTATCGAACGGACCGGCGTCGTTGACCGCGGGCAGCCGCGGATCGTGGTCGCTGACCGAGACGGTGAGCCGTTCGAGGAGCAGCTCGATGTCGACGGTGCAGAGCTTGTCCGGCTGGGCGTGCCGGTGGACGTTGGTCAGCAGCTCGGTGACGCCGAGTGCCGCGTAGTCGATCAGTGGATCGAGATGCCAGTAGCGCAGTTGCGCGGAGATGATTCTGCGGACCTGACCAATCCGCGACGGCAGGGCCTGGAGCTCCACCGTGCAGTGCCTGCTGGGCCGGCTGATCACGGCTGCGACTCCCCGAATGAGTCCGGAAGAAGACGACGATCGGATCCAGCGGCGCGGCGCGCCGCCGATCCCGCCCGGCGGGGCTGGATCGCAGCGTCACCGCCGGTTAACCCTGAGTGATATGAGACCAGAGTGACTCACGGGGCCGCACTCCGCAACTCGCGGGCGGCCCGGCGGGTGACGGGTGGGTGGCCACTCGGATGCACAAGGTTTGTTGCGCAATTTTCATTGCGCAACTTTTCTTTCCTGTCTAGCCTCGGCGCATGGCCAAGGAACCGAACCCGTCCATCACCGATCTCGACGCCCTGAAGGTCTTCACCCACCCCCTCCGGATCGAGCTGTACCGGCACCTCTACACAGCGCGCTCCGCGACCGCCTCCCGGCTCGCGGAGCAGGTCGACGAGGCGGTGTCGCTCGTCAGCTATCACCTGCGCAAGATGGCGGCGCACGGCTTCATCGTCGAGGCACCGGAGTTGAACGCGGACGGGCGGGAGCGGTGGTGGAAGCCGGCTTCGGAGAAGGGGTGGAGCTTCCGCAGTTCGGACTTCGTGGGTGATCCGGAGGGCGCGGCCGTGGTCGGGCAGGTGACCCGCCAGCTGCTCACGGCGCGCGCCGAACGGTACGCCGCCTACCTCGACCAGCAGTCGGCGTGGCCGAAGGAGTGGACGGACGCCGCGTTCACCGCCGAGTACCTGCCGCGGCTGACGGCGGCCGAACTGGCCGAACTGAACGAGGAGATGCACGCGTTGGTACGGCGCTGGGAGGAGCGCGGGCGGGCCGCCGAGGAGGCCGGGGACACCGCGGGCCGCGAGCAGGTCGCCCTGCATCTGTACGGGTTCCCGTACCGCCCCTGAGTCCGCCTGCCCTCCGATCCGCGAAACCCCCGCATCCGTGAAACCCCGCGTTCCCCGAGGAGGCATCCGCGTGACCGCGACAACGACCGCGATATCCGCGACGCGCGGCTCACCGCCCGCCCACCGGGACGCGAACGTACTGCGCTGGCTGGGCGCGCTCACCCTCTCGCTGCTGGGCGACAACGTGTATTTCCTCGCGCTGTCCTGGGCGGCGATTCAGGTCGGCAGTCCGACGCAGGCGGGGCTGGTGCTCGCCGCCGGTTCGGTGCCGAGGGCGGTGCTGATGCTCGGCGGGGGCGTGGTGGCCGACCGGTTCGGGCCGCGCAGGGTGGTGATCGGCGGCGATCTGACGCGGTGTGTGGTGATCCTGGCCGTGGCGGGTGTGCTGGCCGTGTCGACTCCCGGCGTCTGGCTGCTGGTGGTGGTCGGGCTGGTCTTCGGCACGGTGGACGCCTTGTTCCTGCCGGCCGTCGGCGCGCTGCCGCCGCGTATCACCGGTCCTGACCAACTGGCCCGGGTGCAGGGGCTGCGCGGGCTGGTCACCCGGGCGGCCACCATCGGCGGCTCACCACTGGCCGGTCTGGCCATGGCGCTGGGCGGCCCGTCGTTCGCGTTCGCGGTCGCCGGGACCCTGTTCGCGCTCTCGCTGCCGCTCCTGATCGCCGTACGGATCGCGCCACTCCCGGACGTCGCGCCTTCCCCGGACGACGACGGCCGGGCCGCCGGGAGCGACGGCACGGCCTGGCGGGACCTGACCGACGGGCTGCGGCACATCCGCCGCGACCGGGTGCTGGCTCCGCTGGTGGCCGTCCTGGCGACATCGGAGCTGGGCTTCGCCGGCCCGCTGAACATCGGCGTGGCCCTGCTGGCCGGCGAACGTGGCTGGGGCGTCACGGGACTCGGGTGGATCGTCGGCGGCTTCGGGGCCGGCGCGGTCGTCGCGTCCCTCCTGCTGGCCGTCCGGGGCCGGCTCCCGCGCGCCGGGCTGGTCCAGCAGGGGTGCCTGGCCCTCGCCGCGGCGGCTCTCGGCGCGCTCGCCTTCGCGCCCTCGCTGCCCGTCGCCGTCGTCGTCGCGATCACCGTCGGGCTGACCGCGGGGCTCAGCGGGGCGCTGTGCGCGGCGCTGCTGCAGACGGCCGCCGATCCCGCGTACCTCGGCCGGGTCACCGCCGTGTCGAGCCTGTTCGCGCTCGGGCTCGCCCCGCTGACGTACCCGCTCACCGGCGCGGCCGTCGCCGCCTGGGGTACGCGACCGGTCTTCGTCGCCAGTGCCGCGATCGTGGCGCTCGGCTCCGTCATCGGGCTCTGCGTCCGATCGCTGCGCGGCGCCGAACTGCCGCGCTAGTGCAGTGGCCGGAAAGGTTCACCGGAGGCGCTCTGTCTCGATCCGCGCCGCCGGGAGCGGGTCCACTGCACGCTCCGGGCGCTGGACACGCCCCGGTCGGTCGGCGACCGCTTCGAGGTGCTGCACCTGTCGCAGCCGCACCGCGCGGCGCTCGGCGGCGGTGACGCGTGACCCGGCCCGCGCACGCGCCCACGCCCACGCCTACCTCCGGGTCCAGGTCCGCTCCCGTCGTCCGTACGGTCCTCGGCGATATCGCGCCGGACGCGCTGGGCCTCTGCGCCGCGCACGATCACCTCTTCCTGCGCAGCACCCTGCTCCCCGGTCAGGAGTGGCCGACCCGGCGCACGCGGCCGGGCGGCTGCGGGAGTTCAGGGCGCCGGGCGGCCGGGCCGTGGCCCAGTGGACGCCGTTCGAGATGGGCCGCAGGCCTGCCGATCCGGTGGCGCTGTCACGGTCGGAGGGCGTCCATCCGATCGCCGCGACCGGGCAGCAGCCGCGACCGGCCAGCACCGGGCGGCGCACTACGACGCGTCCCTGCTGCGCGAGACGGGCGGGGATCTCGCCGCGCTCTTCGTCACCGAGCTGACCGAGGGCATCGCGGGGACCGGGGTAAGGGGTCCGGGGTACGGGCCGGGCTGGTCAAGGTGGCCGGAGCGTTCCACGGAGTCGACGCGCACGCCCGCCGTACGGTGACGGCCGCGGCCCGCGCCCAGCACCGTACGGGCGTACCCATCGCCGTCCATCTGGAGCTGGGCACCGGCGCGCTGGACGTACTCGACCTGCTCTGCGGGGAGTTGGAGGTGGCACCGGACCGGGTGATCCTCGGCCGTCCGGGCCGCTCCCCGATCCGGCGGCGCAGCGGCAGGCCGCCGAGTCGGGCGGCCTATGCGGCTTTTGACGGACCGTCACGCGTCAACCACGCGACGGACTGGCGACTGCCCGAGCAGTTGGCGGCGCTCGCGGTCGGCGGATTCGGTGACCGGCCGCTGCTCGGCGGCGACACGACGGTGCCCGAGATACCGGGGATGCCGTATCTGCTGCGCCGGCCGCGCCCGAGGCTCGAACTCACCCTGGGTGAACCGATGCTGGACCGCATCCTGGTCACCAACCCGGCGCGAGTGCCGGTTTCACGCCCCGGAGCGGGTGAGCGCGCCGAGCGGGTCGTCCAGGACCGGCTGCCACGCCAACTCGGCCGCGCCGACGAGGCTGTTGTGGTCGAGGGTGCAGGCCAGGATCGGTACGCCGCCGCTGCGGCCCCACAGGCTGCGGTCGGCGACGACGGCGCGCAGCCGCTCCGGATCGGCGGCCAGCAGCTCCCGGTGCAGTCCGCCGAGGATGATCCGGTCGGGGTTGAGGATATTGACCAGACCTGCGAGTCCGAGCCCCAGCCGGTCGATCAGCTCCTCGGCGGCCCCCCGCACGGAGGGATCCGCGTACTCCGCGCGGAGCAGATCGGTGGACTGCTTGAGCAGGGAGACCTCGGGTCCGGGCGCGCGGCCCGCCGCGGTGAGGAAGGCGAGCGGGTCGGCCTCGACATCGAGACAGCCCTTGCTGCCGCAGTAGCAGGGGCGCCCCTCGGGGTTGACCGTGAGATGGCCGACCTCCAGCGCCAGGCCCGAACTGCCGCTGTGCAGACGGCCGTCGAGGACGAGGGCGCCGCCGACGCCGCGGTGTCCCGTGGCCACGCAGAGCAGGTGCTGGGCGCCGCGTCCGGCGCCGTGCCGGTGTTCGGCGAGGGCGGCGAGGTTGACGTCGTTGCCGGTGAAGGCGGGGCCCGCGAGCCCGGCGGCCCGTACCCGCTCGGCGAAGATCTCCCGGACCGGCGCCCCGGCCGGCCAGGCCAGATGGAGCGGGTTGAGGGCAGTGCCCTCCGGTTCCGCGATCGCGGACGGTACGGCGAGACCCACGCCCACGCACCGGTGTCCGCCGGCCCGCAGCAGTGCGGCGCCCGCCTCGACGACCTCGCCGAGCACCTGCGCGGGGTCGGCCGTGGCCGTACCGCGGGTGGGCGCGGTGGCGACGATCCGGCCGCCGAGCCCGACCAGCGCGACCCGGAAGCCGTCCGCGTGGATCTGGGCGGCGAGCGCGACGGGCCCCTCCTCGGCGACCGACAGCCGGTGCGAGGGCCTGCCCTGGGAGCCGGCCGCCGCGCCGGGCCTGGAGTCCACCCGGATCAGCCCGAGGGCCTCCAGCTCGGCGGCGACGGCGCCCGCCGTGGCGCGGGTGACGCCCAGCTCGGCCGTGAGCACGGCGCGGGTGGGCGCACGGCCCGTGTGCACGAGTTCCAGTGCCGGGCCGAGTGCGCTCCTGCCTCGCTCCAGCCGTGTCCGGGTGGGGGTCGCCTTGCCGTCCATGGAGGGGAGTCTCCCATGATCCGCGGGCCGCGCGGACGCCTTGTACGGAGGGGGGACGGCCCCTATCCTCATTTTGTGCCGAATCGAAACAAAGCCAGGACCGGGCCCCGGCTCCGGGGAGGACCGCCGCGGCTGCCGTCGCTCGCACCACTGTCGTCGCTCTCGCCGCTGTCCCGGCTCCGTACCGCGCTGACCGTGGTCTTCGCGCTCGACGGATTCCTGTTCGCCGGCTGGGTGGTCCGTATTCCGGCCATCAAGCACCAGACCGGGGCCTCGGCGAGCGATCTCGGGCTCGCGCTGCTCGGCATCTCGGCGGGCGCCGTCGTCACGATGGTGCTGACCGGCGGGCTCTGCCGCCGGTTCGGCAGCCGGCCGGTGACCGTGGTATGCGCGGTGCTGCTCTCGCTGAGCATTCTGCTGCCGCCGCAGACCCACTCGGCGCTCACGCTCGGGCTGGTACTGCTCGTCTTCGGTGCGGCGTACGGGAGTCTGAACGTCGCGATGAACAGCGTGGCCGTCGACATCGTCACGGCCCTGCGGCGCCCGGTGATCTCCAGCTTCCACGCCGCGTTCAGCCTCGGCGGCATGATCGGCGCCGGTCTCGGCGGGCTGGTCGCGGGCGGGCTCTCCCCCGCCGTCCACCTCGCGCTCCTGACGGGCATCGGCCTGCTGGTCATCGCCGCAGTCGGCCCCACGTTGCTGCGCGAAGCCCCGCCCGTACCCGGCCGTACGACCGAAGCCGCCCCGGCGGACGGCACATCGGCGCCCCCGCGCCCGGGGCGCCTCGACCGGCACACCCGCGCGCTGGTCCTCCTCTTCGGCGTGATCGCGCTGTGCACCGCGTACGGCGAGGGCGCGATGGCCGACTGGAGCGCGCTGCACCTCACCCAGGATCTCGGGGCGTCCCCCGGGACGGCCGCCGCCGGCTACTCGCTGTTCGCCCTCGCCATGACCGCCGGACGGCTCTCCGGCACGGTGCTGGTGGAACGGCTCGGCCAGACCACCGCCCTGGTCGCGGGCGGTGTCACCGCCGCGCTCGGCATGCTGGTCGGCTCCCTCGCACCGAGCACCTGGCTCGCCCTGACGGGCTTCGCCGTGGCCGGCCTCGGCCTCGCCAACATCTTCCCCATGGCCATCGGCCGGGCGGGCGCGCTGGCGGGCCCCGGCGGGGTCGCCGCGGCGTCCACGCTCGGCTACGGCGGGATGCTGCTCGGCCCGCCCGTGATCGGCTTCCTCGCCGAGTGGTTCTCGCTGCCGCTCGCCCTGACGACGGTGGCCCTGCTGTCCGCCGCCGCGGCACTCATCGGATACGCGGCCCGCAACGCGTCGGCGCGGCCGTCAGGACCGACGGCCGACCGGAGCGGCCCGGCCGTGCAGAGCGACCCGGCCGTACGGAACGACCCCGCGGCGAGTGAGTAGGCGTACTCAGGCGCGCCTGTTCGATGCCCATCACTCTGGAGTGACACACACCACTGCGGAGGAAACCATCATGATTTCGGGACGGCTCGCCACGCTCGCCCGGCTGACGTTCGGCAACCGCGCCTCGCAGGTGTATCTGGGGCTGGTCCTGATGACGGCGGCGCTCCTCGCGTACGACCTGGCCTTGGCGCACCACGCGGACGCCACGCTCTCCGGGATGCCCCTGCTCCTGCTCGCCGCGCCGACCGTCTTCGGATTCCTCGCCGCCGGCGGGATGTTCGGCGATGCGGTCACCGAATCCGCGGCCTTCCTCTACCCGGTCCTCGTGCTCTCGGTGCTGATCCAGTCGGCGGCGCTCGGCGCTCTCGTACGGCTGCCGCGCCGCTCGGGACGGACCACGCGCACCGAAACGGCCTGACACCGGTCCGGTCCTCCCGGACACAGCGCCAGGCATGGACAGAGCGGAACACCTCGACCGCCACCGGGGGCCGGTTTGCCGCCGGCTCGCCCGTTCGGCCAGACTCGCCCCATGGGGACACGGAGCAGCGCGGAGCGGGACGCCATCACTGTCGAGATCGCCTTCGCGCTGATGACGGGGGTCCTGGTGGCGGGGCTGGTGTTCGCCGCCGTCGCGGTTCCCACGTACTACTGGGAGCTGCCGCCGGTGCTGCTGACCGGTGCGGCCGGCGCGGCCGGGCTGGTCTTCGTGGCCCGTATCGTCCATGTGCTGCGGGGGTTCCGGGGACGCCCCGGTCAGCCGGGCCGGCCCGGCTGACGAGCCCCGACCCGTAGGCCGGGAACACGAGTGGTGGCGGCATGGCGGGCGGAGGCGGAACTCACCGACCGGTACCTCGCCGACGTCACCGACCTGGGCACCCGGAACGCCGGGTTCTCCGGCCTCGGCCCCCGGCCGGGTGGGCCGGTAGCCCCCCGGCCGCCCGGCTCTCCGACCGGAACGGACGCCTGATCAGAGAGCCCGTCCCGGGAACCCGTTCAGTCCCGGGCGCCCTGCTCCGGAGCCATCGCCCCGGCGTCCGGCACCGCGCCGTCCGGCGCACCCGCCGAGCCCGCGCCGCCTTCCTTCGCCGCTGCCGCCTGCTTGCGGTCCAGCACGTCCAGCGCCCGCCGGGCCACCGGATGCGTCCGTACGATGCCGGCCAGCGTGGTCGAGCCCCGGGTGATGTCCGCGAACGCGTTCCACGCGGGCCGCAGGCCCGTGATCGCCGCGTGCACCACGCCCGGCCGGCGCGCGAAGATGCCGAGCATCCGGCGTCCGACGCCCATCTCGACCCCGAGGCCCGCCTTGATGGCGAACGCGTAGTTCAGCGCCTGGCGGCGGGCGTCCACGGCGTCGTGCGACTCGGAGATCCTCACCGCCCACTCCCCCGCGAGCCGGCCCGAGCGCAGCGCGAAGGAGATCCCCTCGCGGGTCCACGGCTCCAGCAGCCCCGCCGCGTCCCCGCACACCAGCACCCGGCCGCGCGACAGCGGCGAGTCGTCGCTCCGGCAGCGCGTCAGATGCCCGGACGACACCGAGGGTTCGAACCCGGAGAGCCCTAGCCGCGCGACGAAGTCCTCCAGATAGCGCTTGGTCGCCGAGCCCTCGCCGCGGGCCGAGATCACCCCGACGGTGAGCGTGTCCCCCTTGGGGAACACCCACCCGTAACTCCCGGGCAGCGGGCCCCAGTCGATCAGCGCCCGGCCCGCCCAGTCCTCCGCGACCGTCGGCGGCACCGGGATCTCCAGCTCCAGCCCCAGATCCACCTGGTCCATCTTCACGCCGACATGGCCGCCTATCCGGCTCGCGCTGCCGTCGGCGCCGACCACGGACCGCGCGAGCACCGTCCCGCCGTCCGCGAGGACGACGGCGACCGTACGACGGTCGGGCACGGCCGGACCGTGCTGCTCGACGCGCGAGACGGTCGCGCCGGTACGGAGCACGGCGCCGGCCTTCTGCGCGTGCTCGACCAGACTCGCGTCGAACTCGGGGCGGTTGACGAGCCCGAAGAGCATGCGCTTGGAGCGGCGGGTACGGGCGAGCTTCCCGTTCAGCGAGAAGGTCACCGCGTGCACCCGCTCCTTCAGCGGCAAGTCGAAGCCCGGGGGCAGCGAATCGCGCGAAGGGCCGATGATGCCGCCCCCACAGGTCTTGTAACGCGGCAGGTCGGCTTTCTCCAGCAGCAGCACCTGACGGCCCGCGACGGCCGCCGCGTACGCCGCGGAGGCTCCCGCCGGTCCTGCGCCGACCACGACGACATCCCACACCGGCTCGTCGTGCACGCTTCCGGCGTCTGCGTTCTCGCTGCTCACGATGTGCTTCTGCTCCTGATCCGCCCGATGGCCCTGCTGTCGAAACGGCATCCTACGGCGCTGAGGCCCCATACCCGCTGTGGGAGGATCGACAACGCTTTTCTCTGTACACCTGACCGATACAACGTCGCACCGACCTGGAGCGTGCCCATGACCGTGAATTCGATCGCCGAGACCGTGGCCTCCTTGATGCCCCGCGCCCGTCAGGAGCTCGCGGAGCTGGTGGCCTTCCGTTCGGTGGCGGATGTCGCGGTCTTCCCGAAGAGCGAGTGCGAGGCCGCCGCCGGGTGGGTGGCCGACGCGCTGCGCGCCGAGGGCTTCCAGGACGTCGCCGTCCTCGACACCCCCGACGGGACGCAGTCCGTGTACGGGCTGCTGGCCGGCCCCGAGGGCGCGCCGACGGTGCTGCTCTACGCGCACTACGACGTGCAGCCGCCGCTGGACGAGGACGCCTGGCAGAGCCCGCCGTTCGAGCTGACCGAGCGCAACGGGCGCTGGTACGGGCGCGGCGCGGCCGACTGCAAGGGCGGCTTCCTGATGCATCTGCTGGCCCTGCGCGCCCTCGAGGCGAACGGCGGCGTCCCGGTGACCGTCAAGGTCATCGCGGAGGGGTCCGAGGAGCAGGGCACGGGCGGGCTGGAACGGTACGCCGAGGCGCACCCGGAGCTGCTGGCCGCCGACGCGGTGGTGATCGGTGACACCGGCAACTTCCGGGCCGGGCTGCCGACGGTCACGGCGACCCTGCGCGGGATGACCATGGTCCGTGTCTCGGTCGACACCCTCGAAGGCAACCTGCACTCGGGCCAGTTCGGCGGGGCGGCGCCCGACGCGCTCGCCGCCCTCATCCGGGTGCTCGACTCGCTGCGCTCCGAGGACGGCTCCACGACGGTGGACGGGCTGGCCGCCGACGCCGGCTGGGACGGACTCGACTACCCGGAGGCCGACTTCCGCGCCGACGCCAAGGTGCTCGACGGTGTGGGTCTGATCGGCCGCGGTTCGGTCGCGGACCGGATCTGGGCGCGGCCCGCCGTGACCGTGCTGGGCATCGACTGCCCGCCGGTGGTGGGCGCGACGCCGTCCGTCCAGGCGAGCGCGCGGGCGACGGTCAGCCTGCGGGTGCCGCCGGGCCAGGACGCCGGCGAGGCGACGCGGCTGCTCACCACGCACCTGGAGAAGCACATCCCGTGGGGCGCGCGGGTCGCGGTGGAACACGTGGGCCAGGGCCAGGCGTTCCGCGCGGACACCACCAGCCCGGCGTACGCGGCGATGGCCGACGCGATGCGGGTGGCGTACCCGGGCCAGGAGATGCAGTCGTCCGGTATGGGCGGCTCCATCCCGCTCTGCAACACACTGGCCGAGGTGTACCCGGCGGCGGAGATCCTGCTGATCGGGCTGAGCGATCCGGAGGCGCGGATCCACGCCGTGAACGAGAGCGTGTCGCCGCAGGAGCTGGAGCGCATGTCCGTGGCGGAGGCCCACTTCCTGGCCAACTACGCCCGCTCCAAGCAGGATTGAGCGAAGGCCGGCGAGCGAGCCGGCCGGCCTCCGGGCCTCCCTCCGGGCTCTCGTCCGGGCCTTCCTCCTGGCTCTTGTCCGGGCCTCCCTCCGTGCTTTCGTCCGGGGGAGGCCCGGGGGCCCTGTCAGCCGACCGGGACTCCGTCCTCCAGGTTGAGCGCCACCCCGCGCTCCCTGGCCCGCAGCGCCCAGCGCAGCCGCGCGTAGCGGGCCGGGGGCAGCAGCTCGGCCGCCTCCTCCTCGGTTACGAAGCGCCAGCCCCGCAGCTCGGGACCCGGCAGCAGGAGCCGTCCCGCGTCCCCGGCCGTCAGCAGGCCGCCGTCGAAGAGCAGCCGCAGACCGCCGTAGCCCGGCGGCCGGGCGGGCTCCCAGTCGACCACCAGCAGGCCGGGCACCCGGTCGAGTTCGATGCCTATCTCCTCGGCGACCTCGCGGATTCCGGCGCGCGCGGGCGCCTCGCCCCGCTCCACCACTCCGCCGGGGAACTCCCAGCCGGGCTTGTAGGTGGGGTCGACCAGCAGGACCCGGTCGCGCTCGTCGAAGAGCAGTACGCCCGCCGCGACGGTCTCGGCGGTCGGGTCCGGCGTCTGGACGATCTCGCACACCCCGGCCGCGCCGGTCTGCACCGCCGCCGCGAGCGACACGGCCGTCTGCCGGGCCGTGAGCCGGGTGTTGTCGATGAGGTGGGCGTCGCCGGTGAGCCAGCCGAGGGCGGCCCGGTACGGTTCGACGTGCTCGTAGCACCACCGCCGGTGGGCCTCGTTGGCCTCGTGGTCGTCGCCATGGGCGGCGTGGCCCGCGATCCGCTTGCGAAGGATCGTTTCGTCTGTTGCCAGCAGCACATGCCGTACCGGGATCCGGCGCGCGGCCAGGCCGCCGAATATCTCGTCCCGGTACTCCTGGCGCAGCAGCGTCATCGGGACGACCAGCACCCCGCCCACTTCAGCCAGCAGCGCGGCCGCGGTGTCGACCACCAGCCGGCGCCAGATCGGCAGGTCCTGAAAATCGCTCACCTCGGCGAGCCGCTTCTGCGGGAGCAGCTGCGCCAGTCCCGCGCCGGTCGGCTCGGGGTCGTACAGAGTGCAGTTCGGGAGCAGGTCGGTCAGTTCACGCGCGGTGCTCGTCTTGCCCGCTCCGAACGCACCGTTGATCCAGACGATCACGGTTCCCCCTATTCCGGTAGCCCCCAGAGGACTGCCCGCAACACCCTGCCACGGAAACACCCGCCCGGGGCCGAGCGTGCGCCCGGCCGGACGGGGGTGCGGACGGCTGTACGGAGCCGTGGCCGGTTCGTTGCCGTTCCGAGGCCGTCGGGCCGTAACACGGGCACCAGGAGCATCGTTGGAGGTCCCATACGATCCGGAGCGTGGTCCGGATCCACCACGCGGACACCGCGGACACCGCGGACTCAGGGGGTTCCTCATGCGCCGGACAGTCATGCCCAGAACGCTCGCCGTACCCCGGCGGCCCCGGCGGCACGAGCGGCGCGGGCGGTCCGCCCTGACGCTCGCGCTGACGGGCCTCGCCCTCTCCCTGTCGGCCGCCCCCGCCGCGGCCGACAGCAGCGCCTGCACCCACCACTTCTCCGGGCCGCAGATCTGCATCCGGCTGGAGGGGCAGGGCGCCAGGAACGCGGTCACCGGCATCTGGACGAACCCGCCCGCGGATCTCACCACCCACGAGGTGTCGCTCCATCGGGGCGGCCGGCTCGTCTCGACGGCGACGGCCACCCGGTCCGGCAAGGCGCTGACGTACACCTGGCCGACCGGGGACACCGGCACCGGCACCGAGCTCTGTGTGAAGTTCCGGGGCAGCCAGCGGCTGGCCTGCCAGACGCCGCGCTGACCCCTGGGCGGGCGGGGCTCAGCCGCCGACGACCGCGGGCTCCTCCGTACCGTCCCGGCTCTCCAGCAGCGCGGCGGCCGCCGCGCCCACCAGGCCCGCGTCCGTGCCCATGCGCGCCGGGACGATCTCCAGGTCCCGGACGTACGAGAGCGTCGCGTAGTCCCGCAGGGAGCGGCGCAGCGGGGCGAAGAGCACCTCGCCCGCGTTGGCCACTCCGCCGCCGATGACGGCGATACGGATGTCGGCCAGCGCGGCCGTCGCGGCGATCCCGGCGGCCAGCGCCCGGGCGGCCCGGTCGAACGAGGCGATCGCCACCGGGTGCCCGGCCCGCGCGGCGGCGGCCACGGCGGCGGCGGAGGCGTCGCCGTCGGGCCCCGGGCGCCAGCCGTTCTCCAGCGCCCTGCGGGCGATGTTCGGGCCGCTCGCGATGCGTTCGACGCAGCCCCGGGAGCCGCACGGGCAGGGGTCGCCGTCCAGATCGACGCTGATGTGACCGATGTGACCGGCGTTCCCGCTCGGCCCCGGGTGGAGCCGGCCGTCGAGCACGAGACCGCCGCCGACGCCGGTGGAGACCACCATGCACAGCGCGTCGTCGTAACCGCGGGCGGCGCCCTGCCAGTGCTCCGCCGCCGCGATGGCGACCCCGTCGCCGACGAGCGTCACCGGCAGCCCGCCGGTGGCCGCCCTGACCCGCTCGACCAGCGGGAACCCGCGCCAGCCGGGGACATTGACCGGGCTGACCGTACCGGCGGAGGCGTCCACGGGCCCGGCGCTGCCGACGCCGACGGCCGTGGCCGACGACCAGAGCGGCGAGGCCGCCACCTCCGCGAGGACCTCCTCGACGGCGCGCATCACCGTCTCGCCGTCCTCCCGCGCGGGCGTGGGCCGTTGGGCCCGGACGAGGATCCTGCCCCCACTGTCCACCAACGCACCGGCGATCTTGGTTCCGCCGATGTCGAGCGCGGCGACGGATTCGGTAGGCATCGGTCTCGGATCTCCCGGCGATTGAGGTATCTCCCCTTACGGGGAGATGTACGGAACTACTGTTTCGTGACACAGTCTCCATTCACTTGACAACGTTGTCCAGGCCTTATGCTCGACGCCACCCGCCCCGCACGTACCGCCGAGAACGACAGGACCGCGCACTGTGGCAGATACCGCCCGCCGCCCCGAGAGTCGCTATGGCAACCGGCCCACGATGAAGGATGTCGCCGCGCGCGCCGGAGTGGGGCTCAAGACGGTCTCCCGCGTGGTCAACGGCGAGGCCGGGGTCACCGCCGACACCGAGCGCCGGGTGCAGGAGGCGATAGACGCGCTGGGCTTCCGCCGCAATGACTCGGCGCGCGTCCTGCGCAAGGGCCGTACGTCGAGCATCGGACTGGTCCTGGAGGATCTCGCGGACCCGTTCTACGGTCCGCTGAACCGGGCCGTGGAGGAGGTGGCACGGGCGCACGGCGCGCTGCTGATCAACGGATCGAGCGCCGAGGACCCGGCCCGCGAGCAGGAGTTGGTGCTGGCGCTCTGCGCGCGCCGGGTGGACGGGCTGATCGTGATCCCCGCCGGGCACGACCACCGTTATCTGGAGCCGGAGATCAAGGCGGGGGTGGCGACGGTCTTCGTGGACCGGCCCGCCGGCCGGATCGACGCGGACGCGGTGCTCTCCGACAGCTTCGGCGGCGCCCGCTCGGGCGCCGCGCACCTGATCGCCCACGGCCATCGCAGGATCGGCTTCATCGGCGACCAGCCGGGCATCCACACCGCGAGCGAACGGCTGCGCGGCTACCGTACGGCGATGGCCGACGCGGGGCTGGCGATCGACGCCGACTGGGTCTCGCTCGGTACGACGGCGCCGCGCCGGGTGCACGAGGCCGTCGTCGCGATGCTCGGCAGGCCCGAGCCGGTCACGGCGATCCTCACCGGCAACAACCGGGTGACGGTGACGGTGCTGCGGGTACTGGCGGCGCACGAACGCCCGGTCGCGCTGGTCAGCTTCGACGACATCGAGCTGGCCGATCTGCTGGACCCGGGCGTCACGGTCATCGCGCAGGACGCGGCCACCCTGGGCCGCAGGGCGGCGGAGCGGCTCTTCCACCGGCTGGACGGCGGGCTGGAGGCGCCGGCCCATGTCGTCCTGCCGACACGGCTGATCGCCCGGGGCTCCGGCGAGATCCCGCCGCCGGCGGACGGGTAGACGGGCACCGCGGCGGGCCTACCCGGCCGCCGCAGCGGGCGCGCGGCGGGGGTCGCGGAAGGTCTCCAGGTCGGCGCGGGTCAGTCCGGTCAGCCCGGTGACCTCGTCGTCGTCCAGGGCGCCGCAGTCGAGTCCGCGCAGCAGATGGCCGCTGAGCGCCTTGGCGGTGGCCGGCTCGTCCATGACCGCGCCGCCCGCCCTGGCGACGTAGGCGGCCAGCCGGGCCGCGGCGGGTTCCAGTCCCTCGCGGTAGAAGGCGTAGACGGCGGCGTAGCGGGTGGGCAGATGCCCCGGGTGCATGTCCCAGCCCTGGTAGTAGGCGCGGGCGAGGGCGCGCCGGGTCAGTCCGTAGTGCAGCCGCCACGCCTCGTGGACGCGGTCCGTGGGGCCGACCGGCAGGACGTTGGTGGAGCCGTCGCTGACCCGTACGCCGGTGCCGGCGGCGGCGACCTGCATGACGGCCTTGGCGTGGTCGGCGGCGGGGTGGTCGCTGGACTGGTACGCGGCGCTGACGCCGACGCAGGCGCTGTAGTCGAACGTGCCGTAGTGCAGTCCGGTGGCCCGGCCGCCGGCCGCGTCGATCATCCGGGCCACGGTGGCGGTGCCGTCGGCGGCCAGGATGGACTGGCTGGTCTCGATCTGGATCTCGAAGCCGAGCCGTCCCGGCTCCAGGGCCCGCGCCTCCTCGAACGCGCCGAGCAGCCGCGTCATCGCCGTGACCTGCTCGGCGTAGGTGACCTTCGGGAGGGTCAGGACGAGCCCCCCGGGGAGGCCGCCGGCCGCCAGCAGCCCGCTGAGGAAGAGGTCGAGGGTCCGTACGGCGCGGTCCCTGACGGACGCCTCGAGGCACTTCACGCGGATGCCCATGTACGGGGCGGCCGTGCCGTCCGCGTACGCCGCGTGGACGAGCCGGGCGGCGCGGGTGGCCGCCGCGTCCTCCTCGTCGTCCGGGCGCGGGCCGTAGCCGTCCTCGAAGTCGACGCGCAGATCCTCGACGGGCTCGCGGGTGAGCTTGTCCCGTACCCGCTCGTACACCGGGCCCGCCAGCGCGTCGGAGAGGCCGAGTACGCGCCCCAGCGAGGCGGCGTCCGGGGCGTGTTCGTCAAGTGCGGCCAGCGCCTGGTCGCCCCAGGAGCGGACGGTGCCGGCGTGGAAGGCGTCGGCGGGTACGTAGACGGTGTGGACGGGCTGCCGGGTCACCGGGTCGCCCGGGTAGCGCCGGGCGAGCTCCGCGTCGACCGGCGCGAGGAAGGCGCCGACGGCCTCCGTCACCGCGGCCGGGAGACTGGTGACGGCCTTCTCCTGCTGTCCCATCGCGGCACCTCTCCACTCAGCACTGTTCCGGCCTGCGGAATCAACAATCCGTTGAGCGAAGCTAAGCGGCGGCGGCGGCGCGCGTCAATGACAGCCGGACGGGCGGCAGGACGGCCGACAGGACATGAGACGGGGCCGCGCGGTGAGGATCACCACGCGGCCCCGGGACCGTCAGGACGGCAGGGCCGGTCTCAGCCCTTGCGGCTCTTGATCTCTTCGGTGAGCTGCGGGACGACCGTGAAGAGGTCGCCGACGACGCCGTAGTCGACGAGGTCGAAGATGGGCGCCTCGGCGTCCTTGTTGACCGCGACGATGGTCTTGGACGTCTGCATGCCGGCGCGGTGCTGGATGGCGCCGGAGATACCGGAGGCGATGTAGAGCTGCGGGGCGACCGACTTGCCGGTCTGGCCGACCTGGCTGGCGTGCGGGTACCAGCCGGCGTCGACGGCGGCGCGGGAGGCGCCGACGGCCGCGCCGAGCGAGTCGGCCAGGGCCTCGATGATCGCGAAGTTCTCGGCGCCGTTGACGCCGCGTCCGCCGGAGACGACGATCGCGGCCTCGGTCAGCTCAGGACGGCCCGTCGACTCGCGCGGGGTGCGGGAGACGACCTTCGTACCGGTCGCCAGCGCGCCGAACGAGACCGTCAGCGCCTCGACCGCGCCGGCGGCCGGAGCGGGCTCGACGGCGGCGGAGTTGGGCTTGACGGTGATGACCGGAGTGCCCTGGGACACCCGGGACTTGGTCGTGTACGCGGCGGCGAACACCGCCTGGGTGGCGACCGGGCCGTCGTCGCCGGCCTCCAGGTCGGTGGCGTCGGTGATGATGCCGGCGCCGATACGGACCGCGAGACGGGCGGCGATCTCCTTGGTCTCCGCGGACGACGGCAGCAGCACGGCGGCCGGGGAGACGGCGTCGTAGGCGGCCTGGAGGGCGTCGACCTTGGGGACGACCAGGTAGTCGGCGAACTCGGGGGCGTCGGCGGTGAGGACCTTCACCGCGCCGTGCTCGGCGAGGGCGGGGGCGGTGGCCTCGGCGCCGGGGCCGAGGGCGAGCGCGACGGGCTCGCCGAGGCGGCGGGCGAGCGTCAGCAGCTCCAGGGTGGGCTTGCGGACGGCACCGTCCACGTGGTCGACATAGACGAGAACTTCAGCCATGGGTGCGATCTCCTGCGGATTGCGAAGCCTGAGAGGGGCGGTGAGGGGGCGGACCTAGGGCGTGTTGAGAAAGTAGCGCCGTCCGCCCGTAGGGCGGGCCTGGCGGCGTCTGGTGCGTGCGATCGCAAGGCGGAGGGTCGCCCCAGTACTGGACGTACTGGGGTGATCCCGACAACGCGGCGAGCGTGCGTGCCAGGCGTCGCCAGGCAGGCGGGACTTTCTAAACACGCCCTAGATGAACTTCTGGCCCGCGAGGAACTCGGCGAGCTGCTTGCCGCCCTCGCCCTCGTCCTTGACGATCGTGCCCGCCGTACGGGCCGGGCGCTCGGTCGCCGAGATGACCACGGTCCTGGCGCCCTCCAGGCCCACTTCGCCGGCCTCGATGTCGAGGTCGGAGAGGTCCAGCGCCTCGACCGGCTTCTTCTTGGCGGCCATGATGCCCTTGAAGGACGGGTAACGGGCCTCGCCCGACTGGTCCGTCACCGATACGACCGCGGGCAGCGACGCCTCCAGCCGCTCGCTGGCGCTGTCGCCGTCACGACGGCCCGTGACCGTCCCGTCCTCGACCTTCACCTCGGAGAGCAGCGTGACCTGCGGGACGCCCAGCCGCTCGGCGAGGAGCGCCGGGAGGATGCCCATCGCGCCGTCGGTGGAGGCCATGCCGGTGATGACCAGGTCGTAGCCGGTCTTCTCGATCGCCTTGGCGAGGACCAGCGAGGTGCCCAGCGCGTCCGTGCCGTGCAGATCGTCGTCCTCGACATGGACGGCTTTGTCCGCGCCCATGGACAGTGCCTTGCGCAGCGCGTCCTTCGCGTCCTCCGGACCGACCGTCAGCACGGTGATCTCCGCGTCGTCGGCCTCGTCCGCGATCTGAAGCGCCTGCTCCACCGCGTACTCGTCCAGCTCCGACAGCAGACCGTCGACATCGTCGCGGTCGACGGTCAGGTCATCGGCGAAACTCCGGTCACCGGTGGCGTCGGGCACGTACTTCACACAGACAACGATCCTCAGGCTCACGCCGGCTCTCCTACTGCGTCGTCATTTCTGGGCTGCCTTGTTCTTGTTCCAGCAGCATAGGCGCCCGGTGGGGCGTTCCGGTCGGGAGGACCGGTGCACCGGAGTACATATATTACTCACCAGTACACCCAGGGCGCCGCTGCTGAGCAAGCGCTTGGAACTGTGACGTTGCCAACGCGTCGGGAGAGCCGGAAACGGGAACCCTCAGTCGCGCAGCGCGTTGAAGCGCCCCTGGTGGTAGAGGAGCGGCCGGCCCGCGCCCGCCGGGTCGCCGACGACGGCCCTGGCGACGATCAGCCGGTGGTCGGCGGCGGGCACACGGGCGACGACGCGGCAGACCAGCCAGGCGAGTACGCCGTCGAGCAGCGGTACGCCCTCGGGCCCCTCGCGCCAGGCGGTGGGCGCGGCGAACCGGTCGGCGCCGCTGCGCGCGAAGGTGGCGGCCAGGTCGGCCTGGTGCTCGCCGAGTATGTGAACGCCGATGTGCTCCGCCTCGGCCAGCACCGGCCAGCTGGACGACGAGACGCCCACACCGAAGGAGACCAGGGGCGGTTCCGCGGCGACGGAGTTGAGCGAGGTGGCGGTGAAACCGACCGGACGCTCGCCGCGCGCGGTGATGACCGCGACGCCCGCCGCGTGGCGGCGGAAGACGGAGCGGAGCAGTTCGGGAGAGGCCAGCTGAGGGGTCGAAAGATCGGGAGAGGCCGTCATGTCAGGGTCCTTCTGCGAGAGGCGCGATGGGGTCCGTGGCTGCTCAGGCGCCCGGACAGCGCGCACTCGCGTTGCGGGCCAGATCCACGTGGGCCCGCCCGTAGAGAAGGAGTTCTTGGGGCACTTCGTCAGAGTGACGACAGGTGGTGGGTACGGTCAAGGGCACCCGTCACACCGCCTCACCGAGCGCGGCGATCACATCGGCCTTGCGCGGCTGGCCGGCCGCTCTGCGGACCACACACCCCCGGGCGTCCAGGACGAGCACGGTCGGGGTCCGGAGAATGCCCAGCTCCCGGACGAGTTCGAGCCGTTCCTCGGCGTCCAGCTCCACATGGGCGACCCCGTCGACCATGCCCGCGACATCGCTGAGCGTGCGTCTGGTGGCCCGGCAGGGCTGGCAGAACGCGCTGGAGAACTGGACGAGCGTGGCCCGCTCCCCCAGCTCGGCGCCGAGCTCCGCCGCGCCGAACGCCCGCTCACCGTCGTCCCGCACCTTCAGCCTCCCGTCACGGCGTCCCCGCACCAGTCCGAACGCGGCGGCCACCGCCAGCACCGCCGCGCAGACCACGAGTCCTGTCGTCTCCATCCCAGAACCAGCGTTCACACCATCGCAAAATATTCCCGGCCTTCTGAACAGCAGTGATGGGCGATGCTGATGACATGGACATCGACATACGAGGACCACGGTTCGGCGCGACCCTGACCGCTGTTGTACTCGCCGCGGTACTGATCACCGGCAGCGCGACCCTGCTGGGCTGGCAGGCGCTCTGCTTCGCGGCGGGCGCGGTGCTGGGGGTCTCGCGGTCGCCGTACGGGCTGCTCTTCCGTACGGTCGTACGCCCCCGGCTGGGACCGCCCGCGGAGTTCGAGTCGCCCGCTCCGCCGCGCTTCGCCCAGGCGGTCGGCCTGGTGTTCTCGCTGGTGGGGCTGGCCGGCTATCTGTGGGGGCCGACGTGGCTGGGGCTCGTGGCCACCGGCTGCGCGCTCGCCGCCGCGTTCCTCAACGCGGCCTTCGGCTACTGCCTGGGCTGTGAGCTGTATCCGCTGTTCCGGCGCTCTGTGGCGGTATTGAGGTTGACGTGACGAGAATCTCGCCCCGCGCGCAGACCAGGACTGGCCTCACGGCCATGTTTGGGGCACGATCGGCGGAATGCCGAAAACCTACGGCTGCGTAACTTCCGCCGGGAGAACCCTCCCCGGAACAGAAGGGTCCTCCCCAGATGGCAGAGCTCGTCTATCGGCCGGTCATCGGCGCCGCTCTCACGATGTTCAAGGCGCTGGACCTGAAGATCGACACGCAGGGTTCCGAGCACATCCCGCGCACCGGGGGCGCCGTGCTCGTCAGTAACCACATCAGCTATCTGGACTTCATCTTCGCCGGACTCGCCGCCCTGCCCCAGAAGCGCCTGGTGCGCTTCATGGCGAAGGACCAGGTCTTCCGGCACAAGATCTCGGGGCCGCTGATGCGCGGTATGAAGCACATCCCGGTGGACCGCAAGCAGGGCGAGACGGCGTACGCGCACGCGCTGGCCTCGCTGCGGGCGGGCGAGATCGTCGGGGTCTTCCCCGAGGCGACCATCTCGCAGTCCTTCACGCTGAAGAGCTTCAAGTCGGGCGCGGCCCGGATGGCGCAGGAGGCCGGCGTACCGCTGATCCCGGTCGCGCTCTGGGGCACCCAGCGGGTGTGGACCAAGGGCCGGCCGCGGAACTTCAAGCGCAGCCACATCCCCGTGACGATCCGGGTCGGCGAGCAGGTGGAGGCCCCCGCCGACCAGTACGCGGGCGCGATCACACGGAGGCTGCGGGACCGGGTGCAGGAGCTGCTGGAGGCGGCCCAGCGCGCCTATCCCGTACGCCCGAAGGACGCGAACGACACCTGGTGGGTGCCCGCGCATCTCGGCGGGACCGCGCCGACGCCGACCGAGGCGCGCGCGGCGGAGCAGCACTGAAACGTCCGGACGAGGGGCGCGGAGGCGGCGGAAACGTCTCTCCGCGCCCTTCGGCGCGACGTGTCGGGCCGGCCGCTCAGTCGGTCGCATTTCTGTTCGTCGATGGCTGTCCCGCCGCCATCTCCTCCTTGAGCGCCTGCACGAAGGCGTCCACATCGTCCTCGGTCGTGTCGAAGGAGCACATCCAGCGGACGTCGCCCGCCTTCTCGTCCCAGAAGTAGAAGCGGAACCGTTCCTGGAGGCGCACGCTCACCTCGTGCGGCAGCCGGGCGAAGACCGCGTTGGCCTGGACCGGATGGAGGATCTCCACGCCGTCCACCGCCCGCACGCCCGCCGCGAGCCGCTGGGCCATCGTGTTGGCGTGCCGGGCGTTGCGCAGCCACAGATCGCCCGCGAGCAGCGCCTCCAGCTGGACGGAGACGAAGCGCATCTTGGACGCGAGCTGCATGGACAGCTTCCGCAGATGCTTCATCGCGCGCACGGCGTCCGGGTTGAGCACGACGACGGCCTCGCCGAACAGCATGCCGTTCTTCGTCCCTCCGTAGGAGAGGACGTCCACGCCGACGGTGTTGGTGAAGGTGCGCATCGGCACGTCCAGGGACGCGGCGGCGTTCGCTATCCGGGCGCCGTCGAGATGGACCTTCAGGCCGAGGCCGTGGGCGTGGGCGCAGAGCGCGCGGATCTCGTCGGGCGTGTAGACCGTGCCCAGCTCGGTGTTCTGGGTGATCGACACGGCCTGCGGCATGGCCCGGTGCTCGTCGTCCCAGCCGTACGCCTGCCGGTCGATCAGCTCGGGGGTCAGCTTGCCGTCGGGCGTCGGTACGGTGAGCAGCTTGAGCCCGGCGACCCGCTCGGGCGCCCCGCCCTCGTCCACGTTGATGTGCGCGGACTCGGCGCAGATCACCGCGCCCCAGCGGTCGGTGAGCGCCTGGAGCGCGACGACGTTGGCGCCGGTGCCGTTGAAGACGGGGAACGTCTCCGCCGTCGGGCCGAAATGGCGGTACATGACGCGCTGGAGGTGTGCGGTGTAGTCGTCCGCGCCGTAGGCGGTCTGGTGGCCGCCGTTGGCGACGGCGAGCGCCGCGAGGATCTCGGGGTGGGCGCCCGCGTAGTTGTCGCTGGCGAAGCCGCGCACCCCGGGATCGTGGTGGCGGGCGGCGTCCGTCGTACGGGACCTCACGGCTCGGGGGTCAGCCACAGGCGGTGTCCATTCACTTCCCTGGCGGGCCGGTCCCAGACACCGGCGATGGCCTCGGCCAGATCCGTAACGTCCGTGTGGCCCGCGAATTTCGCGTTCGGGCGCTCGGCGCGCAGCGCGTCGTGCACCAGAGCCTTGATCACCAGGATGGCAGCCGCGGCCCGGGGGCCCTCCTCGCCCCCGGCCCTGCGGAAGGCGTCGGCGAGCGCGAGGGTCCAGGCCTCGGCGGCGGCCTTGGCGGCCGAGTAGGCGGCGTTGCCGGCGGTGGGGCTGGTCGCGCCGGCCGCGCTGATCAGCACGTACCGCCCCCGCTCGGCGCGGAGCAGGGCGTCGTGGAAGGCGAGGGAGGTGTGCTGGACGGTGCGGATCAGCAGCTTCTCCAGCAGTTCCCAGTCGGCGAGGTCGGTCTCCGCGAAGGTGGCGCTGCCGCGCCAGCCGCCGACGAGGTGGACCAGGCCGTCGATCCGGCCGAACTCCTTCTCCGTACGGTCGGCCCACGCGCGCGTGGCGGCCGGGTCGAGCAGGTCGACGGTGTCGCCGATGACGGTGGCCGCGGGGTGCGCGTCCCGGGCCGCGTCGACGGCCTCCGCGAGGCGCTCGGCGTCCGCGTCCGCCGCGATGACGGTCGCGCCCGCCCCGGCGAGCCGGATCAGGGCGGCGCGGCCGACCGGTCCCGCGGCTCCGGCCACGGCGACGACGAGGCCGGCGAGACGGCTGTCGGTGTCCATTCGGTTGGTCTCCTTGTCCGGGACGCTCACGCGGCCACGCGTCCGGTGCCGGTCGTCGTGCCGGTCGTCGTGCCGTCCGTGGCACCGGGGGTGGTTCCGGTGATGCCCCTGGTGGACTCGATCACCTTCTTGAGCTTCTTGGAGAGCGCTTCGTAGAACATGCTCAGCGGAAACTCGTCGGGCAGCACGTCGTCGACCAGCTTCCGGGGCGGCTGGGTGAGGTCGAGCGCGTCGGGGCCCTTGGCCCACCGGGAGCCGGGGTGCGGCGGGAGATACGCCGCGACCAGGTCGTACGCGGCGAACCAGTGGACGAGCTTGGGGCGGTCGATCCCGGCGCGGTAGAGGTCCTCGATCTCGGCGCAGAGCCGGTTGGTGACCTCGGCGGCCCGCGCCCAGTCGATGCGCAGGGTGTTGTCGGTCCAGCGCACCACGTCGTGCCGGTGGAGGTACGAGAAGAGCAGCTGGCCGCCGAGCCCGTCGTAGTTCTTCACGCGGGCGCCGGTGACCGGGAAGCGGAACATCCGGTCGAAGAGGACGGCGAACTGGACGTCACGGCCCTGCGGGAAGCCGTCGGCCTCCAGCCGTACCGCCTCGCGGAAGGCGGTGAGGTCGCAGCGCAGCTCTTCGAGCCCGTACATCCAGAACGGCTGGCGCTGCTTGATCATGAAGGGGTCGAAGGGCAGATCGCCGTGGCTGTGCGTGCGGTCGTGGATCATGTCCCAGAGGACGAACGCCTGCTGGCAGCGCTGCTGGTCGGCGACCATGGCGCGCAGGTCGTCGGGGAGCTCGACGCCGAGGGTGCCGACCGCCGCCTCGGTGACCCGGCGGAAGCGGGCCGCCTCCCGGTCGCAGAAGATCCCGCCCCAGCTGAACCGCTCGGGTGCCTCGCGCACGGCGATCGTCTCGGGGAAGAAGACGGCGGAGTTGGTGTCGTACCCGGAGGTGAAGTCCTCGAAGGTGATGCCGCAGAAGAGCGGGTTGTCGTAGCGGGTGCGCTCCAGCTCGGCCAGCCACTCGGGCCAGACCATGCGCACCACGACGGCCTCCAGATTGCGGTCCGGGTTGCCGTTCTGCGTGTACATGGGGAACACGGCGAGGTGCCGGCGGCCGTCCGCGCGGTCGGCGGCGGGCCTGAAGGCGAGCAGCGAGTCCAGGAAGTCGGGGACCGCGAAGCCGCTGTCGGCCCATTTACGCAGGTCGGACACTGCGGCGGCGTGGTAGGCCGCGTCGTGGGGAAGCAGCGGGGAGAGCTGCTCGACGGCGGCGATCACCCGGTCCAGGGTGACCTCGACGAGCGCGCGCGCCGGGGCGCCCTCGGCGTCGAAGTCGATCGAGCCGTCCGGCGACTGCCAGGGGCGGATCTCCTCGACGGCGGCGCGGAGTTCCGGCCAGGCCGGGTGATCGGTCACCCGCGCACCATCGGCGCCGGCGGCGGCCTCGGATCCACCGAATCCACCGGTCGCGGCGGATTCACCGGATGCGGCGGCGTCCTGCGCAAGAATTTCCGTCATGTCACGTCCCTCACCGTAGAACCTGGCGCATCTGGCGCTGACCTCACCGTATAGGCCGCTGGATCACCCGGACAAGCGGCGCTGGAAGAAATTATCCGGCCGTAACCCCATGGTCACCGCAGTTCTTCCGGCGATATGGCGTCGCCGCGCTTACTTCCACCGTATCTCCGGGTCGCTCAGGCGGCAGCTCCACCGCCTGGGACTAGGCTCGGGCGCCGAGCCGCCGTCGACGGAAGCGAGAGAGTCTTGACTTTCCACACCATCGGTCACCGCGGAGTGATGGGTGTCGAACCGGAGAACACCCTGCGCTCCTTCCGGCACGCCGAGCGGGCCGGTATGGACGCCATCGAGCTGGATCTGCATCTGAGCAAGGACGGCGCTCTCGTCGTCATGCACGACACCACGGTGGACCGTACGACCGACGGTACGGGCGCCATCGCCGACCGGACGCTCGCCGAGCTGCGCGAGCTTGACGCGGGGCTGGGCGAGCGCGTGCCGGTCTTCGAGGAGGTGCTGGACGCCGTCGGGTCACCGGTCCAGGCCGAGATCAAGGATGTGGCGGCGGCGCGCGCCCTGGCGGAGGTGATGCACGCGCACGGGCTCGTGGAGCGGGTGGAGGTGTCGTCGTTCCACGACGAGGCGGTCGCCGAGATCGCCGCGCTGGTGCCCGGCGTGCGTACGGTGCTGATCGCGAGCCGCTGGGACGCGGACGTGGTGGACCGGGCCACGGCCGTGGGCGCCGCCTCGCTGGCGCTGAACATCCGCCGGCTGAACCTGGAGACCGTGGAGCGCGCGCACGGCGAGGGGCTCGGCATCATCGGCTGGGTGGTGAACACACCGGACCAGCTGCGGCTGGCGCGGGCGTTCGGGCTGGCGGCGGTGACCACCGACCTCCCGGAGATCCGGCGCGCCGGCCGGTTCACGGCGTAACCAACGGCCCGGGCGGGCAGGGTCACCGGGGCGCCCCGGTATCCGCGTGACGCCGCGTGGTTCCTGGCGGACCGGATCCGAACGACCCTGAAGAGGAGTGTGCGACGACGTGACATCCGAAGCGCGGCAGGCCCTTGTCGTCCGTGGCGGCTGGGAGGGACACCAGCCCGTGGCGACCACGGAGCTGTTCCTGCCCTTCCTGCGCGACCACGGCTACGCCGTACGGATATCCGACTCCCTGGACGTCTACACCGACGCCGCACTGCTCGCCGCCACCGATCTGGTGGTGCAGTGCTGGACGATGGGCGAGCTGTCCGGGGAGCAGAGCGCGGGGCTCTCGGCCGCGGTCCTGGCGGGTACGGGGCTGGCCGGCTGGCACGGCGGGATCGTCGACTCCTTCCGCGGCGATCTCGGCTACCAGCTGCTGACCGGCGGCCAGTTCCTCATGCACCCGGCCGGCTTCTCCGAGCACGGTGTGACGCTCGTCAAGGAGCGCGCCGACCATCCGGTGATCGCCGGGCTCGGCGACTTCCGGGTCCATACGGAGAAGTACTGGCTGGCCACGGATCCGCTGATCGACGTCCTGGCGACAACGGAGTTCGCGGCGGACGAGGAGCGTTCCCGGCCGGTCACCATGCCCGCGGTGTGGACCAGGAGCTGGGGCGCGGGGCGGGTCTTCGTCTCGGCCATCGGCCACAAGCCGGACGATTTCGATGTGCCCGAGGTACGGACGCTCACCGAGAGGGGGCTGCTGTGGGCGAGCCGCTGAGGATCGGTGTCGTCGGGGCGGGCGCCATCAGCGGCGCCTATCTGGACACCCTGGAGCGGCTGGCCGAGGTGCGCCTCACCGCCGTCACGGACCTCGACCAGGACCGCGCCGGCGCGGTGGCCGCCAGGGTGCCGGGCGCGGCCGTCGCCGCCTCGGTGGCGGAGCTTGTCGTACGGGACGATGTGGACGCCGTGCTGAACCTGACCGTCCCCGCCGTCCACGCGGAGGTCGCGCTCGCCGCCCTCGCCGCCGGGAAGCACGTGTACGGCGAGAAGCCGCTGGCCACCACGCGCGCGGAGGCGGACGGGCTGCTGGCCGCCGCCGCGGCTGCCGGGGTACGGCTGGGCTGCGCGCCCGACACCGTACTGGGCACGGGCGTCCAGACCGCGCGCGCGGCGGTCGACGGCGGGCTGATCGGCACGCCGGTGGCGGCGACGGCCTTCATGACCACCGCGGGACACGAACGCTGGCACCCGGACCCGGAGTTCTACTACCGTCCCGGCGGCGGGCCGCTGCTCGACATGGGCCCCTACTATCTCTCCGCGCTGGTGCATCTGCTGGGCCCGGTCGTGGAAGTGACCGGCGCGGCCTCCCGGCCCCGGGCGGAGCGGGAGATCGGCAGCGGGCCGCGCGCGGGCGAGCGGTTCGGGGTGGCGGTGGACACCCATGTCACCGGGGTGCTGCGGCACACGGGCGGGGCGCTGACCACGCTGGTGATGAGCTTCGACATCCAGGCCGCCCGGCTGCCGCGCATCGAGGTGCACGGTACGGCGGGCTCCCTGTCGGTGCCCGATCCGAACAACTTCGACGGGCCCGTGGAGCTGCACCCGGCGGGCGGGGAGTGGACGGTCCTGCCCGTCTCGGCCGGAATTCCGGGAGCGGCGCGCGGAGTCGGACTCGCCGACCTGGCGCGGGCGCTGGCCGAGGACCGGCCGCACCGGGCCTCGGCCGAACTCGCGCGCCATGTCCTGGACGTGATGCTCACCCTGCTCGACGCGGCGCGGGAGGGCCGGACGCTGAAGGTCGTGAGCGACTGCGAGCGGCCGGAGCCGGTGCGCCTGTAGCGGCGCTCAACGGCCGGGCGCCGTAGGCGTGCGGCGGGGACGCGTCCCGAACGGCGCGCCCCCTGTGTCCCGTTGCGCCCCGATGCGCCTGAATGCTCGCCGGACGGCCGGGGAATGACCTTGCGGACGGCTCGCTCGGGGGAGGTACGGGGTGCACGGACCGGCGACGGCCGGCTGGCTGCTCGTCGCGCTCTGCGCGGCGGCCGGGGGCTTCTGTCTCCTCCGGCTGCGCGGCGGCGCGCCGGAGCAGCGCCGTTCGGCGGGCGGCGAGGCGCTGATGGGGTTCGGGATGGCGGCGATGGCGGTGCCCGCGGCCGTACTGACCCCGCCACGGTGGGTCTGGGTGGCGTACGCGGTGGTGTTCGGCGCGGCGGCGCTGCACGTCCTGGTGCCGGCGCGGGGCCGGTACCCGCATGAGCACCGGCACCGCTCGCACCATCTGCTGGGGATGCTCGCGATGGTCTACATGGCGGGGGCCATGGCCGCCGCGCCGGGCGGCGCGCACAGCACGCACGCGGGCGTCGGCGCGAGTGGAACGCCGCTGGTCACCGGGGTGTTGCTGGTCTACTTCGCCGGTTATGTGCTGTGGGCGGGCACCCGGCTGCTGCCGGTGGCGGGCACGGTCCCGGCGGCGCCCGGCGCGCCGGTGGCCGCCGCCGGCCGGTACGACCGTGCCGAGCTGGCCTCCGCCTGCCGGCTGTCCATGGGTCTCGCCATGCTCGCGATGCTGCTGACGCTCTGAGGGGCTCCCGCCGGATCGGCCCGGTGAAACGTGTCCTGGATCACTTGGCGCGAAAGGCGATATCCCTGAGCGGGGGCGCGCTCATACTCTGGTGCGCATGATGGTCTCCCTGGCACTGCTGCTGCTCGGAGCACTGGCCGCCGTCGTGGCCCCGCGACTCCTGTCGCGCGCCGAATGGCCGGAGCGGGAGCCGGTGGTGGCGCTCTGGGTGTGGCAGTGCGTGGTGGCGGCCGTGCTGCTGTGCTTCGCGCTCTCCATGGTCTTCAGCGCCGCGGCCGCCTGGCTGGCGGTACGCGGCCATGTCTTCGCGCCCGCGCCGCGCGGCGTGGTGGAGGCGTACGCCTTCGGTCCGCACCGGCCCTGGTCGGCGGTGCTCGCGGTGGTGCTGGCGAGCGGCGGGCTGTGGACGGTGGCGATGCTGACCCGCGAGATCCACCGGGCGCGCCGGCGGCGCGGGCGGCGCCGCGAGGAGCTGCTCGTCCGCTCCCCGCTGCTGCCGGGCGAGGAGCCCGGCGGCGAGCGGCTCGTGGTGCTGGAGGGCGAGCGGCCCGATGCCTGGTGGCTGCCGGGCGCCGCGCCCCAACTGGTCATCACCACGGCTGCGTTGCGCCGTCTGAAGGGCCGTCAGATCGATGCCGTACTGGCCCACGAGCAGGGCCACGCGCGCGCCCGGCACGACTGGCTGCTGCACTGCTCGGGGGCGCTCGCGAACGGTTTCCCGCAGGTGCCGGTGTTCGCGGCGTTCCGCGACGAGATGCACCGGCTGGTCGAGCTGGCCGCCGACGATGTCGCCTCGCGGCGCTTCGGCCGGGTGACCATCGCGCTCGCCCTGGTCGAACTCAACGAGGACCGCGGGGTGTTCGGCCCGCGCGGTACGCCGGGCGCGCAGGTGCCGCAGCGGGTCAGCCGGCTTCTCTCACCGGTCCCCCGGCTGCCGGCCGGCCGCCGGCTGCGGCTGACCGCGGCGGCGGCGCTGGTGCCGGTGGTGCCGGTCCTGATCGCCTTCGTACCGGCGCTCCGCGCGCTGGGCTGACCCCCGCCGGCCCGGCGGCCGGGGTGAACGTGCCGGGAACACAATCGGCACGTACGGGTGGTTGGCCTTGTCCCCGGGGCGGTGCCCCGGCAAGGATCGGACGCATGACGTTCAAGGCTGTACTTTTCGACTTTTCCGGAACGCTGTTTCGTATCGAATCCGCCGGTTCCTGGCTGCGGGCCGTCCTCGACGAGTCGGGGATCTCCGTACCCCCCGACGAGGTGCGCCGGTACGCGATGATGCTGGCCGTGACGGGCGCGCTGCCCGGCGGCCCCTCCCCGCAGCGGGTGCCGCCGGAACTGGCGGACGTATGGGCCGTCCGGGACCGGAGCGCCGAGCTGCACCGCGCCGCGTACACCGGGCTGGCGCGCCAGGTGGAGCTGCCGGCGCCCGGACTGTACGACGCGCTCTACGACCGTCATATGACCCCGGCTGCCTGGCGTCCGTACACCGACGCCGCCGAGGTGCTCGGCACGCTGCGGCGCGCCGGTGTCGGCATCGGTGTGGTCAGCAACATCGGCTGGGACCTGCGGCCGGTCTTCCGCGCGTACGGGCTCGACGCCCTGGTGGACACCTATGTGCTGTCGTACGAGCACGGCGTGCAGAAGCCCGACGCGCGGCTGTTCCGGATGGCGTGCGAGCGGCTGGGGCAGGATCCCCTCGATGTGCTGATGGTCGGTGACGACCGCGGGGCCGACGGCGGAGCGGCCGAACTGGGCTGTACGGTCCACTTCGTGGACCATCTGCCCGTGGAGGAACGCCCCGCCGGCCTGCGTCCCGTCGTCGCTCTGGCGGGCGCGGGCCCGCTGGGCTGAGGGAGTGCCGGCTGCCGGTGGGGCGCTCGGTGTGCGACGGGGCCTCAGCCGGCCAGGCCGGTCATCCGCCACAGTGTGCCGGTGACGGAGTCGATCACGAGGGCGTCGCCGCCGGAGTCGAGGGCGAAGTCCGAGAACGACCGGAGGGACGTCGTGATCGGACCGCCGCGCCCGCCGGTGGCCGGGTCGATGGTCTTCACGGTGACGGCGGCCGAGACGAAGACGATCCGCCCGTCGGCGGCCACCTGGAGACTGGTCGGCTCGTAACCGCCCTCGTCGAAGAGGGTGGTCGTGCCGGTCGCCGGGTCGATGCGGGAGACGGTGCCGTTGAGGTCCGACATGTACAGCCGCCCGGAGGCGTCGGTCGCCAGGTCCAGGACCGTCCCCAGCCCGCCGGCGAGAAGCCGGGCCGGCGCACCGGGGCTGATGTCCCACACCTGGCCGATACCGCCGACGTACACATGCCCGTCGTGGTGGGCCACCGCCAGCAGGGGGTCGAACCCGGAGACGACCACCCGGTGCGCACCGGTGGCGACGTCGACCTGCTGGAGCCGGCCCGCGAAGTCGACGACGTACACGCTGCCCGCTCCGTCGGACGCGATACCCCGTACGTTCCCCAGGCCCGTGGCCACCGTGGTGACCGCACCGGTCGCCAGATCCACGCGCTTCACCCGGCCGTCGCCGGAGTCGGAGACGCTGAGAAAGGCGGAACCGTGCCCGTCCAGGGCCACGGAGAAGGCGCCCGCGAGACCCTCCGCCACGGCCTGGCAGGACGAGGAGGGGCAGGCGACGGAGGAAGGAGAAGCGGGAGAAGCGGCGGAGGCCGGCGCCGTACCGAAGGCCGTGACACCGGCCAGGACAGCGGCGGCGAGCGCGAGACCGGCACCGCGAGGGGCGCGGTTGCGGTTGCGGTTGCGGTTGCGGCGGACGGTCGGCGAGAACATCGAGTGCGAGGAAGGCATCAGTGATCCTGTCCATGCGTGAGGGGGGTTGATGGTCCTGCTCGGCGGTCCGGCGAAATGTGGGGCGCGGCGTCCAAGGCAGCGGGAGGCCGGAGATGGCGCCGTACGCCTTGGACGATCCCCCGCGTCGCCCAAGGCGTACGGCAGTCCGCCGGCCGCTCCCGTTGGGGGGCACGGCGGACGCTTTGAGTATATTCGCTCGGACTCCGGCGCCCGGTGAGGAGCGCCGGCACCGCGTTCCGCCGGGCGGGGCGCCGCCCGGCGGAACGCGGTGGGGCACTGTGCCTCAGTGCAGGAGTCTCAGTGCCGGAGTCTCAGTGCCGGAAGTCCGCGAAGTAGTCGGGCTGCGTCTGCACGTTCAGCTCGTGCATCCGAATCCGCTTCGCCGGGTCGGTGAGACGGTCGTCGAGCCTCAGCACATCGAAGCCCTTGACCATGTCGTTCGAGTAGATGTGGCCGTTGTAGTAGTACGCGGACCAGGTGCCGCCGCCGACCAGCCGCTCGGTGGAGAGCGGGCCGCGCTCGAAGAACGCGATCTCCTTGGGCTTCGCCGAGTTGGTGAAGTCCCAGACAGAGACGCCGCCCTGGTACCAGGACTGGACCATGATGTCGCGGCCCTTGACCGGGATCACCGAGCCGTTGTGGGCGACGCAGTTCTCGGTGTCGGCCTGGTAGCGCGGGATCTTGTAGTAGCTGCGGAAGACCAGCTTGCGCTTGTCGCCCTTGCCCACGATGTCGTAGATGCCGTCGGCACCCCGGTTCGGACCGATCGCCGCGTTGCAGGTGGCGGCGCCGCCGCCGCCCAGTTCGTCGGTGAAGACGACCTTGTTGGCACCCTGGTTGAAGGTCGCCGAGTGCCAGAAGGCGAAGTTGACGTTGTCCTGGACCTGGTCGATCACCCGGGGGCGCTCGGGGTCCTTGATGTCCATCAGCACGCCATCGCCCATGCAGGCGCCGGCCGCGAGGTTCTTGGACGGCAGCACGGTGATGTCGTGGCAGCCGGAGGTCGCGGAGACACCCGGGTTGGTGGGCGCGCCCGGGTTGCCGCCGTCCGGGAACAGCACCTCGAACTTGACCAGTTCGGCCTTCTGCGGGGCCTTGCGCGGCACCTTGACGATGGAGATGCCGTCGTGCGGCGGCTGGCAGTCCGGGAAGGACGCGCTGGGCGCGTACGAGGAGACGTAGATGTAGACGTTCTTGGCCTTCGGCACCAGCGTGTGGGTGTGTGAACCACAGGCGGTCTCGACAGCGGCGACGTACTTCGGGTTGCGCTTGTCGCTGATGTCGAAGACCTTCATGCCCTCCCAGGACTCCTTGATCGTCGCCGACTGCGGGACGCTGTTGCAGGAGTTGTCGCTGCGGGAGGAGTCGGTGGAGAGGAAGAGCAGGTTCCCGGAGACCGAGATGTCGTTCTGCGATCCGGGACAGAGCACCTGCGCGACGGTCTTCGGCGCCTTCGGGTTGCTGATGTCGAAGATCCGGAAGCCGTCGTAGTTGCCGCTGAAGGCGTAGTTGCCCTGGAAGGCCAGGTCCGAGTTGGTCCCCGTGATGAGGTCCTTCGGCACGTTGGCGAGGTGCTTGATGTTGGGGCTGTGGACGATCTCGTCCACTCCGGGTATCTCACCGGCCGCGATGGCGGCCTTCACCTGGGCGGTCCGCTCGCTGGAGACGGTCGTCTCCTGCGTGGCGGCGTCACCGGGCTCGGGACTGGCGATGGCCGGTCCCGCGGTCAGCAGAGTCGCGAAGAGCCCGGCCGCGGCTGCCGCCACGCCCAGACGTCTGCGCCGCACTCGTGGGGTGTGCAACGAGGTCACTGCGTCCTCCCTTGTTCTCCGGGTCAGGGTGATCCGGTATGGACCTCGGCAGTATCGTTCTTTTCATGTACATCCCAACAGATGGCAACAGAGACGTAATGAAAGTTTTTGATCACGGGTAAGTGGAAGCGTGTTAGGGATGTGTTCCATCACCCCCATGTGCCGTAGGAGGCCGCTGTGTTGATCCGTCGCCGGAGTCCGCGCCACCGCCGGGCCGCCCTCTCCGTGGCGGTGGCCGTCGCCGTACTCGCCCTGGGAGCCTGCGACTCGGGGGACGGCAAGAGCGCGGATCCGCCAAGTCCCAGGCAGGACAAGGGAATAGGCGTGATCGCGCCGGGTGCGCCGGGCGAGCCGGCGAAGACCCTGTCCGCCGAGGAGGCCGAGAAGGCCCGTCCGGACAACACTCCCAACTCGGCTGATTTCGCTTACGCGCGGATGATGATCGTCCACCACGGCCAGGCGCTGGAGATGACCGACCTCGTCCAGAAGCGGGCGGATTCGGATGCGGTGAAGCGCCTCTCGGCCCGGATCGCCGCCGCCCAGAAACCCGAGATCGGCGCGATGGAGGGATGGCTGGAAAGCAATGGCGGGGCAAAAGAGGAAAATGGCCATCAGCACGGGACAATGCCCGGAATGGCCACCGAGGCCCAATTGACGCGATTGCGCGCGGCGAAGGGCACCGCGTTCGACGAGCTCTTCCTCACGCTCATGATCACGCACCATCAGGGCGCGGTCACCATGGCCACCGACGCCATCTCGGACGGCCGGAACGTGCAGATCGCGGACATGGCCAAGGACGTCATCGCGCAGCAGAGCATCGAGATGGACCGCATGCGCGGCATGTGACGCGCGGGCGGCGTCAGCGGTGGGTCAGCGGCGGTGGTGGCGGGGCGTCAGATGCCCCTCGTCGCGGGCGCCGGCGATGAGCCGGAGCGCCTTGCGGCGGCTGAATCCGGTGGCGGCCATCACCGCGAGCACGGGGTCCTGGCCGGCGCGCTGTGCGGCGCGGTAGACCTCGGCCACCCCGCGCCGGGCGGCGCTGCCGCGCGGGAGGGCCGGGGCGGCGCGGTGCCGGCCCGGCTCGGGGTCCGGTGCGGGCGCGGACGCCGACTCGGGCTCGGGTTCGGTGACGGGCGCGGGATCGGTGACGGGCGTGGGATCCGGCGCGGGCGCCGCTTCCAGCCCTGGAGCCCGCTCCGGCTCCGGCTCCGACCGCGGCTCGGGCTCCGGCTCAACATCGGTCTGCGGTACGGGTACAGGTGCGGGATCGGGCGCCCGGTCCAGGTCGCGTACGGGCTCGGGCCCGGACCCGGGCTCCGCGACGACCGGCAGCGGCACCGGCAGCGGCACCGGCGGCCGGTGCCGGCCCGCGACCACCTGGCACGCACTCTGGAGCGGCGCCTCGATCGTCTCGGCGAGGGCTGCGAAGCCCTCCAGGGCCAGCGGCGGATCGGCCTGCGCGTCCTCGATCGCGATACGGCCGTCCCGTACCACCGCCAGCACATCGATCCGGGCGCCGTCCGCGAAGGTCAGCCGGACGTCGACCCAGGGCGGCAGGATCTCGCGCCGCCCGGCGCCGTCCCTGGGGTCACCGGCGCCGGTGACGGTGCCGTGCCCCTGCACCTCCCACGCGGGCCACGCGCGCGCGTCTCGCTCCTGTGGTTCCTGGGCGGAAATCGATTTATGTTCCGACACATTCACAACTTAATCAGGCAATCCGCCCTTATGGTCGTGGCGCGCACGCGCCCGATCCGGACGGCACCCTGTCGGCTCACAGCGCCGAAGGGGGAAGAGGCACGTCAGACGGCCGCCAGGCGTGCGTCCTGCCCTGCCGCCGCGCCGAGGACGCTGTCGAGCAGCCCGGGGAAGAGAGCGTCCAGATCCGCCGCGCGCAGCCCGTTCATCTTGGCGGTCCCCCGGTAGACCTGCTGGACGACCCCGCTCTCGCGCAGCACCCGGAAGTGGTAGGTGGAGGTGGACTTGGTGACGGGCAGCGCGAAACACGAACAGGACAGCTCGCTGTCCGACCCCGCGAGCTGCCGGACGATACCGAGCCGCAGGGGGTCGGAGAGCGCGTTCAGCACGTCTTCGAGACGGATCTCCGCGCGCGAGGGGTGAGCGAGTTCGCGGGTGCTGGTCGCGGCGGTCACGGCGGCTCCACGGATCGGGTCGGGATGACCCCATCGTACGACGCTCTTCGTATGTGGATCTGTTCCTTACCCACCGGACGGCTTCAGCGGGCTGCCGGAGCGGGCGGCGGCGGCGCCTCCTCCTCCTCCTCCTCCTCCTCGGTGGACAGGACCAGGGTCACCTCCACCGGCGCCCCGGACGGCAGTGCGGCCACCCCGACCGCTGTACGGGCCGGGGGCGGGCCGGCCAGCAGGGCGCGTACGCGGGCGCTCGCGCCGTCCGCGACCCTGCTGTGCTCCGTGAACCCGGGCACGACGGCGAGATGGACCGTCATGGACACGGCCGACTCCAGCCTCAGCCCCGCCGACCGCGCCGCCTCACGCGCCGCCTCGACCGCGCGTCCGGCCGCGAGCGCGGCCAGCGGGACCGCGTCCTCGACGGTCAGCCCCGCGCCGAGCACACCGGCGGCGATGACCCCGCCGCCGGCGCGCGGGGTCATCCCGGCGGTGAAGACCAGCCCGCCCGCGATCCGGGCGGCGGCGTAGTCCCCGGCCGGTACGGGAGCGTCGGGGACTCGCGCATCGGGGACCGGAGCGTCGGGGACGGGTGTGCCGGTCCCCGGGAGGTCCGTACCGCTCATAGTTCGGCGCCCGTGTCGCAGGAGGTCAGCACCTCGTGCCCGTCCTCGGTGAGCAGAACGGTCGCGGAGAAGCCGATCCCCGCGGTGTCCTTGATGCGCAGGGTGGGCACCACATGGACCACCATGCCCGGCGCGAAGACACGCTGTTCGTTCTCGCCCAGGGAGAGCAGGTGTCCCTCGCCCCAGTCCGGGGCGAAGGCGATCCCGACCGAGTAGCCGCTGCGCTTGCGGTACGTGTGGGCCAGCCCCGCGTCGGCGATGGCCTGCTTGCAGGCCGCGTGCGCCGCCGCCGGGGAGCCGCCCGGCACCACGTGCGCCAGGGCCGCGTCCCTGGCCGCCAGACAGGCCGGCGCCATGGCGGCTGCCTCGCCGGTGAGCGTTCCGGTCCATACCGTGTGCATCAGCGGCGCGTTGTAGCGTCCGGTGGTCGCCGACATCTCCAGCAGGACGGGCTCGTCGGCCTGGATGACCCGGTCGGTCCAGCTCGCGTGGATGGTCCCGGCACGCGGTCCCGACGCGACGAAGGGCTCCATGCCGAAGTACTCGGAGCCCGCCGAGATGAGCCCGCCGAAGGCCGCGGCTGCGACGGCGCGCTCGGAGGCGCCCGGTACGGCGGCGGCAGCGGCGGCAGCCATGCCCGCGTTGGTGGCCCGCGCGGCGTTCCTGATCTGCTCGATCTCCAGCGGCGACTTGAGGAGCCGGGCGGCGGCCAGCACGTCGTCGATGTGCGTCACCTCGGCGCCCGCCGCCTTCAGCAGGCCGCCCAGCTTGAGGAACGGCTCCGGCGGCAGGAACCAGGACCGGGCCTCCACCCCGACCGTCCGCGCGCCCGGCGCCAGTTCGGCCAGGAGCCGCACCGTGGCGGCGACCGGGTCGGCGCTGTCCGGGAAGCCGGTGACACGGTCGAAGTACGTGGTCTCGGCCGCGTTGACGGTCTCGGTCTCGCGCATGAGCAGGGCCGCCTCGCCGTCGGCCGTGACGATCAGGCACTGGTAGGTGTAGTAGCCGGGCGTGGCGTGGCCGGAGAGGTAACAGACGTTCTCCGGGGTGTGCACGATGACGGCGTCCAGCTCCTGGGCCTTGAGCGTGGCGCGCAGACCGGCCAGTCGCCGGCCGTACTCAGCTGCGGGAAAGACGGGGGGCATGGATGGCTCCTGGGGTGGCGGCGGATGCGGCGATGGTGGCGGGGTTCGTGGTGGTGGCGGGGCTCGTGGTGGTGAGCGTGATGCGGGTCAGCGGGGGTACGGGGGCGTCGCCCAGCAGGTCGGTCCGCAGGTCGGTCAGGTACGACAGCCCCTGCCGTACGGCGGCGGTCTCGGCGGCCGACACCGTCGCCACGCACAGCGCGCCGACGTCGTCCGGACAGCCGGCCACCTGCCGTCCCTCCGGGTTCCAGACCCCGCTGCGGCCGAAGTAGTGCTCGCCCGCGAGGTCGCCGACCGCGTTGACGACCAGGGTGGAGACGGTGTTCTCGACGGCCCGCGCCGGGTGGTAGACCCCGTAGCGGTACTCGGTCGGGCCGTTGGCGAAGGCCGAGCAGAAGAGGACGGCGTGCGCGCCCGCGCGGGCGTAGGCGCGGGTCAGTTCGGGGAACCCCGCGTCGTAACAGATGCCCAGCCCCAGCGTGACCCCGCCGTCCTCGATGACCATCAGCCGGTCGCCGGGGGCGAAGGGGGCGCGCTCCTCCTGCCACAGGTGCGTCTTGGCGTAGTGGCCGCGCACCGTGCCGTACGGGTCGATGACGAGGACGGCGTTGTACGGCCGGCCCCCGGTGTCCTCGCCCCGCACGGAGCAGCCGAGGAGGACCCAGAGCCCGTGCGAGGCCGCCGCCGCGGCGAGGGGGGCGAGCGGCGAGAGCGGCGGCGGCGCCGTACCGGGCGGAGGCGGGGTCAGGGACCGGCCGACGGGGTCGGCGAGGACGGCCGCCGGGTCGTATCCGCAGGCGAACAGTTCGGGCAGGGCCAGGACACGGGCGCCGCGCGCCGCCGCCTCGGCCACCAGCCGGGTCGCCGTGGCGAGGTTGGCGGCGAGGTCCCCGGGGACGCTCTCCGCCTGGCCGAGGGCGATGGTCAGGCTCATGCCGTACCCGCTTCCGTGCCGCCTGATTCCGTGCCGCCTGATTCCGTGCCGGTAAGGGCCTCCGTGAGGATCGCCCGGTACAGCCCCACGGACTCCCGCAGCTCCTCGACCACGATGTGCTCGTCGACCGCGTGCATCACTTCGAGCCGGCCGGGACCGCAGACCAGGGCCGGGACACCGGCGGCCCGGAAGTGCGTCATGTCGCAGTTGACGGTGAGTCCGCCGAGCGAGTCGTCGGCGCCCGCAGCCGCGAGCGCCGCGCGGCACAGCGTGACGAACGGGTCGTCCGCCGGCGTCTCCGAGGGACCGCCGGTGCTCGGCGCACACTCCACGACCGAGGCCGTCGCGCCCGTACCGCCCGCGTTGAACCGGTCGAGGACCTCCCCGACCGCCGCCACCACGGACTCCGGGGTCTCCCCCGGCAGCAGCCGCCGGTCCAGGGTGACGCGGCAGCGCTCCGGTACGGCGTTGGGCGCCTCGCCGCCCTCGATCAGTACGGGTGTGCAGGTGGGCGCGCCGAGCAGCGGGTGGCCGTGGTCCGTGAGCGAGGCGCTGTACTCCTCCAGCAGGGTGATGACGGTGGCGGCGGCCGTCACCGCGTTCACGCCCTGGCCGGGCGTGGCGGCGTGCGCGGCCCGGCCGACGACCTCGATGACCGGGCGGACCGAGCCCTTGTGGGCGGTCAGCAGCCGCATTCCGGTGGGCTCACCGACGATGACCGCGTCGGGCAGCCTGCCCGCCACCGCCAGCTGGGGTACGAGATGACGGGCGCCCATCGAGTCGCCCTCCTCCTGGGACACCGCCGAGAAGACGATCTCCCCGCGCGGGGTCCCCGCACCCGCGTCGGCCGCGCGGGCCAGTTCGATCGCGGCGCACGCCATGGCGGCCAGCGGGCCCTTGGCGTCGGCGGTGCCGCGTCCGTACAGCCGGCCGTCGCGGAGGGTGGGAGCGAAGGGCGGGCTGGTCCAGCCGCCGCCCGCCGGGACGACGTCGAGATGCGAGTTGAGCATGATCACGGGGCCGCCGGGGCCGAACCGGCGGCGGGCGGTCAGATTGACGCGGCCCGGCGCCAGCCGCTCGGTCTCGATGTCGAAGCCGGCCGCGGCGAGCGGCGCGGCGAGCAGTGCGGCGGTGGTCTCCTCCTCACCGGTGGGGGTGGTGGAGTCGCACGCCACGAGCGCGGTGAGCAGCGCGAGTACGTCGGGAGCGGCGGGCGCGTCGGGGGCGGGGGACGCCGTGGGCGCGGTGGAGGCCGGTGTGGTCATGGTGTGAACGTCCTTGCTCGGTCTGCGGTGTGGACGGGCGTGCCCACCGGGGTGAGCCGCGCGGGATCGACGGAGACCCGGACGCCGAGTCCGGGGGCGGCGGGGAGGTGGACCGCGCCGCCGCGCAGTTCGGGGCCCTCGGTGACGTCGTGCGCGAGGTTGGCGCAGCCCCAGAGTTCGGCCACGGCCACCCCGAGCCCGGCCGCCAGGTGCGCGGTGGTCGCGCAGCCGAGGCGTCCGCAGTCCATCTGGCCGAGGCCGACGTCGAGTCCGCGGGCGCGGGCGGCGTCGATCGCGGCGGCGAGGGCGGCGACGGTGCCCGCCTTCTCCAGCTTCAGATGGACACCGTCGGCGGCTCCCGCGTCGGCGACGGCGTGCACCGAGGCCGCGTCGGAGACCGACTCGTCGGCCCAGACAGGCACGCGCGCGGCCGTACGTACGGTGACCATGGCCGCCAAGTCGCCGGGGGCGGTGGGCTGTTCGAGCCAGGCGACGCCGTGGTCCGCGAGCCAGTGGGTGGCCGCGATCGCGGTGTCCGGGGTCCAGCCTCCGTTGGCGTCGGCCGCGATCGCGACCGTACGGGAGGTGCCGGCGGCCCGGTCGACGGCGTCCCGTACAGCGGCGATCCTGGCCCGGTCCAGGGCCGGATCGCCGCCGACGCGGACCTTGACCCGGCCGAAGCCGGCCCCGGCGGCGGTGGCGGCCAGGGCGGCGGCCTCGGCCGGGGTGCCGAAGCCGATCGGGGCGTGGGTGGGCAGGGCGCCGGGGCCGGCGCCGTGGGCGTCGGTGCTGCCGGGACCGCGCAGCGCCGCCCGGAGGGGCAGCCCCGCGGCCCGCGCCGTGGCGTCGCGCCAGGCGATGTCCAGCAGCGCGGCGGCCGGCGGGCAGTGCGCGGCCAGGCCGGCGGCCAGCGCGGCGGGGTCGGCCCACGCCGGGTCGGTGGTGGGCGGGAGTCCGGCCAGGGCCGCGGTGATGCCGCCGGTGGTGTGGTGGGTGGCGTAGGCGCCGTTGCCCCGGGTCTCGGCCCAGCCGACATGGCCGCCGGCGAGCCTGACCCGGAGGAAGACCTCCGTCAACTCCGCTGTGTCCACGGAGGTATGACGCAGCCTCAGCCGAAGGGGCAGTCCCACGACGCCGTACAACGCCTCCGTCACGGCCGTCGCCTCCGTCACGGCCGTCCCGCCTTCGGGCGGCGGCGGCACCACGCGCGTACCCCGGCCGCCGGTCACGCCGGGTCCAGCGAGCCCACGACCTCGATGATCCGGTCGAGGGCGGCGTCCCACACGGTCTCGTCCTGGGCGAAGCACAGCCGCATCCGGCCGGTGCCGGCGAAGCCGAACTGGTAGCCGGGGTTGACGATGACCCCGGCGTGTTCCTTGAGCGCGAGCGCCACGGCCTGGTCACTCGCCCCGGTGAGCACCTCGGGGAAGAGGTAGGCCGTGCCGTAGGCAGCGTTGACGCGCATGACCGACGACGCGTTGATCTTCTTCACGGTGGTGTCGCGCAGCGCCTGGTACTCGACGAGGCGCCGCTCCAGGAACTCGCCGTCGTCGGCTATCCAGCGCGCCAGCAGGTGCTGTGCGTAGGACGGCGCGCGCAGTGCAGTGCAGGACTGTACGTCCTCCATCGCGTCGACGAGCGCGGTGGGGGCGACGGCGACACCGAGCCGGTAGCCGGAGAGCGACTCGGTCTTGGACGGGCCGAGCAGGGTCACCGTGCGCTCGGCCATCCCGTCGAAGGCGGCGAGGTGGTGGAACTCCTCGCCCTCGTACACCAGTCGGCAGTACAGCTCGTCGGCGATGACGGTGAAGTCGTGACGGCGGGCCGCGTCGGCGATCGCGGTGATCGTCTCCTCGCCGTAGATGGCGCCCGTGGGGTTGTTCGGGTGTGAGAAGACCATCAGGCGCGGGCCGTCGGCGGCGGCGTCCTCCAGTGCCTGGAGGTCGAGTGTGGGACGGCCGCGCTCGCCGCCGGTGGACTCGTCCGGCCAGATCATCGGGATACGGCGGACGCGGGCGCCGAAGTAGCGCAGCATGCGTTCGGTGGAGAGGTAGTCCGGGTCGGGCAGCAGCACGAGGTCGCCGGGCGACAGGATCGCCGCGAGGGCGGTGAACAGCGCGCCCTGGGTGCCGGGGGTGAGGATGACGTCCGAGGACCCGCCGGCCGGGATGCCGAGCACGGTGGAGACGTTGTGGGCGACGGCCTCCCGGACGGCGCGGTCGCCGCGGTAGGGGGTGTACGTCATGCCGTCCCCGCCGGCGGCGGCGTTGAAGGTGGGCAGGGCCCACTCGGGCGCCGGGAAGCGGTGGGTGTCGGCGTAGGTGGCGTCGAGCGGGGCGGCGGGCCCGGGGCCGTTCTCCAGCTCGCGCTCCAGCTCGCGTACGGACTTCCCGAGCCGGGCGGTGTGTTCGGGCAGGGACAGGCGCTCGATGGCCTCGGGCTGGTGGATCACGATCGGATTCCTCACTGTCTTTGGTACGCAGGGGGTTCGAGGGGGGCTGAGGGGGCTGGGACCTGAGGGGGCTGCGGAAGCCCGGTGGCTCCGCGGGTCACACCGGGTCGGACACACTCGCCGGCTGACCGGCGATGGAGCCCGCCAGCAGTGTCAGTCCGCCCAGCACATGGGTCCGGGTGAGCGCGGCCGACTGCTCGGCGTCGCCGCGCAGCAGCGCCTCGACGATGGCGGTGTGTTCGTCCACGGAGATCTGCGCCCGCTGGGAGTCCGCCAGATAGAGGGCGAGGTAGCGGTCGCTCTTGGCGCGCAGCTGGTCGAGGGCGGCCAGGGTGGCGGGCATGGCGGCCAGTTCGTACACGGTGTCGTGGAACTCCCGGTCGAGCAGGCGCACCTGGACCGCGTCCCCCAGCGATACGGCGATGCGCTGGCGCTCCAGGAGCAGGCCGAAGTCCGCTGCCAGGGAGCCTCGTTCGGCCGTGTCCGCCTGGGCGGCTGCCGCCGCGAGCACACTCTCCAGCGCGGCCCGCCCGTTGTAGATGTCCCGGGCGTCGGCCACCGACACCTCGGCGACGATGGACTTCTGGTGCGGCCGGTCCACCACCAGGCTCTCGGCGGCCAGGCGCGACAGCGCGTCGCGCAACGGGCCCCGGCTGATGCCGAGTTCCTGGGCGAGGGCCTCCTGGCTGATCTGCTCGCCGGGCGCCAGGACGCCGGTCAGGATGCGTTCGCGGAGCTGCTGGTAGGCCCAGTCCTGCTTGCGCAGGCTCCAGGGGGCGGTCGGGCGGGTGGCGGAGCCGCGGCGTTGCGGCGGAGGTGACGACGTCATGACCCTACTCTCCGAGGATCTGCTCGAAAAAGGCGCGCGTTCGCTCGTGGCGCGCCCCTGTGAACAGGGTCTCGGCGGGCCCGTCCTCCACGATCCGGCCGTCCGCCATGAACACCACCCGGTCCGCGCTCTTGCGGGCGAAGCCCATCTCGTGCGTGACGACGACGATGGTCATGCCGCTGTCAGCCAAGTCGCGCATGACGGCGAGGACTTCGCGGGTGAACTCGGGGTCGAGGGCGGAGGTGGGCTCGTCGAAGAGCATCAGTTCGGGACGCATCGCCAGGGCACGGGCGATGGCCACCCGCTGCTGCTGGCCGCCGGACAGCTCGTACGGGTAGTGGTCGCGGCGCTCGGCGAGGCCCACGCGGGCCAGGAGTTCATGGGCCTCCTCCCGCGCCCGGCTCCGGGAGACGCCCCGCACCCGTACGGGTGCCAGCGCCACGTTCTCGGTGGCGGTGAGGTGGGGGAAGAGGTTGAACTGCTGGAAGACCATGCCGATCCGGCCGCCGACAGAACGCGGTTTGGATCCCGCCTTCGAGAGCAGCTCGCCCTGGAAACCCACACTGCCGGTCTCCAGCGGTTCGAGCCCGGCCAGACAGCGCAGCATGGTGGACTTGCCGGCTCCCGAGGGGCCGAGGACGGCGACGGTCTGGCCGGCGGGGATGGTCAGATTCACCTCGCTGACCACGGCGTTGCCGTGGTAGCTGCGGCCGAGGTTCTCCGCGACGAGCACGGTGCGCGCCTTGGCCGGTGCGGGTGCCGGTGCGGGTGCGGGTGCCGCAGTGGTGGCCGCGGGTGCGGGGTTGGCCGCTGTGGTCTGCGGCTCTGGCCTGGTGTCGCTCATGACAGCGCTCTCTCCGGTTCCGGTTCCGGCGGCGGGCCGCGCGGTACTCATCGGGCCGCCGGGTCGACGGCCGCCGTGAGGACGGGTTCCCGGGGGACGGGCTCCTTGGTGCGCCGGGCGGCGGCGCGCCGGTTCACATCGAGGTGCCGCTCCAGCCTCCGCAGGGCGAAGGTGAACACCGTGGTGAGGACGAGGTAGTGGACGGCCGCCGCGCCGAGCGAGCCGACGTAGTCGAAGTCGGCGGCGGACTGGCGCTGCGCGGTCAGCATCAGGTCCTGGACGCTGACGACGGAGGCCAGTGCGGAGGTCTTGAGCATCCCGATGAACTGATTGCCGGTGGGCGGCAGGATCAGCCGGGTGGCCTGCGGGAGCACCACCCAGCGCAGGATGCTCGTCTCGGACAGCCCGAGCATGCGCGCCGCCGTCCGCTGGCCCTTGTCGACGCCGAGCAGCCCGCCCCGGACGATCTCGGCCATGTAGGCGATCTCGTTGAGGCTGAGCGCGATGACCGCGCAGGTGAACGGGGAGAGACTCAGCCCCCACAGCGGCAGCACGTTGAAGACGAAGATGAGCTGGAGGAGGACGGGCGTGCCCCGGAAGAACCAGATGTACGCGTCCGCGAGCCAGCGCAGCGGCGCGAACCGTACGCCCTTGAGCAGCGCGACCAGCACGCCGCCCACGACCCCCAGCGCCATCGAGAGCACGGTGAGGACGAAGGTCAGCATCGAGGCCGTCAGGAAGTCGGCGGATACCGCCTTGTGGAGGAACTCCATCCTACGAACCGCTCGCGGAGGAGGACGCGGGGGCCGAGGGCGATGCCGGTGTGCCCGTACCCGAGGAGGTGAAGTAGTTCGAATCCTCGGGCAGTTGGTACTTGGCCATCAGCTTCGCGTAGCCGCCCGACGAGACGAACTTGTCCAGGGCCGCGCTGATCGCGGTCTTCATCGCGGTGTCGCCCTTGCGGACCGCTATCCCGATCTTCGTCTCGTTCTTGAAGGTCGCCGCGAGCGTGAACTTGCCCTTGGTGGCGGCGAGGGTGGCCGCCGCGCCGGGGGTGGAGGTGTCGAAGGCGTCCGCGCGGCCCGACTGGACGGCGAGCATCGCGTCCTGGTTGTTGGGCAGAGACATGATCTTCATCTCCGGGCGGCCCTGCTGCTTCAACTCCTTGTTGTACGCGGTCATGTACGTCTCCCCGATGGCGCCGCGGGTGACGGCGACGGTCCTGCCCGAGAGGTCCTCGGGGACCTTGGCGATCTTCTTCGGGTTGCCGTTCGGGGTGAGCAGCGTCTCCCCGATGATCATGTAGGGGACGAAGTCGACCTTCTTCTCGCGCTCGGGCGTGATGTACATGGCCGAGTTGATGACATCGGTCCGCTTGCCCGACAGCGCCGGGATGAGCCCGTCGAAGTCGATGTCGAGGACCTTGGTCTTCAGCCCCATGGACGCGGAGAGCGCCTTGATCATGTCGATGTCGAAGCCCTGGGGGCCGTCGCTCCCCTGGGACTCGAAGGGCGGGAAGCTGGCCGCCGTGCCGTAGGTCAGGGTGCCGGACGAGGCGAGGTTCTTCGGCGGCGCGACATCGGCCGCGACGGTCGACGACGACGCGGTGTCGGAACTGCCGCAGGCGGAGACCGCGGCCATCATGAAAACGGCGGTGCACACTGCGGCGGTTCGCGTGGTACTTGCTCTCACCGGACTGCTCCCTACTGGCGTTCTCCCTGTTCAGGAGGTTCTGTAAACAGTTGCCAGTCACTGTGGCCGGGAGGAATGTCCACACCGTTGCTGCTCTGTTAAACCGAAGGTCCCACTCGGCCGGGGATCCGGACCGCCCGGAAACACTCCGGACACACCGGTGGCCCCGGCGAGGTGCTCACGTCGTCGGTGCCCCGCCGATCCTGCTCGCCAACAGCCGCTGGGACGTGGCGACTCCGCACGCCTGGGCCGTCAATGCCGCCCGCCGGATCGGCCGGGAGGCCGTCTCGCTGACGTACGAGGGTGTGGGGCACGGGGTGTACTGGCTGAGCCCCTGCGCGCGCGGCGCGATCGACACGTACCTGACCAACCTGGAGACCGCGTCCCTGGCGACCCACTGCCCCGCCGTCCGGCCCGGCGGCGTCCGCGCGGGCTCCTCGTCGGCCGACGACGGCCTCGCCGGCCCCCTGACCGGGCCGCCGGCCCCGGAGACCTCCGCCGCGCCGATCGCGGCTGCTCGCCCGCGCTGAATACGCCGATCGGGCCGCGGGGGCACGCTGTCGCCGCAGAGGAGCGCGTGCCGTCGCACGGCCCCGCCCCGGTCGGAGGTGAGCGCTGTCGTCCCGGCCACCGCCTGCACCCGGGCCTTCGCTCACTGACGGAGGCGAGCGCACGGGGACGCGGTTTCTCATGTCAGTGACGGTCGGACGGGCGTGGCGCGAGGAGCATGGCCTCCGACAGAGCGTCGACCATTTCGCGGTTGCCGCAGTCGCAGGCCGTGTGCCAGCCGGCCGCCGCGGCGGCGGCCAGTTCGCGGGTATGGGAGATCGACAGCGTCAGGCCCGCGATGCCGGCGACGGCCGCGCGGTGGGCCGCCCGGCCGCGCAGGTAGGGTTCGGGCGCTCCTTCCGCGTTGCGCAGAACAGCGATCTCGTGCGGTGGGACATCGCCGAACAGGCCGGTGCCCAGGACCTTGGCGATGGCTTCCTTGGCGGCGAACCGCCCGTGCAGGAACTCCTCGCGCCGCCGGGCGCCGAGGCTCTCGGCGTGGGAGAGCTCCTCGGGGGCGTACAGGTGACGCAGGAAACGGCTGTGGCGCGTGGTCTTGGCCAGGGCCCCGATCCGGAGTACGTCGATGCCCAGTCGCAGGGGTGGCCGGCAGCCGCAGCCGCTCATGCGTCCTGCTCGTCGGAGCGGGGTGTGAAGTGTGCCAGTGACGATTCTCCGGTCTGCGGGTCGGTGTCCAGCAGGACGATGTGGTCGTAGCGGTCGCGCCAGTCGTGCCGGTGGGCGGCCAGCTCGGCCCAGACGGCGGTGCAGTAGGCGTCGCGGCGGGCGCGGTGAAGGTCGTACCCGTGCGACGGGACGGGGATCGCGGTGGCGCCGGTGACGAGGAGGCGGCGCTCCCCGGGCAGCCGGGCGATCGTGGCGAGCCGCTGCCGTACCTTCGTGGTGCGGTCGGCGGGCAGCAGGGTCCGCAGCGACAGACCACCGCTGTCCTTGAGGACGAGCAGCACTCCCGAGTCGGTCAGCTCACGTTCCTGTACCAGGGGGTGGCGGACGGGCAGCGTCGTCTGTTCCAGGATGGCCACGGCCACGGTCAGGCCGGGGTGGGAGTGCGTATAGGCCGCCGCGATACGCAGTGCGGTGAACGGCGACGCCAGGCCCTGGCCGGAGACGGCGAAGCTGTTCGCGCGGTTGCCGTACAGGGCGTTCAGGTACGAGGCGGGCTGGACGGTGGGAACCCGATCCGGCAGCGCGTGGGCGCAGATGATGAGATCGACGGGCGGGGCGGTGACACTGAGCCGGGACCACAGAAGGTCGAGCAGGTCGGTGTGTGTTACCCCGTCGGTGCTCAGATCGTCGGTGTTGATGCCGATGCCGTACTGCTGGTGGAGATCGCGGACGTACGCGAGCTGGCCACGGCTCCACTCGTGCTGGCGTGCGGCAGGGGCCGCGACGGCCGTCGCGGTCTGCAGGCTCAGCATGCCCCGGCCGCCGCCTCTGACCGGCGGACGAACAGGTCGGTGAGGGTTTTGACGGTCTGGAGGTCGGCGATCTCCATTTCCTCCGGGTCGACCTGTACCCGCAGTGTTTCCTCGATCTCGACCAGCAGCTCCAGCATCGAGGTGGAGTCCAGGTCCAGGTCGTCGAACAGGCGCATGTCCTCGGTGAGGTTGACGACCTGCTGCCCGGTGACCGCGCCGATGCCGCTGCGCAGTGCCGCGATGATGTCCGTGCGTTGCATGTTTCCTCCGGGGGTGGTGACTGGTGTGGGGCCGGGCTCGATGAGCCGTTGGCGGGACAGCAGATCGTCGACCGTGTCGCGGGCGCGGACGAGTTGGGGACGGCCGTTGAGGACCATGACCTCCGCGGGCGCGCCGAAGCCCAGGAAGTGCACCGGTGACGCGGTGGGGCCGTAGGCGCCGGAACGCTCGATCCCGATCAGGTCGCCGGGCCGGACACGGGGCAGTGAGATCTTCTTGGCCAGCAGGTCGTTGGGTGTGCACAGCGGCCCGGTGACGGTGTACTGGTGGCGCGGGGCATCGTGCTCGTAGGGGGATAGCAGGCGGAGGGGGAAGTTGCGTTTGACGAGTTGGCCGATGCCCACCGCGTGCATATGGTGGTTGGTTCCGCCGTCACAGACGACGAACGTCTCGCCCAGGGAGTCCTTCACGGATACGGCCCTGGTGACGTAGAGGCCCGCGTCGGCCACCAGGTAGCGGCCGAGTTCGGTGATCAGACGGCATTGCGGGTGGGCGGCGGCGAACGGTTCCACGGCCTCGCCGAGGCCGTGGGTCAGGGCTTCCACGTCCAGGCCGGTCTCGTTGTCGAAGTAGGCGATGCCGAAGCCGCCGCCGAAATCGACGGTCTCCAGCGGGCCTCCGAGTACGGCGGCCAGATCGTCGGCCAGTTCGAGGACCTCCCGTGTGTTGCGGATGATCGCGTCGTGGTCGAGGAATCTGCTGCCCAGATAGGCGTGCAGGCCCATGACACGCACGCGGCGCAGCCCGCGAAGGAGTCCGCCCGCGCCGGCGGCCTCGGACGCGTCGATCCCGAACTGACGCGGCTTGCCTCCCATGGTCAGTGCCGAACCGGGCGCGCGCCGGGCGGGGTTGATACGCAGCATGGCGTTGACGGCGCGCCCCGCCTCGCCGGCGATCCGGTCCAGCAGGGCGAGTTCGTCGAAGGACTCGCACACCACGGCGTGGATGCCGGCCCGCACGCAGGCGCGCAGCTGCTGGGCGTCCTTGGCCGGCCCCAGGTAGATGATGTTCTCGGGGGCCACTCCGGCGTCGAGGGCGGTTCTCAGCTCGGTGAGCGAGCACACCTCCGCGCCCGCGCCCTCCGCCCGCAGCAGCGCGGTGACGCTGATGTTGGGATTGGCTTTGAGGGAGTAGAAGACGTCCACGCGGGGATGCAGCAGCCGTCTCAACCGCCGGTAGGTGGTGCGCAGAACGTCGGCGTCGTACAGGTACAAGGGCGTGCCGAAGCGGTCGGCCGCCTCTGCGACGAGGGTCTCATGCATGGATTGCTCCCGGCTTCTTCGGGTCTCTGCCGTGGGTCAGGGCATCGAGGCAGTGGCGCATGCGCAGTTCCAGCCGGTCCAGGGAATCCGGGTCGGGGGCGAACAGGCCGGTGTACAGCCGGCCGGGGAAGGTCCGGCCGTCCTTCGCCTCCCCGGCCCGGGCGTTGAGGGGGGTGAAGCAGGAGATGACGGCATGGGCCCCGTCGGGGTCCTTCGCCAGGGCGGGCCTCAGCACCGTGTGCAGCCGCTCGAACGACAGCGCGCCGCTCAGCCGCACGGTGTACTGCCTGGAGAGCGAGTACGGCAGGCCGGACGCGTGCCGCGCCTGCATGACCGGCAGTTGGTAGGTGGGGAGGTTGAGCCGGGCGTTGATCTCCAGCACCGGATAGAGGACGCCGTCGGTGCCGCACAGGGCGTCCACTCCGACGACGCCGTGGTAGCCGTCGCGGTGGAGCCCGCGGCCGATTCGTACGGCGCAGTCCTCGATCTCCGCCCGGTGCTTGTCCGCCCACGGCGACCGAGCCGTGTTGCCCTGGGGGACGCCGTTGTCCAGCAGGGTCTCCAGCACGGTGTCCAGGACGACCGTGCCGTCCCGCGCGACGGTGAACTGGTAGAACAGGTCGCAGGTCTTGAGCAGGAAGCGCTCCACCACGACCTGCAGGCGGTCGTCGCCGGTGCGGTGGGCGCGGCGCCGCACCATCTCCAGCAGCCGCCGTGCCCTGGCAGGGGTGTCCAGGCGCATCAGCCCGCGGCCCGACACTCCGTACGCGTCCTTCACGATCAGCGGCTCGAACGGCTCGGCGGCCAGCGCCGTGGCCAGTTCCCCGACCGACTCGCAGCAGGTACCGGGCACTGCCCGCAGCCCCAGCTCCGCCACCAGCCGCCGTGCGTAGATCTTGCTGTTGACCCGGGCGGCGACGGCCGGGTCGGCCGCGGCGTACCGCAGACCGGTGAGCTCCGCGATCTGCCGGGTCCGCTCCGTGCTCCCCATCGGCAGCAGATACGCGCCGCGCCCGGCGGCGGCCCGCAGCCGGGCGAGGGCGCGCGCGTCGGACAGGACGCGGTCGGTGATCTCGACGGTGCCGGGGCCCTCCACGGTGATGCCGGCGGGCGCGGAGATCCCGGCCGAGCGCAGATAGGCGCGGAACGAGGTGTCGAGCGGCCGGCCCAGAAGCAGCCGGTCGCCCCGTGCGGCCAGGCAGACCCCCAGCTCCTCCATCGCCGGCGCCGGCGGGGCGGTGGTCATGGACGGTGGTGCCGGCAGCCCCGCGACGCCGGCGCCCCAGGCGCGCTCGGCCTCGAAGTTGCACAGCAGTACGAACTCGGCCTCGGGGTCGCCCACCAGCGCCCCCTTGAGACGCCCCAGGTATCCGGACGCGGTCATCGCGCACCGTGCCGCAGCAGCATGGCCGCGAAGCTGGCGCCGAGCCCCGGGCAGGCCAGCAGCGAGTAGCCGCCGGGCTCCAGCCGGCCGCGCTCCCGCAGCGTCTCGAAGTTGATCAGGGAGTCGGCGGCGAAGCAGTGGCCGTAGCGCGGCAGGTTGTCCAGGAAGACCCGGTCGCGGTCCACCCCCAGGGCGTGCACCACCTGACTCCAGAAGACACGGCTGATGTTGCTGGGGACGAAGTGGTCGATGTCCCCGATGGTCAAACCGCCCTGCGACAGCACTTCACCGACCACCTTGACGATCATGTCGATGCTCGTATCGACGAACTGCCGCCGCGGAAGCGCCTCGTACAACGTGAGCGAGTCGGCGAACGAGCCGTCGTGTCTGACCGCGTATCCCCGGACCTCGTCACCGGCGCCGTCCCACGACACCACCGTGGCGGTGGCACCGTCACCCATGACATCGCCGATCGGATAATGCATCTGATTGAGTTCGGTAAAAGGTTTCTCTCCGTTGACGATGAGAGCCCTCGCACCCGGCGGCTCCGCCCGCAGCAGTTCACCGGCGATCTCCAGGGCCGCCAGGGCCGACGCGCACGCCTGCTGAGAGACCGCGAACACCTGCGTCCGGCCGAGATCAAGTGCGTCCCGCAACTCCCGCGCGACGTTCACCTGCGCCGGAGCCACCTCCGGACTCGCGTGCACGTAGATGAGGTACGCGAGGCCCTCACGCCCGCCGGCACGCTCCAGGACCTTCCGCGCGGGCGGCACCAGAAGGTCCAGCAAGGGAAGATCCGGGTCCCATCGCACACGGGCAACGCCGTGCATCCGCTCCAGCACCGCCACCTGCCGTGGAGCAAGCCCGTGGAGAGCACCGATTTCGGCGACTCCCACCTCCCGCTCAGGGACAGAGACTTCAGTCCGGACAAGCTTGAGACCGTCCGCAACGGACATCGTGGAGCTGCTCCCTATGGTGTTGTCGGGCCCGCCGACCGAGAACCGTCGACTACGAACAGCGACTATAGCAAGACTTTATGTAACGATGATCTCCAGGGACGGCATCCGTCCGTGGCCCACAGCGAGGCATCGCCCGCTGGGTATCGCCCGCTGGGTGAGGGGAGCGGGCAGAAGGGTCCCGTCGGCTCGGGTGGAGACCGGGACCATCATGAAGCCACTGACTGAGCCACAGCCGCAGCCACGGCCGCCGGGCCACCGCGGGAGCTCGGTGGGCGGCGCGGGTCCGGCGCGGGAGCGGGTAACGCCCTTTGCGCGAGAGGCCGCTGTACCACCGGCCGATCAGGCGTCACCCGTACGGGCGGCGCCTCGGCGGTACCACGTCCTCTTCGTTCAGGTGCGGGCTACGTTGCTGTCCGACCTGCCCGGCCTTCCCCCCGAGGACACCGATGACCATCCCCGCTCTGGACCACTCAGCGACCGGATACTCCCTGACACACGCCTACTGGATGGCCCAGGCAGCCGGGCTGGCCGTGCAGGAACCGGACGGCATCGAGGCCCAGGCCCGAGCATGGGGCTTCGAAGAGGTCCGGCACTTCGAGTCTCCGCACAGGATGCCGTTCCCCATCGAGGACACACAGGCCTACCTCATGGCCGACGACCGGATGATCGTCACCGGGTTCCGGGGGACCGAGGTCCTCAAGATCTACGACTGGCTGACCGACGTCAGCACCCCGCCCGTTCCCGGGCCGGACGGCAAGGGCTTCGTCCACTACGGCTTCAACCAGGCCCTGCGGTCCGTGTACCCCCAGATCCGCGACACCATCAAGGAACTGCGCACCAGCGGACAGAGCGTCTGGTTCACCGGCCACAGCCTCGGCGGTGCCCTGGCCATGCTGGCCGGCGCCCACTACTACTTCGAGGAACCGCGCCAACTGCCCGACGGGGTCTACACCTACGGCCAGCCCCGCACCTGCGAGCGCCTGCTCACGGGCCTGTACAACACCGCATTCAGGAACCGCTGCCACCGCTTCGTCAACAACAACGACATCGTCCCCCAGCTCCCGCCCGAGCCGGTCTTCACCCACGTCAGCGCCCTGCACTACTTCGACGCCGACAGGAAACTCCACGAGACCATGCCGCTCATCGCGGCACTGAAGGACCGGGCCAAGGGCTTCAGCCGGGACATGTTCGCCCCCGAGACCGTCGGCATCAAGGACCACCATCTGCACAACTACCTGGCCGCGTTCGAAAAGAACCTCGCCAGGACCGGCACGCGGAGCTGAGCCCCCTCCTGCACTTCCCACCCCGTGCCCCGGTGTGCGGCGGGCTCGCGCGGCGCCGTGGTCAACGCCCGGTTGAGCAGCAGGATTCCCCGCCCCGGGCGCTGGGGTCGGGGAGCGCGTGCGGGGCGGTCGGGACCGAGGGGTGCCGCGCTGGAGGGCGTCCGCCGCATGCCCGATCCGCATATAAGTAGAGTGATGTCCCGTGACAGCGAGACCGTTGAGTGAAGTTGTTGAGCCGGGATGGGCACAGGCGCTGAGCCCTGTCGCCGAACGGATCGCCGCGATGGGGGACTTCCTGCGTGCGGAGGTCGCGGCGGGCCGCACCTATCTGCCCGCCGGTGCGAACGTCCTGCGCGCCTTCCAGCAGCCCTTCGACGAGGTGCGGGTGCTCATCGTCGGGCAGGATCCGTATCCGACCCCCGGGCACGCGGTGGGGTTGAGTTTCTCGGTGGCGCCGGAGGTGCGTCCGGTGCCGGGGAGTCTGGAGAACATTTTCCGGGAGCTGCATACGGACTTGGGGCTGTCGCGGCCCTCGAACGGTGATCTGACGCCGTGGACGCGGCAGGGGGTGCTGCTGCTCAACCGGGCGTTGACCACGGCGCCGCGCAAGCCCGCCGCGCACCGGGGCAAGGGGTGGGAAGAGGTGACCGAGCAGGCGATCCGGGCGCTGGCCGGGCGGGGCAAGCCGCTGGTGTCGATTCTCTGGGGGCGTGATGCCCGTAACGCCCGTCCGCTGCTGGGGGATTACCCCGCGATCGAGTCCGCGCACCCCTCCCCCATGTCCGCCGACCGCGGCTTCTTCGGTTCGCGGCCCTTCAGCCGGGCCAATGACCTGCTGATCGGCCAGGGCGCCCAACCCGTGGACTGGCAACTGCCGTGAGCTGGGTGCTGGGCGTGGACTCGGGTGGCTCCGGGCTGCGCTTCGCGCTCGGTTCGGTCGCGCCGGGCGGGACCGGCGAGACCGGCGCTGCGGGCGGTACGGGCGTGGTCGCCCCGGTCGCCACCTGTTCCTCCGCGGAGCCGGTGCGTACCGGTCCCGGCGGGATCGATCCCGTACATCTGCTGTCCCGGCTGCTGCCCGCGGTGGACGAGCTGGCGGCGCGGGCGGGGGTGGCCGGGCCTGTGGTGCTCGACGCGGTCGCGATCGGCGCGGCGGGGATGGCGACGCTCGGGGACGGACTGCGCGCGGAGCTGCCCGGCGCGCTGGAGCGCTCCTTCGGGGTGCGCGGGATCGCGCTCGCCGCCGACGCGGTCACGGCGTACGCGGGCGCGCTCGGGCAGCGCCCCGGAGCGGTCGTCGCGGCCGGTACGGGACTGATCGCGCTGGGTACGGAGCTGCGCCGCTGGCGGCGTGCCGACGGCTGGGGCCAGTTGCTCGGCGACTGCGGCGGCGGTGCGTGGATCGGCCGGGCGGGGCTCGAAGCGGCGCTGCGCGCGTACGACGGCAGGCGGGGCGGTTCGCCCGTACTGCTGTCCAGGATGGAGGCGTTTTTCGGTCCCGCGCCCGAGCTTCCCGGGCTGCTCTACCCCCGGAGCGACCGGCCCGCCGTACTCGCCTCGTTCGCGCCGGAGGTGGCCGCCGCGGCGGCCGTCGACCCGGTGGCCGCGGGCGTGCTCGCGGCGGCGGCGCGCCATGCCGTGGAGGCCGCCGCCGCGGTCTGCCCGCCGTCCGGACCGTGTGAAGTCGCCTTCACCGGGGGCCTGTTCGGACTCGGAGAGCCGCTCCTCGGCCCCTTGCGGGCGGAGCTGGCCGAGCAGCTCCCCGAGGCCACCGCCGTACCCGCCGCGGCCGGTCCGCTCGACGGCGCGCTCCTTGTCGCGGGGGCGCTCGCCACGGACTCGCTCGCGCTGCCGCGCGACGCGCGCCTGCTCACCATCTCGACAGACCATGACAGATGAGGAGAAATATACCTAACGGATAAATAAGGACAGATGGCGCTCGACCTGCCCCTCCCCGAACAGCGGCCCCCACAAAGCCAGTAGCATTCGACGCCATGAGCACCCCCACTGGGCCCGCATCCGGCCTGCCTGTACGAATGCCGCGACCCCGCCAGTCGGGGCGCCACCGCCGCCCCGAACCGGTAGCGGCTCCCGAAGGTGCGCCCGTGCTGGTTCTGGCCGTGCCCGGAACCCCCTCGGCCGCTGTCCGCGGACTGGCCGAAGAGGTCGTCAGCATCGCCCGTTCGGAGCTGCCCGGCCTCGACGCCGGCATCGGCTACCTGGACGGCGACGACGAGGAGTACCCCACGCTGCTGAGCGTCCTCACCGGGACAGCCGCGCTGCGTGCCGAACGCTACGAGCTGGCCAGGGCCGCCGGGCACGAGGTCGCGGAGCCCCAGGGCCCGGCCTCCGTCGTCGTACCGCTGCTGGCCGGTCCGGACAGCACACTGATCGCGCGGATAGGCCAAGCCGTCACGGAGAGCGGCACGGCCGTGGAGCTGACCGAGGTGCTCGGTCCGCACCCGCTGCTCGCCGAGGGTCTGCACGTACGGCTGTCGGAGGCCGGTCTCGCCCGCGCCGACCGCGCCAGGCTGTTCACGGTCGCCACGGCGGCCGACGGGATCATCCTGGGCACGGTGGGCGGCGCCGAGGCCGTACAGACCGCGGGAATCACCGGGATGCTGCTGGCCGCGCGGCTGGCCCTGCCGGTGATGGCCGCCGCGCTCGACGAGCACGGCTCGGTCGCGGCGATCGCCGAGGAGCTGCGCGAGGCCGGTGCGACACAGCTCGCGCTCGCGCCGTACCTGGTAGGCCCCGAGCTGCCCGAGGGGCTGCTCGACGCGGCGCTCAAGGAGGCGGACTGCGCCGCCGCCGAGCCGCTGGGCGCGTACCCGGCGATCGGCAAGCTGGTGCTGTCGAAGTACGCGTCGGTGCTGGGCATCAGCACGCAGCCGCAGGGGGCTCCCACGCACTGAACGCGCGAAGGACCGGCGCCGGGGATGCGTGAACAGCTGGGACAGGGCCCGTACGGGGAGCGATCGCTCCCCGTACGGGCCCTTCCGCGTGCTCACCGTCGTCTCACCCTTTCGGCTGATCGGCGGTGGGCCGTGGGGGGTGGCTGTTCTGTCGGGTGGCTGTTTCTGTCAGGTGGTGGTGCAGGCGCCGATGGTGGGGGGTTGGGTGTTGCCGTTGGTCATGATGGTGAAGCCGAAGGTGGTGGAGGCGCCGGGGGCGAGGGTGCCGTTGCCCGCGGGTTTCATGGTCATGATGTTGCCAGTGGTGTCCCAGGTGGGGGTGCCGTTCCAGGTGGTGGAGATTTTCTGGGGGGACTGGACGGTGACGGTGGTGGTCCAGGTGGTGATGGCGGTGCTGCCCGCGGTGATCGTGACCTCGCCGTTGAAGCGGTCGGCCCAGGACGTGCCGGCCCGGTAGGTCGCGGTGCAGCCCGCACTGCCCCCGCCCCCACCGCCCGACGAGCCACTGAGGCCGAAGAAGGCGATGGCCTGGGCCGCCATGCCGGACTGGGGCAGGTCATGGCCGACGCCCTGGACGCTGATGGCCTCGACGGGGGCCTGCGCGCTGTTGGCGCCGTAGCGGGTACGGGTCCAGTTCGACTGCGGATAGTCCGTGGAGACGGGCGTCTGGCTCACCCCGAGGACATTGGTCCACTGCTTGATCTCTTCGCCGAAGTTGTTGTAGTTGAGAATGCTGTCGGTGGTTCCGTGCCAGAGCTGCATACGCGGGCGGACGCCGGTGTAGCCCGGGTAGCCGGCGCGGGCGAGGTCGCCCCATGCCTGCGGGGTCCTGCTGATCTGCCCCTGGGCACAGGCGCTGTTCCAGCTCGAACCGTCGGTGGTGGCGAAGCAGCCGAAGGGCACGCCCATGAAGGCGGCACCGGCCTTGAAGACGTCCGGGTAGTCGCCCAGCAGGACGTTGGTCATCATCGCGCCGGACGAGGCGCCGGTGACGTACACCCGGGCGGGGTCACCGCCGTAGCGCTGCTGCGCGTAGGTGACCATCGACATGATGGATACGGGGTCGCTGCCGCCGCCCCGCCGGAGGGCCTGCGCGGAGGACACGTCGTAACAACCGCCGCTGCGGGTCGCGGAGGGGTAGATGACGAGGAAGCCGTACCGGTCGGCGAGCGAGGCGAACTCGGTGCCCGCGTAGAAGCCCGGACCCGACCCCGTGCAGTAGTGGATCGCGACCACGATCGCCGGACGGGCGGGGGCGCTGTCGGGTACGTACACATGCATGCGCAGATTGCTCGGGTTGTCGCCGAACCCGGTGACCTCGGTGAGGGAGGCCGCCGAGGCGGTGGGGGCCGAGACGGTGTTCAGCAGCAGCGCCGCGAGCAGCGGCAGGACCGCCGCGAGCAGGGTGGTCGCCAACGTGCGGGGCTTTCTGGACGCGGGCATGGATTTCCCTTCCCGGGCTACGAAAGTTTCGCCACTTGCGCGAGAGATTTCGGGAACCGTAGGGCCGCCCTGAAGAGGCGTCAAGGGTTCCGGACGCCGTTCGCCGGAGTCCTCGGGAGCACTGCCGGTCGTATGCCGTCCACACCGACGGCGTATACCGCTGCCGAGCTGGGGCTCTCCTCAAGTACCCATGGATGAAGGCTGGTTGACAGGAAGGAACCACCTGACTGATCGTCCATTAATTTCGAAGACTTTTCGGAAATACGTCGTTGACGTAAGGCGGCCCCGGCGCAACACTCATCAGCGATCCCTCACCCCCACACACCCCCCGAGGTTGCGATGAACACTCGCGCACACACCACCGACGACCGCGCGGCCGACGGCCGCGCACCGGACCGCGCAGCACGCGGGCCACGCGGGGGCCGACTCCGCACCGCGCTCGCGGCGTCCCTCGCCGGACTCGTCGCCACGGGCAGCCTGATCGCCCTGGCCGGCACCGCGCAGGCCGCGAGCACGCTCGGGGCCTCGGCCGCGGCGTCGGGCCGGTACTTCGGTACGGCGGTCGCGGCGAACCACCTCGGCGAGTCGGGGTATGTCTCCACCCTGAACACCGAGTTCAACTCCGTGACCCCCGAGAACGAGATGAAGTGGGACGCCACCGAGCCCACCCGGGGCTCCTTCACCTTCGGCGGCGCCGACCAGGTCGTCAACCACGCACGGGGCCAGGGCATGCGGGTCCGCGGTCACACCCTCGTCTGGCACTCGCAACTGCCCAGCTGGGTAGGACAATTGGCCACCGCCGATCTGCGGACCGCCATGAACAACCACATCACCCAGCTCATGAACCGCTACAAGGGCCAGATCCACTCGTGGGACGTGGTCAACGAGGCCTTCCAGGACGGCAGCAGCGGCGCCCGCCGCAGCTCGCCCTTCCAGGACAAGCTCGGCAGCGGCTTCATCGAGGAGGCGTTCCGCACCGCCCGCGCCACCGACCCCAACGCCAAGCTCTGCTACAACGACTACAACACCGACGGTGTCAACGCCAAGAGCAACGCCGTCTACGCCATGGTGCAGGACTTCAAGTCGCGCGGTGTGCCGATCGACTGCGTCGGCTTCCAGTCCCACTTCAACAGCCAGTCCCCCGTCCCCGCCGACTACCAGCAGAACCTCCAGCGCTTCGCCAACCTCGGCGTCGACGTCCAGATCACCGAACTCGACATCGCCGGCTCCGGCACCGCCCAGGCCAACAGCTACAGCACGGTGGTCAAGACGTGTCTGGCCATCAGCCGGTGCACCGGTGTGACCGTGTGGGGCGTCACCGACAAGTACTCCTGGCGCAGTGGTGACACTCCGCTGCTCTTCGACGGCAACTACGCCAAGAAGGCCGCCTACACCTCCGTCCTCACGGCTCTCGGCGGTTCGTCGGGCGGCGGTGGGGGCGGGGGCAGTGCGGGCTGCACCGCGACCTACCAGGCGGGAACGTCCTGGGCCGACCGCTTCAACGGACAGGTCACGATCACCGCGGGCAGCACCGCCATCACCACCTGGACCACCACCGTCACCGTCCAGTCCCCCCAGAAAATCTCCACCACCTGGAACGGCACCCCCACCTGGGACACCACCGGCAACATCATGACCATGAAACCCGCGGGCAACGGCACCCTCGCCCCCGGCGCCTCCACCACCTTCGGCTTCACCATCATGACCAACGGCAACACCCAACCCCCCACCATCGGCACCTGCACCACCACCTGACACCGTCGGGAAGGTGGTGAGCCGTCAGACCGTGAGCGGAGTGCGCGGGGTGGCCCGCAGCGGCGCGGACAGCTCCGCGAGCGCCCGTTCCAGACCGTGCAGATGGGCGAGCGCCGCCTCGGCGCCGGGATGGTGGGCCGCCGGCCGGCCCGCTGTCCCGGCGGGCCGGTGCGACGGCTCCGCCGCAGGCGGTACGAGCGCGTGTACGGCGTCCTCGACGCGCCGGCAGGCGGCGGCGAACCGCGCGTCGTGCGATGCGTCGTGCGATGCGTCACGCGACGCGTCGTGCGGCCCCGCCGGACCGGCAGCAGCGGCCACGGCGGCGAATCCGCGCACTTCGCGGGCGCAGTCGTCGAGCAGCAGCAGCACCTGCCGGGCGCGTGTCCGCCGGGCGCGCAGCGGGCTCAGCGGGTGGACGAGCGGCGCGAGGGAGGTCCGTACCCGCCCGAGGAGCAGTTCCAGCTCCGCGGCTGCCGCCACCGGGTCCGCGCGCTCGTCGCCGGAGAGCCGGCGGGCGGCCGTGGTGGTGCAGGTGTGGACGCTCGTCAGCGCGCGGCGGATCCAGGCGTCGGTGGCGGCGTGGGTGGTGACGGGCAGGATCACGGCGACGGCGAGCGCGGCGCCCAGCGCCCCCGCGGCGGTCTCCTCGAACCGGAGCAGGAGGAGCCCCGGACGCAGCACACCGAGCAGGCCGTAGAGAAGGCCCGCCATGACGGTCACGAAGAACATCATCCAGGAGTACGAGACCGTGGCCGTGTAGAAGATCCCGAACACGCAGCAGGCGACCAGGGCGGCGCTGGGCGTGAGCGACCCGTTCAGCGGGACGGCGACGAGCAGTCCGGCGGCGATGCCCGCGACCGTACCGACCACCCGGCGAAAGCCGCGTACCAGCGTCTCGCCGCGCGAGGCTGTGTTGACGAAGATCCACCAGGCGGTGCCGACGGCCCAGTACCAGCGGTCCTGGGACAGGAGCTGCCCGGCGGCCAGTGCGAAGGCGCAGGCGGCCGTGGTCTGGAGGGCCTGGCGAGTGGTCGGGCGGGCCAGGCCGCGGCCGGTGAGCGGCGCGGGTACGGCGGCGGGCGGCAGGCGGCGCTCGTAGCACCAGCAGCCGAACCTGACGGCCGAGGACACGGCCAGGCCGATCGCCATCGCACCGTACAGCTGGGGCAGTTGGCCCGGTACGGCGTGCAGGAACTGCGCCATGAAGAAGGCCATGAACGCGAAGATCCCCAGGGCGTGTCCGCGCGCTCCCCAGCGGCGGGCGTACACCCCGGCGCAGACGACGGCGAGGAACACGGCGTCGCGCGCGCCCGGGTGGCTGTGGAGCGCGGCGGCGAGCGCCAGCACGGGGAAGCCGACGACGGGCAGCAGGGCGGTGGTCAGGGCCTGGTCGCGGACGGTGGCGTCGGTGACGGTGAAGAGCGCGAGCAGCGCGGCGAGGCCACCGGCGATCACGGCGGTGAGCGCGTGCCCGGCGAGACCCGCCGCGGCGCTGGCCGCGCCGATCCCTACGACGGCCCTGGTGGCGGCGCGCAGTCGGCCGCGTCCCGGATCCGGGGCCACGAACATCCTGGTCAGCATGGTTCCCCCGCCTTCTCGGCGTGCCTTCCGGATCCGGCACGAAAAAGGCGCCGCGAGAGTCTGCGGCGCCGTCGACGTGCCCATCACAGCACCCGCCGCGGCCGTGGCTCAAGTGGATCCCCGAACGCTGTGCCATTGGCCCGGTACGACTTGCGCGCCGCGCGCCCGGCCGGGCCAACGGACCAGCGGCGGGCCCGCGGCCCGGCGGTGGCGAGCGGCGCGGGATCAGTCGACGAGACGGTCGGGCGCGGCCTGCCGCCAGGAGTCGGCGACGATGTCGCGCAGCTCGTCCAGGTCCTCCAGCGCCGCGATCCGTACCCGTACCCACGCGGAGGCCGCCTCGTGCGGCGGCACCCAGAACTTCTCGGGCTCCGCCGCGATCAGCTCTTCCCTCTCGTACCGCGGGCACCGCACCGCGAACGACGTCCCGTCGTCGGGAACGGTGACGAACATCTTCCCCGCGACCCGGAACGTGGGCATGCTCCACGCCTCCTTCTCCAGCGTCTCCGGCAGGCTCAGCGCGATCCGGCGCACATCCTCGGCGTCCATGGCGTTCATGGCACCCATCATGGTCGGCGCCGGTCCGCTCCGGCAATTGGCCCAGCGAGAGGTCCCGGTCCGGTGCCATCGGTACAGTGGGGGCCCTCTATCGGTACGTACAGCGGAAGGTCTCGGCGGACGATGGCGGTGGACGCGCTCGACACCCGGATTCTGCGGCTGCTCATCGAGCGTCCGCGTACCTCGGTGCGGGAGTACGCGCGGCTGCTCGGGGTCGCCAGGGGGACGCTCCAGGCGCGGCTGGACCGGCTGGAGCGCACGGGGGTGATCGCCGGCAGCGGGCCGTATCTCTCGGCCGCGGCGCTGGGGCATCCGGTGCTGGCGTTCGTGCACATCGAGGTGACGCAGGGGCATCTCGACGAGGTCGGGGACGCGCTGGCGGCGGTGCCCGAGATCATCGAGGCCTTCTCGATCACGGGCGCCGGGGATCTGCTGACCCGGGTCGTGGCGCGTGACAACGGGCATCTGGAGGACGTGGTCCAGCGGCTGATCCGGCTGCCCGGTGTGGTCCGTACCCGGACCGAGATGGCGCTGCGCGAGCGCGTGGCGCACCGGATGCTTCCGCTGGTGGAGTCGGTGGGGCGGGACGCTCCCGGCCGGCCGCGGTAACGGGGCCCGGTCCGCCGCGCCACCCGCCGAATTCCGTTTTTCCGCACTTTCCTTACGGGTGGCCGATCCGGCCCGACATCGGGAAATGTCGTATTCCGTTTCACTTGAATCGGCTACGCACGGAACATGCAGATAAACACGTCCAATATCACCGGAAATCCTTGGCCAGAAGGAGAACAAGTGGCCATTGACACGCGCCGACGCGCTGATTGATCATCGTGGTGTAGACCACGTGACGTGCACAGCGCCCCCATTGGGCGTTGTGCAATTTTGGCCGTCTTCAACTTGATTGCTCAGCAGAAAATATATTTCAAGTACCGCGTGTGAATAATTCTCCCGCCAAGGGGAAGGGCCAGCTTTGCCCATGCAGCGCACCGCCAGCAATTCACGCTCCATTTCCTTCGCACAGCAGCGGTTGTGGTTCCTCGCCCAGTTGCCCGGGGCGAACGAGGCGTACAACGAGGCATTCGCCTACCGGCTGCGGGGCCCCCTCGACCGTACGGTGCTCGCCCGCGCGCTCGACACGGTGGTCGCCCGGCACGAGGTGCTGCGGACCCGGCTGGTCGCCGACGGCGGCTCCGTACACCAGGTGATCGACCCGCCGGAGACCGGATTCGCCCTGGTGGTGGACGATCTCACCGGACTCGCCGGACTCGCCGGCGCCGACGCCGACGGCGAGGCGCGGATCGACGCGCTGCGGCAGGAGGAGGCCACCGCGCCGTTCGATCTGAGCCGGGGCCCGCTGGGGCGCGGCCGGCTGGTGGTGCTGGCCGAGGACCATCACATCCTGCTGCTGACGTTCCATCACACCATCTTCGACGGCTGGTCGTTGACAGTGCTGATGCGCGAACTGGGCGCGATCTACCCGGCGCTGCTGCGCGGCGAGGCCGATCCGCTGCCGCCCCTGCCCCTTCAGTACGCCGATCATGCCGCCCGGCAGCGGGAGTGGGCGTCCGGCGGTGGGAGCGACGCGCAGGCCGCCTACTGGCAGGAGGCCCTGGCCGGCGCCCCGGCGCTGCTGGAGCCGCCGGCCGACCGGCCGCGCCCGCCCGAGCAGGACCACCGGGGCGACCGGGTGGCGATCACCCTGGACGAGGAGCTGACCTCGGGGCTGCGGTCACTCGCGCGGCGGAGCGGCGGCACGCTGTTCGTGGCCGTCCTGACCGGCTGGTCCATTGTGCTGTCGCGGCTGACGGGGCAGACCGATGTCGTCGTCGGCACCCCCGTGGCGAACCGCCGCGGAAGCGAACTCAACGATCTCATCGGCTTCTTCGTCAACTCCCTCGCGCTGCGCACCGATCTGTCGGGCACTCCGACGGGCGCCGAGCTGCTGAAGCGCGTACGCGGGACCGTACGGTCGGCGCTCGACCACCAGGATCTGCCCTTCGAACGGGTGGTGGAGCTGGTCAATCCGGCCCGCGGCACCGACCGCACTCCGCTGTTCCAGACGATGTGCGCCTGGGTGCCGTCCCGGAAGGGGGTGCTGCATCTGCCGGGGGTCGAGGCGGAGCACCTCACCATCCCGACCGCACCGGCCAAGTTCGATCTGGCGCTGTCCATGGCCGAGGAGGACGGCCGGCTGGTCGGCCATCTGGACTACGCCACCGCCCTGTTCGACCGTGCGACCGTCGAGCGCTACGCCGGATATCTGCGGCGTGTGCTGGCGCAGCTGGTGGAGCTGCCGGACCTGCCGGTGGCGGATCTCGCGCTGATGGACGAGGCGGAGACGCGGCGGCTGCTCGCGGACTGGGACGCCACCGAGGGCGCGGCGGCCGTGCCGCCGTCCGGGCTCGGCGGGCTGATCGAGCGGTTCGAGGCGCAGGTGAGGGAACGGCCGGACGGGCTTGCCCTCGTCGGCCCGGCCCCCGACGGCACGGCGCGCGACAGCACGGCCCAGGGCAGCCTGGCCCTCGACAGCACGGCCCTCGACGATGCTGTGCGGCGGCTCGACTACGCCGCGCTGGACCGGCGCGTGAACCGGCTGGCGCACGCCCTGATCGCCCGGGGTGTCGGGCCGGATCAGGTGGTGGGTCTGCACACCGGGCGCTCTGCCGAGCTGGTCGTGGGTGTCCTCGGCATCCTCAAGGCGGGCGCCGCGTATCTGCCGCTCGACCCCGCGCAGCCCGCCGAGCGGCTGGCCGCGATGGTGGCGGACGCCGTACCGGCCCTGGTACTGAGTGACGCCGCGGACCCGCCGGACGACGGCTGGCACTCGCTGACCGCCGTCGAGGCGGAGGGCGCGCGCGACGACGCGCCCGGTGTCCCGGCCGGCCCCGACCAACTGGCCTATGTCATCTACACCTCGGGCTCGACGGGCCGCCCCAAGGGCGTGGCGGTGACACACGGCAATGTCATCAACCTGTTCGACACCTGGCTGGCCCGGTTCGGTGCCACGCCCGGGGAGGCTACGTCGGCGTGGTCGAGCATCGGCTTCGACGCGTCGGTGCACGAGATCCTGCTGCCGATGACCACCGGCGCCGTACTGCATCTGGTCCCCGACGAACTGCGCGCCGATCCGGCCGCGTTGATGGACTGGCTGCGTGAACACCGCGTCGTCCAGGCGTTCCTGCCGCCCTCGTACATCACCTGGATCGACGAGGATCCGGAGAAGCGCCTCGACGGGCTGGCGCTGCGGCAGCTGCTCACGGGGGTGGAGTCCCTGCCCGAGCGTGCCCTGCACCGGATGACGCGGGCGCTGCCCGGGCTGCGCGTCTGCTTCGGTTACGGGCCGACCGAGACCACGCTGTACAGCACCGCCTACACCGATCCCCGGCCGCTGGACCGGCAGTGCCCCATCGGACGGCCGCTGGGCAACACGCGGCTGTATCTGCTGGACGAGCGGCAGCGGCCGGTGCCCGCCGGTGTGACGGGCGAGGTGTACATCGGGGGCGCGAGTGTGGCGCGCGGCTATCTGAACCGGCCGGAACTGACCGCCGAGCGGTTCCTTCCCGATCCCTTCGTCCCCGGCGGACGTCTCTACCGCACCGGCGATCTGGCCCGGCGGCTGCCGGACGGCAACGCGGAGTACGCGGGCCGCCGCGACAACCAGATCAAACTGCGCGGATTCCGGATCGAGTGCGGTGAGGTGGAGGCCGCGCTGCTCGCGCTGCCGGAGGTGCTGGAAGCCGTGGTGCTGACCGACCGCGATCCGGCGGGCGAGCCCCGGCTGATCGCCGCTGTCGGCCGGGAGGCCGCGGAGCCCCGGCAGGCGGGTGAGTGGCGCACCGCGCTGGCGCGCCGGCTGCCGGACTACATGATCCCGGCTCTCGTCGTCGAGCTGCCGGCGCTGCCGCGTACCCGTAACGGCAAAGTCGACCGCCCGGCGGTGCTGGAGCGGGCACGGGCGGGCGCGTCCGCTCAGGTCAACCAGGCCAGCCCGCGCGACCACATCGAGCTGACGCTGTATCAGATATGGCAACAGGTGCTGCTCCAGCCGGACATCGGGATCCGCGACAGCTTCTTCGACATCGGCGGCACGTCGATCTCCGCGATCAGGCTGACCCACGCCATCCGGGAGGCGTTCGGCGAGACGCTGCCGATCCGGGAGCTGCTGCTGCATCCGACCATCGAGGCGCTGGGCGGCCGGCTGCGGGAGGGCGCGCCGGAGCGGCCGTCCGACCATCTGATCGACTTCCGCGCGGGCGACGACGGACCGGAGCCGGGAGGGACGCCGGAGCCGGGAGGGACAGCGGAGCCAGGAGGGACACTGGAGCCGGGAGGGACGCCGGGGCCTCAGCGTCCACCGGGCCGGGTGGTGTGTGTCCATCCTGCCGGCGGCACCGCCTTCTGCTATCTGTCGCTGGCCAAGGCGCTGCCACGGGAGTTCGGCGTCTATGGCATCCAGTCTTCCGGGGTCAATCCCGGCGAGGCGTTCCTGCCCTCGGTGGAGGCGATGGCCGAGGCGTATCTGCTGCTCATAGAGCCGCTGCTCGACGCGCCGCTGGTCATCACCGGGCTCTCGTACGGCGGCCTGGTCGCCCACGAGATGGGGCGCCGGCTGGCGCTGGCCGGACACACCGAGGTGAGTGTGGTCCTGCTGGACACACAGGCCACCGACGGACCCGTCGCGCCCGAGCTGACCGCGCCGGTCGAGATGGCCGAATTCCGCGACAAGCTGGTCAAGTTCAACGGCATGTACCCCGGTATCGACGACGAACAGATCGATCAGTACTTCCGGATCTACAACCACAACCGGTCGACCGTCCCCGGCTACACCGTGCCCGCGTCGCCCGCCCGGCTGGTGCTGGTGCAGGCCGCCGCCGAGGGCGCCGACGACGCCCTTCTCGGTGACGTACGGGAGTTCTGGCGCGGGCGCGCCGACGGCGGATTCCTGGTGGAGCGGGCGGACTGCGACCACTGGGAGATGCTGGAATCCGCCGAGGCGGTACGGGTGGCCGCGCTGCTCGAAGCCGAACTGGGCCGGTTCCCGGCCGCCCAGGACCTGGTCCGGGAGGCGCGATGACCTCCCCGGTGACAGCGCAGGACGGCGCCACGGACCGTACCGCCACGCCCGGAGGACTGGCCGCCGCCGTCCTCGCGCGGGCCCGGCGCCATCCGGCAGCCGTGGCCGTGACCGACGGCGAACGGACGCTCACCTACGCCGAGTTGGCCGAGGTTAGCGGCACCGTCGCCCGCGCCCTGCACCGCGCGGGGATACGGCCGGGCGACGCGGTGGCGGTGTGCCTGCCCCGGTCGTGGCAGCTCGTCTGCGCCATGCTCGGAGTGCTGCGGCTGGGCGCGGTGGTGGTACCGCTCGACGCGCAGAGCCCGCCCGCGCGGCGGGGCCACATCCTGGCCGACTCGGGGGCCGTGGCGCTGGTCCACGGCGGCCCGGCGCCCGTCGTACGGGACGGTCTGCCCGACGGTGTGCGTCCGCTCGATGTGACCGTACTCCTCGACGCGGGACCGGCCGGCGGCCAGGAGCCGCCCGTACCGCCACCGGCGCCGCCCGCGACCGCGCCGCCGGTCTCCTTCGTCTTCTACACCTCGGGCACCACCGGCCGGCCCAAGGGCGTCGAGGTCCGTGACGCGGGTGTCCTGCGGCTGGCGCGGCCGGGGTATCTGGACCTGGCCGAGGGGGCCCGCTACTCCTGCCTCGCCAACCCTGCCTTCGACGCGCTGAGTTTCGAGGTGTGGGTGCCGCTGCTGACCGGCGGCCGGTGCGTGATCCTGGCGGATGAGACGGTACAGACACCCCATCTGCTGGCGGCGGCGCTGCGGCGCGAGCGCGTCGACACGGTCTTCATCACGGTGGCGCTGTTCAACGCGGTGGTCACCGCGGTGCCGGACTGCTTCGCCGGAACCGCTCAGGTGCTGGTGGGCGGCGAGCAGCTGAACGCCCGGCTGATCCGGCGCTGGTACCGGGACAATCCGACGAGCGGGACCCGGCTCCACAACGTGTACGGGCCGACCGAGACCACCACCTTCGCGCTCTGCCATCCGATCCCGCGCGACTTCACCGGCGACGTGGTGCCGATCGGCCGTCCGCTGCCGGAGACCGGAGCCCTCCTGCTGGTGGACGGCGGCCGGCCGGCCGCGCCGGGCGAGGTGGCCGAACTGCTGCTGTCCGGAGCCGGGTTGGCGGCCGGATACCGAGGGCTGCCCGAGGAGACCGGCCGCGCCTTCGTCACACTCCCCCGGCCGGACGGCGCCGGTGAGGCCCGCTACTACCGCACCGGTGATCTGGTACGCGGCGACACCGACGGCCGGATCACGTACGTGGGCCGCGCCGACCGCCAGGTCAAGGTCCGGGGCTTCCGGATCGAACCGGGCGAGCTGGAACAGCGGATCGTGGCCCACCCGGCGGTCCGGCAGGCGTACGTGTGCACGCGCCGTGACCCCGCGGACGGCGGCAATGAGCTGCTGGCCCATGTGGTGCTCGGCGGCGACCTGTCCTTCGAGGAGTTCGACCGCCATCTCGCGGCGGGCCTGCCGCCGTACATGCGACCGCACCGGGTCCATCTGGTCGAGTCCCTGCCGCTCAACGCGAACGGCAAGGTCGACGAGGCGGCGCTGCTGCGGTGGGACGTCCCACCGTGGCGGGGCGCCGCCCCCGCACCGGGGCCGGACGCCGTGACACCGTTGCAGCGCGAGGTGCTGGACCTGGCCGGCCGGGTGCTGGGCGTGCCGGGGCTGCGGCTCGGCGACCGCTGGACGGCCAACGGTGGCGACTCGCTGAAGGCGCTGCGGCTGCGCTTCGAGGTACGGCGGCGCTGGGGCCGCGAGGTGCCCCAAGCCCTGGTCCTGAGCGAGGACTTCGCCGGACTGGCGGCGGCGATCGCACCGGGCGGCCGGGCCACGGCGGACTCCGCCTCCCCCTATCCGGCCGTGCCCGCGCCGACGGGCGCGCGCTCGGCGCCGGCCACCTCCGAGCAGCAGCGGCTGTGGCTCCTCCAGCAGCGCGCCCCCCGCTCCAGCGCGTACAACGTCCCGCTGGCCTTCCGGCTGCGCGGCACGGTCGACACCGCCGCGCTGCGGTACGCGCTGCGGCGGCTGGTGGCGCGCCATCCCGCGCTGCGGACGTCGTTCGAGGCCACGCCCGACGGGCTGCGCCAGGTGGTGGCGGAGCCGTACGACCCGTGGACCGAGCCCGCCCTGCCGGGCCCGGCTGACGACGAGGACGACGTCCGCGCCTTCGCCGCCGAACTCTTCGCCGTTCCGTTCGACTTGGCGGAGGCGCGGCTCCTGGAGGCGTGCTGGCTGCCCTCGGGCGACGGCGGTGTGCTGCTGCTCCGGCTGCACCACATCGCGGTCGACGGGTGGTCGCTCAATGTGCTGTTCCGGGCGCTCTCGGAGGACTACGCGTCCGCGGCGGCCGGCACCGCGCCGGCCGGAACCGATCCGACCGGGACCGATCCGGGCCCCGCGCCGGCCGATCCGGTGCCCACACCGCTCGACCACGCCCGCTGGCAGGCCGAGTGGTTCACCCGCCCCGGCTATCTCGCGCAGCGTGCCGCGCTGCGCGCCCATCACGCCGGTCTGGACGAGGCGGCAGAGCCACTGGACGCACCGGAAACGGCGGAACCGGCCGCGGCCATACCCCCGGACGCCACCCGGGGCCGGCTGCTGCACACCTCGCTCGACCGGGGCCGCCGCGCCGTTCTCGACCGGCTCGGCGCCGAACTGGGGCTCACCCGCTTCCAGTTGCTGCTGGCCGTCTTCTCCTGGAGCCTGTACGGCGTGACGGGGCGCACCCGTCCCCGGATCGCGGGACCGGTGGCCAACCGGCCGGTGGAGGACTTCGCGGACAGCGTCGGCATGTTCGCCAACACCGTGCTGCTGCCGCAGAGTCTGGTGCCGCACGACGATCTGCGGACCCGGCTGCGGCGGCAGGGGGACGAGGCCCGGGCGGTACTCGACCTCCAGGACGTGGCGCTGGCCGACGCGCTGGCCGACCGCGCGTTCTCCACGGAGGGAAGCCCGTTCGACTTCCTCTTCGTGCTGGAGAACACCGACTTCTCCGCGCTGTCGCTGCCGGGCTGCGACAGCCACCCCGTATGGCCGGCGCCCGCCGCCGCGAAGTGCCCGCTGACACTGTCGGTGGTCGAGCGCGAGGACGGCTTCGACTGCCTGTGGGAGTACGACGCTGACTTCTTCGGGGCGCCCGAAGTACGCGCGATGGACGGCCTGTTCCGGCAGGCGCTCGACCTGCTGGCCGAGCCCGGGGAAGCCACGCTGGCCGAGCTGGTCGGACCGTACCGGCGCTCTCTGGACGAGCCGGCGCGCGCGCTGCCCGCGCCGCCCGGTTTCACGACCGTCGCCGAGGGCTTCGCCCGGCAGGTGCGGCTGAGGCCCGACGCGATCGCCCTCGTCTCCGCGGGCCGGGAGGTGCGGTACGCCGAACTCGACGCGCGGGCCGAGACGTTGGCCCGGGAGCTGTGGGCGCGTCATCCGCTGCCGCCGGGCGACGACCGCCCGCGCGGTGTGGCGCTCCACTTCGAGCCTTCGGTCGAGCATGTGGTGGCGCTGCTGGCCGCCGCCCGGCTGAATCTCACGGTCGTACCGCTCGATCCGGCGTACCCGCCCGCGCTGTTGCGGCAGATCCTGGAGCAAGTCGAGCCGTTGTGCGTGCTGTTGGCGCTGGGAGGCGAGCCCGCGTTCGACGCCGTAGACCCGGACCGGCGGCTGCCGCGCCTCACCGTCGCACCGCACATGCCGTCGGAGCGGCCGTCCGGCCCGCCGTCGGACCTCCCGCCGTACGCGGGACGGCCGCTCTACACCCTGTTCACCTCCGGCTCCACCGGCACGCCGAAGGGGGTGAACGTACCCGACCGGACCCTGTGCGACCTGCTGCGCTGGCAGAGCGGGGAGGGCGGTCTGCCGGACGGCGCGGTCACCGCGCAGTTCTCGGCGCTCTCCTTCGACGTGTCGTTCCAGGAGATCTTCTCCACCCTGTGCGGCGGCGGCACCCTGCATCTGGCCAGGCCCGGCCTGCGGCAGGACGTCCCGGCTCTGCTGGCGCACCTCGAAGCGTCGGGCGCCGAACGGGTCTTCATGCCGTACGTGGCACTCCAGCTCCTGGCCGAGCACGGCGTCCATCTGGGCCGCTACCCGTCGCGGCTGCGCGATGTCGTCACCGCCGGTGAGCAGTTGGTGTGCACGGACGCGATCCGCCGCTGGTTCGCCGGTCTCTCCGGCGCGCGGCTCTTCAACCACTACGGCCCGACCGAGACCCATGTGGTCAGCGCGCTGTGCCTCGACGGGGATCCGGCGCACTGGCCGGCCCGGCCCGCGATCGGCCGCCCGGTGGTGGGCGCCTGGCTGCGGGTCGTCGACGACGCCGATCAGGCCGTACCGCCCGGCTGCCCGGGCCGGCTGCTGATCGGCGGGCCGATGGCGGCTCCCTGCTACGCGAACGATCCCGCGCTCAACGAGAAACACTTCGTCGAACTGCCAGGACTGGGCGTGTTCTACCGCAGCGGCGACCGGGCGCGGTTCGACCGGCAGGGGCTGCTGCACTATCTGGGCCGGGACGACCAGCAGATCAAACTGAGCGGCCACCGGCTGGAGTTGGGCCAGGTCGAGGCGGCGCTGCTGCGCCATCCGGCGCTCGTCAACGCCGTGGTCGTACGGGACGGCGAGCGACTGGCGGCGTGTGTCCAGTGCCGCGACGGGGAGCCCGAGCCGACGGCGGCGGAGCTGGCGGAACATCTGGCGCCGCTGCTCCCCGCGTACGTACGGATCGACCGGTTCCGGCGGCTGACAGAGCTGCCCCGCACCCCCAGCGGCAAGCTGGACCGGCGGGCGGCGCTGAGCGCCCCCGGGGAGGAGCTGGGACAGGGGCAGGCCCCCGGGTCGGGTGACACCACCGGCTCCCGCACCGCCACCGCCGTACCGGAGCTGTCGGCGCGCGAGGCACGGCTGTCGGCGCTGTTCGAGGAGGTGATCGGCCGGCCCGTCGGGCGTGACCAGCGCTTCTTCGACGCGGGCGCCTCCAGTCTCGATCTGATGCGCTTCCATCTGCGCTGCACGGCCGAGCTGGATCTGCCGCTGACGATCCCCGATCTCTTCGAGCACGTCACCATCCGCCGGCTCGCCCGCTTCCTGGACGCCTCCGGCACGGCCCAGGCTGTACGGGACGATCGCGCCGCCGGAAACACCGAAGGCCCCGGCGACGCCGGGATCGCCGGGTCCGCCGATGAGCCCGTGGCCGTCGTCGGCATGGCGGTACGGCTGCCCGGCGCCAACGATCTGGCCGGCTTCTGGGCGATGGTGAACGAGAACGGCCGGGGCATCGAGCACTTCGACGCCGCCGACGGACTCGTGGGCGCCCGCAGCCTGTTGGACGGACCGCTCTCCTTCGACCCGCGCCGGTTCGGCATCGGTCCGGCGGAGGCGCGGCTGATGGACCCGCAGCAGCGTCATCTGATGATGAGCTGTGCCGAGGCGCTGGCCCACGCCGGGATCGCCGATCCGGACGGGCGTGGGATCGGGCTGGTCGCGGGGTGCGGCGAGAACACGTACTTCCAGTCCATGCTCCGCGAGGCCGACCCCGAACGGCTGCCCGACCGATTCCAGCTGGCCCTCCACCACGACAAGGACTTCCTCGCCACCAAGACTGCGTACCACCTCGGGCTGACCGGGCCCGCCTTCACCGTGCAGGCGGCCTGCGCCAGTTCGCTGGTGGCGGTCCATGTCGCGGCCGGAATGCTGCGCCAGGGCGACGCCGGGACCGTGCTGGCCGGGGGCGTCCTCGTCGACACGACGCTGAGCGACGGTTACCGGTACCGGCCGCAGCACATCCTCTCCCCGGACGGGTACTGCCGGCCGTTCAGCGACGACGCCGACGGCACCATCGGGGCCAGTGGCGTCGGTGTGGTGGTGCTCAAGACACTGCGGGCCGCGCGGCGTGACGGTGACACCGTGTACGCGGTGATCACCGGATCCGCGCTCAACAACGACGGTTCCGCCAAGCTCAGTTACAGCGCACCCTCACTGCCGGGGCAGCGGGAGGTGATCCGCACGGCGCTGCGCCGCAGTGGCCGCTCCGCCTCCGAACTGGGGTACGTGGAGGCGCACGGCACCGGTACGCGGCTCGGCGATCCGGTCGAAGTCGGCGCGCTGCGGCAGGCGTTCGGGCTGGAGGCGGCGAGCGGCGGCGACAGCGGCAACGACAACGGGCTGAATGCCGGCGGCGGGTGCGCGCTGTCCTCCGTGAAGAGCCAGATCGGCCATCTCGGCGCCGCCGCCGGCGTGGTGGGGTTGGTCCGGGCGGTGCTCGCGGTCCACCACGGGGTCATTCCGCCCAACGTCGGCTTCCGGCAGCCCAATCCGCGGATCGGCGCGGACGCCGCGCCGTTCCGCTTCCCGGCGGAGGCCGCGCCCTGGCCGGCCGGCCGGGACCGGGTGGCGGCGGTGAGCAGCTTCGGGATCGGCGGCACCAACGCCCATCTGATCCTGGAGGCCGCCGACAACACGCCCCCGGCCGGTCCTCCCGCGTCCCCGGACTGTCTGCTGCTCTCCGGCGACAGCGAGGCGGCGCTGCGCGCCGACGCCGCCCGCGTCGCCGACTACCTCACCGAACGTCCGCAGGCGTACGGCCAGGTGCTGCGGCACCTCCAGGCCGGACGCCCGGCAGGCCGGCTGCGGATGGGCGCGGTGTGCGCGGACGCGGCCGACGCCGTCGCATGGCTGCGTACGGCGGCCGTGGCGGACGTGGTGGAGACGGTCCCGGGCGAGGAGACACGGCCCGCCGGGGACCGGACGGCGGCGGCGCTGACCGCCGCGTGGCTGGCCGGTGAGCGGATCGCCTGGCACCCGGGGCCCGCGCAGGCGCCGTGGGACTTCCCGCCGCCCGCCTTCGATCTGGCCGACTACGACTTCGAGCGCGCCACACCCGGAACCGTCACCGGAATCGAAGCCGGAACCGGATCCGGAATCGGAACCGGAGCCGAAACCGGAGCCGCCGAGGAGCGGCGCGGGCGGCTGCCCGAGTCCGACTGGCTGCACCAGCCGCACTGGGTACGCCGCGGCCGCGCCGCCACCGTACCCGGGGCGCGGACGGCCGGCCCGCGCGTCCTGGGCGGTCCGGAGCTGCCGGAACTGCTGGTGGTACTGACGGCGTCCGGCCCGCAGGACCGGGAGACGACGCGGCTCTTCGAAGCGGCGTACGCCCGGGTGGTACGCGTCGCGGCGGCCGGGACGTTCGCCCGGCTCGCGGACGGCACGTACGAGGTCGACCCGGCCGATCCGGTCTCACTGCGGCAGCTGCTCGACGCCCTGACCGGCCCGCCGTACAGCGCGTGGAGCGGCAGCGGGCAGGTCCGAATCGACTGGCTGCACGCGCTGCCCCTGGCCATCGAGGGCCCCGTCGGCGAGGACACACTGGAGCGCGCCCACTGGGCGTGTGTCGACACACCGGCGGCGCTGCTGACGGCCGTGGCCGGGATGGACCGGCCGCCACAACTGCGGCCCTGGTGGCTGTCGTACGGGGCGCAGCCGGTCGAGGGTGTCGTGGACCGGCCCGAAGCGGGGCTGCTCGCGGGCGTCTGCGAGGTCGCGCCGCAGGAGCGTGGCACCGAGGGCCACTGGCTGGACCTGCCCGGCGCCGACCCGGCGGTGTGGGTGGCGCCGCTGGCCGCACTGCTGGCCGGAACACCTGCCGCGGACACCGCCGCCCGGGCCACCGCAATCGCCGACGGCACCGAAGCCACTCCGCCGCTGCCCCGGCGGCTCGCGCTCCGCCAGGGGTACTGGTGGCAGCAGGCGCTGCTACCGGTGGAGGCGTCCCCCGCGGCCGGTCTCCCGTCCCTCCTGGACGAAGGCGGTGTCCATCTCCTGCTGGGCGGCACGGGCGGTATCGGCTCCGCCCTCGCGGCCTGGCTGCTGGAGGGGACGGACTGCCGGGTGGTCCTGCTGTCCCGGCACCCGCGCGTGCCGGCCGCGCTGTCGCGGTGGGCCGACCGTATCGAGCTGGTCGACGCCGATCTCGCCGAGACCCCGGTGGATACGGTCCTGGCCAGGATCGGCCGTATCGCCCCTCGCCTCGACAGTGTGATCCACGCGGTGGGGGTGGCGTCCGGCGGCCTGATCACCCACCGGGACCCCGAGGCGATGCGGCGGGCGACTGCGGGCAAAGTGCGCGGCGCCCTGCTGACCGAGCGGCTGATCCAGCTCCGTCGTCCCGCACTCGCGGTCTACTGCTCGTCGATGTCGGCGCAGTTCGGCGGTGTCGGGCAGCTCGACTACGCCGCCGCCAACGGTCTGCTGGACGGCTTCGCACGGCTCCGGCCCGACGCTGCCGAAGCCACACTGCGGATCGGGGTGGACTGGGACATCTGGCGCGAGGTGGGTATGGCGCGCCACGCCCTGCGGACGGACGCACGCCATCAGGAGCATCTGGCGGTCGGACTCGATGTGGCGGAAGGGCAGCGGGTGTTCGCCCGGGCACTGCGGCTCCAGCTGCCGCAGCTGCTGGTGTCCACGACCCCCGTCGAACGGGCCCGCGACTTCTACGCGCCGCCCGCCACCGCCGTACCCGTAACCACCACAACCACAACCACAACCACCGCGACCACCACGCCATCCCCCACCGAACAGCTCGTCGAACAGCTCACGGAGTGGCTGCGCGACTGGCTCGGTCTGGAGCAACTCGACCCGGACGCCTCGCTCTACGACCTGGGCGCCGACTCGCTGACACTGCTGGATCTGATCGGCGAGGTGAAACGGCTCTTCGGGGTGGACATCGAGCTGTCCCAGCTCAACCACCGGGCCAGCCTCGCCGACGTACTGGCACGGCTGGACGAGGAGACGCGGCCGGCCGCGGAGATACGGTCCGCCACCGGCGATCCGGTGGAGCTGGAGATCTGGCAGGAGGGCGACGGGCGCGAGTTGCTCTGCCTGGTCCATCCGGTCGGCGGCGACATCCAGGCGTACCGGGCGCTGGTGTCGGCGCTCGATCCGCGCCTGACCGTCTGCCTCATCGCGGACCCGGCGCTGCGCCGCCCCGAGCTGCCCGCCTGGTCCCTGGCCGAGCGGGCCCGCCGCTACCACGCGGCGCTCGCGGCGCGCTTCCCCGCCGGGCAGTGGCGCCGGCGGCTGGCCGGCTGGTCGTTCGGCGGCTGGGCGGCGCTGGGGATGGCCGCCGAGGCCGAGGCGGCGGGCGAGCCGGTGGCCGGGCTGTATCTGCTCGATCCGCCGCCGCCGGACGCCGGACCGGTTTTCGGTACGTACGACGAGGGCGGGTTCGAAGCGGTCTTCGCCCATGAGCTGAGCAGCGCGGGCTCGGGCGTGGGCGTGGGCACGGGCACGGCCCGGTCGGCCGGGCCTCGCGCGCAGGAGTACGCCGAGCGGCTGGCGCACTGCTGCCGGGCCAATGTGGCCGCGATGGTCCAGTACGAGCTGCCCCGGCTGTCCCGCACACCGAGCCGGCTGTGGCTGGCGAACACACCGGCGGAAGGACTGCCCACGACCGGTACGCCGGACGAGCGGCGGCGGCTGTGGCAGGCGCATCTGCCGGACCTGACCGACTGCCAGTACCTGGACACCACCCACTACGGCGTTCTCGGAGCGCCGTACGTGGCGGCCGTGGCCGGAACGGTCAACTCGACGTGAACGGGCCGCTCCACGCCTTCACACACCGACACACACCGCGGGAGACCTCATGGAACAGTACGCACTCGACGCGATGGAACGCATCACCACCCGGCCCCCGGAGGTCTACGAGACCATCGGTGTCGCTCCGCTGACCCCGGTGACCGGGGCCGAGGTGTCCGGGATCGATCTCTCGGAGAAGCTGTCGGACACCCAAGTGGCGGAACTGAAGCGGGCTTTCCACCTCCACCATGTGCTGGTCTTCCGTGACCAGGAGCTGACCGGCGAGGATCACAAGCGCGTCGCGGGCCACTTCGGAGAGCTGCATCCCGTGACACTGCCGGTCGAAGGGTCCGACCCGCACATCCTGGAGATCAGCGCCGGCGGCGCGTCGCGCGCCGTGGCCGGGGACGGCTGGCACTCCGACGGCACCGCCGACGCGGAGCCGTCGCTCGGCTCGATGCTCTACATCACCCGCACCCCGGAGATCGGCAGCGGCGGCGACACCCTGTTCGCCAACATGCATCTGGCGTACGAGCTGCTGTCGCCGCCGATGAAGGCGTTCCTCGACGGCATGACGGCGGTGCACGACGGGCTGCTGCCCTGGGGCGGTGTCACACCGCCGCCCGAGTACGACGTCCCGAAGAACGAACACCCGGTGGTGGTAAGGCATCCCGAGACCGGTCGTCCGCTGCTGTTCGTCAACGGCGCCTACACCTCGCACCTGACCGGGCTGACACCGAACGAGAGCCGGGCCGTGCTCGACATGCTGTTCGCGCACATCGCCCGTACCCCGCTGCTGACCTGCCGGGTCCGCTGGACGCCGGGCACCCTGGTGTTCTGGGACAACCGCTGCCTTCAGCACCACGCGACCTGGGACTACTACCCGCACCAGCGGTACGGGCAGCGCGTCGCCATCAAGGGCGCGCGGCCCCTGGCCTGAACCCCCCGCCCACCACAGCACACCGGGGCGGCGCGGTGGGGACAAGCACACCGCACCCCATCGCACCGCCTCCATCACGATCCGGTCTCGGAATGTCTCCGGGCCCTTGCCACGCTCCGTGTAATCGTTTCCAATCCTCCTTGTAATCGATTCCACAAGGAGGTGGACCGATCGATGGCAGGCATCAAGGATGTCGCAGCCGAGGCCGGTGTGTCCGTCGCCACGGTGTCGCGCGCGCTCAACGGCCATCCGTCGGTCAGCCCGGCCGCGCGGGCCCGGGTCCTCGCCGCCGTGGCCGCGCTCGGCTACCGGCCCAACGCCGTGGCCCGCTCCCTGCGCACCGACCAGACCCGCACCCTGGGGCTGGTCATCAGCGATGTGCTCAACCCGTACTTCACCGCCCTCGCCCGCGCCGTCGAGGAAGAGGCCCGGGCGCTCGGCTACAGCGTGATCATCGGCAACGCCGACGAGCAACCCGAGCTTCAGGACCACCACGTCCGCACCCTGCTGGACCGCCGGATCGACGGGCTGCTGCTCTCGCCCACCGACCCCGGCTCGCCGCTGATACCGGACGCGGTCCGCGCCGGGACGCCGATCGTCTTCGTGGACCGCTGGGTGCCGGGCGTGAAGGTGCCGGTGGTACGGGCCGACGGGCGCGGCGCCGTCGCGGACCTGGTCGCCCATCTGCTGCGGCTCGGCCACCGGCGGCTGGCGATCATCGCAGGTCCCGCGGCCACCACCACCGGCAGCGAGCGCGTCGACGCCTTCCGCGCGGCGCTGCGCGAGCACGGGGTGGCGCTGCCGGACGCGTACATCGGCCAGGGCGACTTCCAGGCGGAGAGCGGGCGGCGGGCCGCCGAGCGCTTCCTCGATCTGCCGGAGCCGCCGGACGCCGTGTTCGCCGCGGACAACCTGATGGCGCTCGGCGCGCTGGACGCGATCCGCGCCCGGGGGCTCAGCGTCCCCGGTGACATCGCGCTGGCCGCCTTCGACGACATCCCGTGGTTCGTCCACACCGATCCACCGATCACCGCCATCGCCCAGCCCACCGAGGAGCTGGGCCGGGCCGCCGTACGGGCGCTGGTCGAACGCATCGACGGCCGCACTCCCGACTCCGTGACACTGCCCGCCCGGCTCGTCGTACGCCGCTCCTGCGGCGCGCCGGGCCCGGCAGGAGACCCGCGCCCGCACCCACAGACACCTCCGCATCCGCATCCGCACACCACCGTACGAAGGAGCAACCCGTGAGCCATCCGGACGAGTTGCTGCGTATCGAGGGGATACGCAAGACCTTCCCCGGCGTGGTCGCGCTCGACAGCGTCGACTTCGATCTGCGCCGGGGCGAGGTGCATGTCCTGCTCGGCGAGAACGGCGCCGGCAAGAGCACCCTGATCAAGATGCTCTCCGGTGCCTACCGGCCGGACGCCGGGCGGGTGCTCGTCGACGGCCAGGAGGTACGGATCCACGGCGCGCAGGACGCCGAACGGCTCGGCATCGCCACCATCTACCAGGAGTTCAACCTGGTGCCCGAGCTGACGGTGGCCGAGAACATCTTCCTGGGCCGCCAGCCGCGCCGCTTCGGCATGATCGACCGCAAGAAGATGTACGCCGACGCGGCCGAGCTGCTGGAGCGCGTCGGGGTGGCCACCTCCCCGCGGACGCTCGTCCGTGAACTGGGCATCGCCCGGCTCCAGATGGTCGAGATCGCCAAGGCGCTCAGCCTGGACGCGCGGGTCCTGATCATGGACGAGCCGACCGCCGTGCTGACCTCCGGGGAGGTCGAGAAGCTCTTCCGGATCGTGCGCAGGCTGCGCGAGGACGGGGTGGCCATCGTCTTCATCACCCACCATCTGGAGGAGATCGCCGCGCTCGGCGACCGGGTCACCGTGCTGCGCGACGGCCGTAGTGTGGACCAGGTGCCCGCGTCGACCCCCGAGGACGAACTCGTCCGGCTGATGGTGGGCCGCTCCATCGACCAGCAGTATCCGCGCCGGGCCGCCGAGGCCGGCGAGCCGCTGCTCAGCGTCGCCGGGCTGACCCGTCAAGGGGTCTTCCACGACATCGGGTTCGAGGTGCGCGCCGGTGAGGTCGTGGGCATCGCCGGGCTGGTGGGCGCGGGCCGTACCGAGGTCGTCCGGGCGGTGTTCGGCGCCGACCACTACGACGCCGGTACGGTACGGGTCGCGGGCGCGGCCCTGCCGGGCCACGACGTGAGCGCGGCGCTGGCCGCCGGGATCGGGCTCGTACCGGAGGACCGCAAGGGGCAGGGCCTGCTGCTGGACGCCTCCGTGGCGGAGAACCTCGGCCTGGTCACCCTGCGCGCGGCGACCCGCGGCGGGCTGGTGGACCGCAAGGCACAGCACACCGCCGCCGAGCGGATCGCGGAGCGGCTCGGGGTGCGGATGACCGGCCTCGGCCAGCGGGTGGGCACCCTGTCCGGTGGCAACCAGCAGAAGGTCGTCATCGGCAAGTGGCTGCTCGCCGAGGTGAAGGTGCTGATCCTCGACGAGCCGACGCGCGGTATCGACGTCGGCGCGAAGGTCGAGATCTACGAGCTGATCAACGCGCTGACCGACGCCGGGCACGCGGTGCTGATGATCTCCAGCGATCTGCCCGAGGTGCTCGGTATGAGCGACCGGGTGCTGGTGATGGCCCAGGGCCGGCTGGCCGGTGAACTCGCCGCGCACGAGGCGACGCAGGACGCGGTGATGGCGCTCGCCGTCGGCGCGACGGACACGGCCCGCACCACGGGCGACGACGACACGACCCGCACAACGGACGACGAAGGGGTGGAGGGCTCCCGTGGCCACTGACACGCTCAAGAAGACAGACGGTGCCGGTGGCGCCTCGGCGATCCGCCGCGTACTCCTCGACAACGGCGCGCTGAGCGCCCTGGTGGTCCTGGTGGTGGCGATGTCGCTGCTGTCCGGCGACTTCCTCACCACGCAGAACCTGCTCAACGTCGGTGTGCAGGCCGCCGTCACGGCGATCCTCGCCTTCGGTGTCACCTTCGTCATCGTCTCGGCGGGCATCGACCTGTCGGTGGGTTCGGTGGCGGCGCTCTCCGCGACCGTGCTGGCGTGGGCCGCGACCTCCGAGGGCGTGCCGGTGGTGCTGGCGGTCGTGCTGGCCGTGGTCACCGGTGTGGCCTGCGGTCTGGTCAACGGCGCGCTCGTCTCGTACGGCAAACTGCCGCCGTTCATCGCGACGCTGGCGATGCTGTCGGTGGGCCGCGGGCTCTCGCTGGTGATCTCGCAGGGCTCCCCGATCGCCTTCCCCGACTCCGTCTCCCACCTCGGCGACACACTCGGCGGATGGCTGCCGGTGCCGGTGCTGGTGATGGTCGTGATGGGGCTGATCACCGCGGTGATCCTGAACCGCAGCTACCTCGGCCGGTCGATGTACGCGATCGGTGGCAACGAGGAGGCGGCGCGGCTGTCCGGGCTGCGGGTCAAGCGGCAGAAGGTCGCCGTCTACGCGCTGTCGGGGCTCTTCGCCGCCGTCGCGGGTATCGTCCTCGCCTCCCGGCTCACCTCGGCGCAGCCGCAGGCCGCGCAGGGGTACGAGCTCGACGCGATCGCGGCGGTCGTCATCGGCGGCGCCAGTCTCTCCGGCGGGGTCGGTAAGGCGTCCGGGACGCTCATCGGCGCGCTGATCCTCGCGGTGCTGCGCAACGGCCTCAATCTGCTGTCGGTGTCGGCGTTCTGGCAGCAGGTGGTCATCGGTGTGGTGATCGCGCTGGCGGTGCTGCTGGACACCGTACGCCGCCGCGCCGGGTCGACGCCTGCCGCCAACGAGGCTTCGGGCGGGGGCGGTTCGGGCGGCAAGCGGGCCCGTACGGTCCAGTACACGGTGGCCGCCGTGCTGGTGGCCGCGATCCTGGGCGGCATCTCGCTGTGGAACGGCGGCTCGTCCTCGGGTGGCACGACCAGGCTGGGGCTGTCCGTCTCCACACTCAACAACCCCTTCTTCGTCCAGCTGAAGGAGGGCGCACAGGCCGAGGCGAAGGCGCAGGGTGTCGATCTGACGGTCACGGACGCGCAGAACGACGCGTCCCAACAGGCCAATCAGATACAGAACTTCACCAGCGGCGGTATGTCGTCGGTGATCATCAACCCGGTCGACTCGGACGCGGCGGGCCCCTCCGTACGCGCCGCCAACAAGGCGGGCATCCCGGTGGTCGCGGCCGACCGCGGGGTGACCAAGGCGGACCTCGCGACGCTCGTCGCCTCCGACAATGTGGCGGGCGGCCGGCAGGCGGCGCGGGCGCTGGCGGAGAAGCTCGGCGGCAAGGGGAAGGTCGTGGTCCTTCAGGGCACCGCGGGCACCTCGGCCAGCCGTGAGCGCGGCCAGGGCTTCGCCGAGGGCATCAAGGCGTACCCCGGTATCGAGGTGGTCGCCCAGCAGCCCGCGGACTTCGACCGGACCAAGGGCCTCGATGTGATGACGAACCTGCTCCAGGCGCACAGCGATGTGAACGGTGTGTTCGCCGAGAACGACGAGATGGCGCTGGGCGCGGTCAAGGCGCTGGGTGCCAAGGCGGGCACCTCGGTGCCGGTCGTCGGCTTCGACGGGACGCCCGACGGGCTGAAGGCGGTCGCGGCGGGCACCCTGTACGCGTCGGTGGCGCAGCAGCCGAAGGAGCTGGGCCGGCTGGCGGTGCTCAACGCGATCAAGGCGGTGGACGACAAGAAGCTGACCGCCCAGGTGAAGGTGCCGGTCAAGGTGGTCACGGCGGAGAATGTCGCCGACTTCTCCTGACCGCACACCACCGCACACCACCGCACACCCACCGCACACCCACCGCACGCACCCCCGGGTGCCTCCGCGAGTCCGCCCCACGACGGAAAGAGACAGTGATGTACGACTACGACCTGCTGGTCGTAGGGTCGGCCAACGCCGACCTGGTGATCGGCGTCGAACGGCGCCCCGGCGCGGGTGAGACCGTGCTCGGCTCGGACCTGGCCCTCCATCCCGGCGGCAAGGGCGCGAACCAGGCGGTCGCCGCCGCCCGCCTCGGCGCCCGTACGGCCCTGCTGGCCCGGGTCGGCGACGACACGCACGGCCGGCTGCTGCTCGACTCGCAGCGCGCGGCGGGCGTCGACACCACCGGGGTGCTCTGCGGCGGCGCGCCCACCGGGGTCGCGGTGATCACCGTGGACCCGTCGGGGGACAACAGCATCGTGGTGTCGCCGGGTGCCAACGCCCGGCTGTCCCCGGCGGACGTCGCGGACGCGGGCGACCGGCTGCGGGCGGCGCGGGTCGTCTCCGTACAGCTGGAGATCCCGCTGGAGACGGTCGCCGAGGTGGTGCGGACGCTGGCGCCCGGCACGCGCTTCGTCCTCAATCCGTCTCCCCCGGTGGAGCTGCCGGCCGGGATCCTCGCGGCGTGCGATCCGCTGATCCTCAACGAGCACGAGGTACGGGTGGTGCTCGGCCGGACCCCGGAGGCGCCCGGGGCGCGCGAGGGTGACGGTCCCGAGGAGTGGGCACGGGCGCTGCTGGCGCTCGGTCCGCGGTCGGTGGTGATCACACTGGGCGAGCGGGGCGCGCTGGTGGCGGACGCCGGTGGGACGGAGCGGGTGGCGTCCGTACGGGTGCGGGCCGTGGACACGACGGGCGCGGGTGACGCGTTCACGGCGGCGCTGGCCTGGCGTCTGAGCGCCGGCGAGGGGCTGGCGGACGCGGCGCGCTACGCGGCGCGGGTGGGGGCGGCGGCCGTCACCAAGGAGGGTGCGCAGGCGTCCTTCCCGACGGCGGCGGAGGTGGCGGCGCTGACCGGCGCCGCGGGCGGGGAAGCGGTGGAGCGATGAAGAGGTCCGGGATTCTGAACCGCCATCTGGCGGGCGCGCTGGCCGAGTTGGGCCATGGGGACGGGGTCCTGGTGTGTGACGTGGGGATGCCGGTCCCGGCGGGCCCGCGCGTGGTGGACCTGGCGTTCGTGGCCGGGGTGCCGTCGTTCGCCGAGGTGCTGGGCGGGCTGCTGGCCGAGCTGGTGGTGGAGGGCGCGACGGCGGCGGGCGAGGTGCGGGAGGCGAATCCGGCGGCGGCGGCGCTGCTGGCGGACCTGCCGGACCTGCGGTTCGTCACACACACCGAGCTGAAGGAGCTGTCGGCGGGCGCGCGGCTGGTCGTACGGACGGGTGAGGCGCGGCCGTACGCGAACGTCCTGCTGCGGTGCGGCGTGTTCTTCTGAGCCATGAGCCGCGTACGCGCGCACGGCGAAGGGCGGTCGCCCGGGGGGAAGTCCCGGGCGACCGCCCTTCGGTGTGTCTCCGTGCGGATCAGGCGAGCGTGGCGAGCGCCTGGTTGAGCGTGGCGGACGGGCGCATCACGGCCGCGGCCTTGGCCGGGTCGGGCTGGTAGTAGCCGCCGATGTCGGCCGGCGAGCCCTGTACGGCGTTCAGCTCGCCGACGATGGTGCTCTCCTGCTCGGTGAGCGTCTTGGCGAACGCCTCGAACGCCGCCGCGAGCTGTACGTCGTCGCTCTGCGCGGCCAGCTCCTGGGCCCAGTAGAGCGCGAGGTAGAAGTGGCTGCCGCGGTTGTCGATGCCGCCGACGCGGCGGCTGGGCGACTTGTCCTCGTTGAGGAAGGTGCCGGTGGCGCGGTCCAGGGTGTCGGCGAGCACCTGGGCGCGCGCGTTGTCCGTGGTCTGCGCGAGGTGCTCGAAGCTGGCCGCGAGCGCGAAGAACTCGCCCAGGCTGTCCCAGCGCAGGTAGTTCTCGTTGACGAGCTGCTGGACGTGCTTGGGCGCGGAGCCGCCGGCGCCGGTCTCGAACAGTCCGCCACCGTTCATCAGCGGGACGACGGAGAGCATCTTGGCGCTGGTGCCCAGCTCCAGGATCGGGAAGAGGTCCGTCAGGTAGTCGCGCAGCACGTTGCCGGTGACGGAGATGGTGTCCTCGCCGCGGCGGATGCGCTCCAGGGAGAACGCCGTCGCGTCGACCGGGGACATGATCTCGATCCGGAGGCCCTCGGTGTCGTGCTCCGGCAGGTACGCCTTGACCTTGCCGATGAGCTGCGCGTCGTGCGCGCGGTTCTCGTCGAGCCAGAACACGGCCGGGACGCCGGTGGCGCGGGCGCGGGTGACGGCGAGCTTGACCCAGTCGCGGATCGGGGCGTCCTTGGCCTGGCAGGCGCGGAAGATGTCACCGGCGGCGACGGTCTGCTCCAGGACGGTGGTGCCGGCGGCGTCGACCAGGCGGACCGTGCCGGCGGCCGGGATCTCGAAGGTCTTGTCGTGGCTGCCGTACTCCTCGGCCTTCTGCGCCATCAGGCCGACGTTGGGCACCGAGCCCATCGTCGACGGGTCGAAGGCGCCGTGGGCGCGGCAGTCGTCGAGGACGGTCTGGTAGACGCCGGAGTAGCTGTGGTCCGGCAGCACCGCGAGGGTGTCGGCCTCCTGGCCGTCCGGGCCCCACATGTGGCCGGAGGTGCGGATCATGGCCGGCATGGAGGCGTCGACGATGACATCGCTCGGCACGTGCAGGTTGGTGATGCCCTTGTCGGAGTCGACCATGGCCAGCGCGGGGCCCTCGGCGATCTCGGCGTCGAAGGACGCCTTGATCGCGTCGCCGTCGGGCAGTGTCTCCAGGCCCTTGAGGATGCCGCCGAGGCCGTCGTTGGGGCTGAGTCCCGCGGCGGCGAGGGTCTCGCCGTACGCGGCGAAGGTCTTCGGGAAGAAGGCCCGGACGACATGGCCGAAGATGATCGGGTCGGAGACCTTCATCATCGTGGCCTTCAGGTGTACGGAGAACAGCACGCCCTCGGCCTTGGCGCGGGCGATCTGCGCGGTGAGGAACGTACGCAGCGCGGCCACGCGCAGCACCGACGCGTCGAGGATCTCGCCCGCCAGGACCGGCACCGACTCGCGCAGCACGGTGGTGGAGCCGTCCTCGGCCACCAGCTCGATACGCAGGGTGCCGTCCTCGGCGATGACCACGGACTTCTCGGTGGAGGCGAAGTCGTCGGCGCTCATGGTGGCGACGTTCGTCTTCGACTCGGGGCTCCAGGCGCCCATGCGGTGCGGGTGGGCCTTGGCGTAGTTCTTCACGGCCGCCGGGGCCCGGCGGTCGGAGTTGCCCTCGCGCAGCACCGGGTTGACGGCGCTGCCCTTGATCTTGTCGTACCGCGCGCGGACATCGCGGTCCTCGTCGGTCTTCGGGTCGTCCGGGTAGTCCGGCAGTGTGTATCCCTGCTGCTGGAGTTCGGCGACGGCCGCCTTCAGCTGCGGGATCGAGGCCGAGATGTTCGGCAGCTTGATGATGTTCGCACCGGGGGTCCTGGCCAGCTCGCCCAGCTCCGCGAGCGCGTCGTCGATCCGGCGGCTCTCCTCGAGGAACTCGGGGAAGGCGGCGATGATCCGTCCGGCCAGGGAGATGTCACGGCTCTCCACGGCGACCCCGGCCGTCGAGGCGTAGGCCTCGACCACCGGCAGGAAGGAATACGTCGCCAGGGCCGGGGCCTCGTCGGTGTGCGTATAGATGATGGTCGAGTCAGTCACCGGGTGCTCCGCTCCACGTCTGCAACATTGCTCGACATCAAGATATCTCGTGACCCCGCCCCTCGGGACAGGGCCCCGCCCACCCGGCGCCCGGCCCGGCGGGAGGGCCCCGCCCGCCCCGGTCAGGGGGCCGGGTCGGCGGCGGCCCGCAGCGCCGCGATGTCCAGCTTCTTCATGCCGAGCATGGCCTTCATGGCCCGCTGGGCGCGCTCCTGGTCCGGGCCGCCGAGCAGCTCGGCCATGGCGTCGGGCACCACCTGCCACGACAGGCCGTAGCGGTCCTTCAGCCAGCCGCAGGGGCCCTCCTCGCCGCCGGCGGAGAGTGTGTTCCAGTAGTAGTCGACCTCCTCCTGGTCCGCGCAGGCGATCGAGAGCGAGATCGCCTCGTCGAAGGTGAACTGCGGGCCGCCGTTGATCGCGGTGTACGCCTGGCCGTCGAGGACGAAGTCCACGGTCAGCACGGTGCCGGCCCGCCCGGGACCGGCCTCCCCGTAGTACGAGATGTGGCGGATCCGCGAGTTCGGGAAGACGGACACGTAGAACTCCGCGGCTTCCTCGCCCTCGGTGTCGAACCAGAGGTTGGGTGTGATCCGGGGCATCGTTCTCTCCTCCACGTCGGGTGCGCGGGGCGGTCTCCGCCCGCTGCTGATTCCGACCGTCGCGGCGGCGGAAACTCATCGCCGGGCGCGCCGCGTATATGACTTTGCCAGCGAGGGCGGCGCCCGGGGAGACTGGGGCGTCCACCTCCCGTACCCCCACGAAAGCAGTCTGACCGCACATGCACGACATAGCATCCGGGCCGCAGTCGCCGGCCGAGTCACCCGCCGAACCGCTCGCCGGAGGGCTGAAACAGCGGCATCTGACCATGCTCGGGCTCGGCGGGGTCATCGGGGCCGGGCTCTTCGTCGGATCGGGCGCCGGGATCGCGGTGGCCGGGCCCGGGATCGTCGTCTCGTATCTGATCGCGGGCGCGCTCGCGATGTGTGTGATGCGGATGCTGGGCGAGATGTCGGTCGCGCTGCCGGCGTCGGGTTCGTTCTCCGTGCACGCCGAGCGGGCGCTCGGGCGGTGGGCCGGGTTCACCGTGGGCTGGCTGTACTGGTTCCTGCTGGTGGTCGTGCTCGCGGTGGAGGCGACGGGGGCGGCGGGGATCGCGCACGGGTGGGTGCCTTCGGTGCCGCAGTGGGCGTGGGTGCTGCTCTTCATGGTCGTGTTCACCGGCGCGAACCTGATCACCGTGAAGAACTTCGGCGAGTTCGAGTTCTGGTTCGCGATCATGAAGGTGGCCGCGATCGTCGCGTTCCTGGTCCTCGGGCTGCTCGCGATCCTCGGGGTCCTGCCGGACACCTCACCGGTCGGTCTCACCCATCTCACCGGGCAGGGCGGCTTTCTGCCGGGCGGCTGGCACGGTGTGATCTCGGGGGTGCTCGCGGTGATCTTCGCCTTCGGCGGTCTGGAGGTCGTCACGATCGCGGCGGCCGAGTCGGACGATCCGGTGCGGTCGGTGTCGCGGGCGGTGCGCAGCGCGACGTTCCGGATTCTCTTCTTCTACGTCGGATCGATGGCGGTGATCGTGACGGTGCTGCCGTGGACGGCGCAGAGGGCGGGGCTGAGCCCGTACGTCACCGTGCTCGACTCGATCGGTGTGCCGTCCGCCGGGCAGATCATGAACATCGTGGTGTTCGTGGCGCTGCTCTCCGCACTCAACGCCAATCTGTACGGCTCGTCACGGATGGTCTTCTCGCTGGCCGAGCGGGGCGAGGCGCCGAGGGCGCTGCTCAAGGTGGGCGGCGGCGGTGTGCCGCGCCGGGCGGTGCTGGCGTCGGTGGCGTTCGGCTTCGTGTCGGTGCTGCTGAACCTCAAGTGGCCGGACTCGGTCTTCCTCTACATGCTCAACGCGGTCGGCGCGGTGCTGCTCTTCGTCTGGGCGCTGATCGCCGTCTCGCAGCTGCGGCTGCGACGGCACATCCAGGCCGCGCTGCCGGACCGGCTGCTCCTGCTGCGGATGTGGTTCTTCCCCTGGCTGACCTGGGCGACGCTGCTGGCGATGGCGGCGGTGTTCGTGCTGATGCTGACCGATGACACGGCACGTCCGCAGCTGCTGTGGTCCCTGGGCGCGACGGCGCTGGTGCTGGCGGTCGCGGGGGTACGGGAGTGGCGGTCCCGGCGCGCCGCCTGACACGCGCCGGAACCGCCGGGCGGTGTCAGGCCGTACGGTGGCAGCGGATCCAGGCGGCCTGGCCGCCGTCGACCAGCAGATCCGTACCGGTGATGTACAGCGATCCCGGGCCGGTGAGGAACGCGACCGCGTCGGCGATCTCCCCGGGTGTCCCGGTGCGGCCCGCGCCGCAGTCCTCCAGCATCTTCATCATGTGCGCACCGGACGCCGTCTCGGACTCCGCCTTGGCCATCGCGGTGGAGATGACACCCGGGCTGACGGTGTTCACCCGGGCACCGAGGCGGTTCCAGGCGAGCGCGGCGGCCTGCACCCGCAGATGGTTGGAGCGCTTGGTGACGCAGTACGCGGAGGTCGCGTCGTCGCCGATGGCGGCGATGACACCGAGTCCGGTGAGCCGGTCCGTCGGTGTGGTGGCGAGCGCGAACTCGTCCTCCCGGCCGATCTGCGCGTAGTGCCCGGCCATGCTGGAGATACACACCAGCGAGGTGCCGCGGGTCGCCACCGTCTCGAAGACGTCGATCACATGGGCCGTACCCGTCATGTTGACGTCGATGATCGCCGCGGCCGACGCGGTCGCGGGCGAGAGTCCCGCGGTGTGGACGACGGCGGCCACGCGGCCCTCGCCGGCCGCGGTCGCCGCGAGCTTCTCGACCGAGGCGCGGTCGGAGACATCGGTGACGACGCCCCGTACCGCGTATCCCTCGGCGGTGAGCGCGCCGACGGTCACGTCGAGCTGCCGTTCCGAGGCGTCGGCGAGGATCACGGTCCGTCCGCTGCCCAGCCGGCGCGCGATCGACGCGCCCATGCCTCCCGCACCCGTGACCACGACCACGTCGCGGGGCTCTGTGTGCTGACGGTCCACCATGAGGGCAACTCCCTGCGCTGGATTGAAGGTCGGGGGCGCCGGGCCCTGACTCCGGCGCCCCCGGGTCCGCCGGCCGGTGACCGGCGGACGGTGCGGGTCTCCCCGCGGTCTATGCGACCTCGGCGGCCGGCGCCGGCGTCCGTACGGCCTCGTCCCACGCGGTACGGGACGCGATGGCCGCCCGCCAGGGGCGGATCGCCCGCGGCGGCAGACCGACGGCGAGCACGCCGGACAGCCGGTCGCCGGTGCGGTACGCGACCATGAACCGGCGCTCGTCCAAGTCGCCTTCCACCACGGTCACTTCTTCGTGGCCCCGCAGATATCCGAACGCCTGGACCTTCATGTCGTACTGGTCGGACCAGAAGTACGGCACCGGTGCGAACGGCTTGCGGGCCTCCGGGTGCAGCAGGTTGCGGGCGGCGGCCATGCCCTGCTCGGCCGCGTTGGTGCGGTGCTCGATACGCATCCGCGTACCGAACAGCGGGTTGTGCCAGTGGGCCACGTCCCCGGCGCCGTACACCCCCGGTGCGGCGGCGCTGTACTGGTCGCACACCAGCCCGTTGTCGACGGTGAGGCCGCTGTCCGCCAGCCACTCGGTGTTGGGTACGGAGCCGATGGCCACCAACACCTCGTCGGCCTCGACCAGTTCACCGTCGGCGAGCAGTACCCCGCGGGCGGTCACCTCGCTGACGGTGACCCCGGTGCGCAGTGTCACACCGTGCTCCAGGTGGGCGCCCGACAGGACGCGGCCGACCTCCTCGCCGACCGCGTGGGCCAGCGGCACGGGCGCCGGTTCGAGGAGGGTGACCTCGCAGCCGAGCCCCCGCGCCACGGCGGCGGCCTCCGCGCCGAGGAACCCTGCCCCGACGATCACCAGGCGCCGCCCGGGGCCCAGCCGGTCCCGCAGGGTCAGCGCGTCGTCGAGGGTACGGAGCAGATGCGCGTGCCCCTCGCCGGGCAGCCGGCGCGGCCGTACCCCGGTGGCCACGATCAGGCCGTCGTACGGCACCCGGGAGCCGTCGGCCAGCAGCACCGTACGCGCGGCGAGGTCGAGGCCGGTGGCGCCGATCCCGAGGCGCAGGTCGAGACCGAGTGCGTCCAGGTCGGCCTCGGGGCGCAGCGGCAGCCGGTGCGGCTCCCACTCCCCGGAGAGGATCTGCTTGGAGAGCGGCGGCCGGTCGTAGGGGGCGTCCGGCTCGTCGCCGACGAGGGTCAGCTCGCCGTCGTACCCGTCCCGGCGCAGCGTCTCGGCCGCCGCGAGCCCGGCGGCCGAGGCACCGACGACCAGGATGCGGTTCACTTCTCCACCAGCCGGATCGCCGCGGCCGGGCAGAGGCCGGCGGCTTCCCTTACCTCCTCGTCGAGGGCGGCGTCGGGGTCACTTTCGAGCAGGATCACCACGCCGTCGTCGTCGCGCTGATCGAATACGTCGGGGGCGCTCATGACGCACAGGCCCGCCGAGACACACTTCGGTTCGTCCACTTCCACATGCATGGTCTTCTGTCCTCGTTCCTCGTCCTGGGTGGCGGTTGTCCGGTGCGGTGTGGCTACCAGGTGACGGGGAGCTCGCGGACACCGTAGGTGGTGCCGCTCTCCTCGAACTGGATCTCGTCGAACGGGGTGGCCAGGCGCAGGGTGGGGATGCGCCGGTAGAGCGTGCTGTAGACGACCTGGAGCTCCACGCGGGCGAGCGACTGGCCCAGGCACTGGTGGGGGCCGAAGCCGAACGCGTTGTGCTGCCGGGCGTTGCGGGTGAGGTCGAGCTTCTCGGCCTCGGGGAAGGCGTTCGAGTCCCAGTTGGCGGCGGAGATCTCCACCACGACGCCCTCTCCCGCGCGGATGAGCTGACCGTCGATCTCGATGTCCTCGCGGGCGACCCGGCGCAGGCCGGAGTGGACGATCGACAGATAGCGCAGGAGTTCCTCCACCGCGCCGGCGACGAACTTCGGGTCGTCGCTGTCGCGGAGCAGGTCCAGCTGCCCGGGGTTCTGGAGCAGCGCGAGGGTGCCGAGACTGATCATGGTCGCGGTGGTCTCGTGGCCGGCGATGAGCATCGCGACGCCCATGTGGACCGCTTCGGTGTGGGTCATCTCGCCCGCGGTGACCCGGGCGGCCATCTCGGACATCGCGTCGTCGCCGGGAGCGGCGAGCTTCTCGGTGAGCAGCTTGTCCAGATATCCGGACAGGGCGGTGCTCGCCGCGCGGGCCTCTTCCGGTGACGCGTCACGGTCGAGGGCGGTGCTGCTGTTGTGCTGGAAGAACTCGTGGTCCTCGTACGGCACTCCGAGCAGTTCGCTGATCACGAGCGACGGTACGGGCAGCGCCAGCGCCGTGAGGAGGTCGGCGGGCTTGGGGCCGGCCAGCATGTCGTCGATCAGATCGTCGACGATCTTCTGGATGGCGGGCCGCATCTTCTCGACCCGCTTGAGGAGGAGCGGGCCGTTGACCATGCGGCGCAGCCGGGTGTGTTCGGGAGCGTCCGTGTTGACGATCATCTTCGGGGTGTGGGGCGCGATCTGCGCACGGTAGGCGGTCACGTGCGGGAAGGCGCCGATGTGATCGTCGTTGCTGAGGCGGGGGTCGGTCAGGATGGCCCGCTGCTGGGCGTGTCCGGTGATGAACCAGGGGGTGCTGCCGTCCCAGATCCGGACCTTCGCGACGGGGCTCGCGTCGCGGAGCTCCTCCAGGGCCGGGGGCGGGGCGAAGGGGCAGCCGGCCGCCCTGGGCATCGGGAATTCGGGGCCCCGCTGGTCCGCGGTGTCCGCGGGGTCCGTCTGTGTCTCGGCCATGTTCACTCCTCGGTGGGGGGTCTCCGCCGGGGCGGAGAGGGAGATGGGGGGTCCGATGTCTCTGGTGTGTCTGTGCGCAGATACAACCGGAGCGGGCTGACGCCTTCCGGCCGGTTACCTGACAACAAGCTGACGTGACGACGATCACAGTCCGTCGGGGCAGGTCAGCGGCCGAGCCGGTAGCCGAAACCTCTGCGGGTGTGGATCAGCGAGGGTCCTTCCTGGTCGACTTTGTGGCGGAGCCGGGAGACGAGTTTCTCGATGGCGTTGCCGGCGCGGTCCTCGCCCCAGACGTGCCGGCAGATCTGTTCCTTGGAGAGCACGTGGTCCGCGTTGACCAGCAGATGGCGCAGCAGCCGGTACTCGGCGGGCGTGAGGTCGAGGGCGCGCTGGCCGCGCCACGCCTGGCAGGTGGCGTCGTCGAGGGCGAGATCGTCGTAACACGGTCCGCGCCGGACCGGGCCGCGGTCGCGGCTTCGCAGCAGCACCCGCGCGCGGGCCAGCACCTCGGCGATCCGGAACGGTGTCGTCACGTAGTCCTCGTGGCCGGGGCCCAGTTCGGGTACGAGGCTGTCCAGGTACTCGCACGCGGTCAGGAAGAGCACGGGCGGGCGCTCGACGGCGGGCCGGAGTCCCCTGGTCAGGCCGGCCAGGTCCGGCAGCGCCGCGTCGAGGACCACCAGGTCGAAGCGGTCCCCCGCGATCCGCGCCATCCCCTCGGTGCCGGTACGCGCCGTACCGACCCGGTATCCCGCCAGCTCCAGCGTGGTGCAGAGGAGTTCGGAGACCCCCTGGTCACCGACGATGACCAGCACCCGCTGGCCGTCCCCTCGGACCACCGACGGTTTCTCGCTGACGCTCCGCGTTCCGTACAACCCGTACTCCCCACACCTGGAAGGCTCGGAAGGGCCACTTCGTGCAATGCCGCGGCTTCGGCTTCGTGCGGGGCTCACGCCGCACCTCCTGGCGGCGGAGCCACGGGCCCGGGGGCCCGGGGCGGTGCCGTCAGGCGGGGCGCTCGTCGTCGCCGGCCAGGAGTTCCGGGTCGGGGCCCCGGTAGCCGAGGAAGTCGTCGACCATCCGGTGGAACAGGGTGGCCAGCTGCCGGAGCTCCTCCGGGGACCAGTCGGCCAGGGCCGCCTCCATCCCCCGGTAGCTGACCTGGCGGATGCGGTCGGTCGTCTCGCGGCCCAGTTCGGTGAGCTGGATGCGCTGGGCGCGCCGGTCGTCCGGGTCCGGGACCCGGGTGACATAGCCCGCCTTCTCCAGCTGCTGCACCTGGCGGGTGATGTGGGACGCCTCCACGGCCAGCCGGTTCGCGAGCTCGCTGGGGCGCAGGGGCTCGGAGTCGGCGATCTGCCGCAGCAGCGCCACGGCGGCACGGTCCAGCGATACCCCCACCAGGGACATCAGGCGGTCGTGCTGCCGGACACGGCTGGAGAGGTAGGCGACGCGGCTGAGCGCCCGCTCGATCTCGATCACATCGGTCGAGAGGGGGGCGGTGACGGGATGCGGTGTGGGCATGCATACACTTTACCATCTTTACTTGCCTAACTCAAGCAAATTCAAATGAGCTTGCTTGACTCAAGTAACTCACACATGTTTGCCTGACTCAAGCAAGTCGCTACCGGTCACCTCCGGCACCGGCCGGATCTCACCCCCGGCCGGCGCCGTGACCGTAAGGACCGGGGCCGTCCCGAGCGGAGGCGGTCCCGCCGCGCCTGCCCGTGGGGACGGGGAACGGCGCGGTCCCGGGGTCGGGCGGCGGAGCCCACGGGCTCCGCCGCCGGGCCCGGGGAACTCACCCTGAACGCCGGAGATTGACCGGACATTGACCGGAAGACGCGGAACACCGGCGCAGGACCGCCGACCAGGGAACCGGAGACCCGATGAGAATCTGTGGACAGGCCTCGCTCGCCGGAGGGCTCGCGTGCGGTGTGTTCCTCACGGCGGTCTTCGTCGGCCGGCCCGACGACGCCACGGTCGACGCGGCGCCCCCGAGAGGCCCGTACGTCGCCCTCGGCGACTCGTACACCTCCGGCCCCGGGATCCCCGGCCGGGCGGGGCTGCCCGCCGGGTGCGACCGCTCCGACCACAACTACCCGGCGCTGGTCGCCGAGCGGCTGGGGATCGGCCCGGCCGACTTCCGCGACATGAGCTGCAGCGGCGCTGCCATCGCCGACCTCTCCGCCCCGCAGAGCACCGACGGGGGGACCAACCCGGCGCAGATCTCGGCACTGTCCGCCACGACGCGGCTGGTCACGCTCGGGATCGGCGGGAACGACATGGGCTTCACCGATCTGGTCACCCGGTGCGTCGAGGCGGGCGTCCTCCACGGCCTGCTCGGTGGCGCGCCGGGCACCTCGGACGACGACGCGCCCTGCCGCGACGCGTACGGCACCACCGGCGCCGACGGGATACGGCGGAAGATCGACACCGCGGGCGAACGGCTGTCCGGCACCCTCGACGAGATGAGACGCCGGGCGCCGCACGCCCGGATGTACGTCGTGGGCTACCCGGCGATCCTGCCGCCCGGCGGAACCGGCTGCGACGGCGAAATGGGCCTGGCCGAGGGGGACGTCACCTTCCTCCACGGCGAGGAGCAGCACCTCAACACCATGCTGCGGCAGCGGGCGGAAGCCGCCGGCGCCGGCTATGTCGACACGTACACGCCCTCCGTCGGCCACGACGCCTGCTCGGCGCGGGACACCCGCTGGATCGAGCCCCTCGTGCCCCGCTCCCCCGCGGCCTCGGTGCACCCCAACGCGCGTGGTGAGGACGGGATGGCCGAGGCTGTAGTGCATACGATCAGCGCGGCGGCATGAGCACCGTGGCCGCCGGCACCACCAGGACCACGGCCCGGGGCGCCCGCCCCTGGCCCGACCCATCGATCGATCCGCGCACGGCGGAGAGAAGGAGTACCCCATGAGCACCACCGGTTTTGAAGGACGCAGCGTCGTCGTCACCGGAGCGGGATCGGGTATCGGCAGGGCCGCCGCCCTGCGCTTCGCCGAGGAGGGTGCGAAGGTGCTGGTCGCGGATCTCAACAAGGAGACCGCCGAGGAGACCGTCGAGGCCGTGCGGGCCGCGGGCGGCACCGCTCTCGCGGTCATCGGTGATCTCAGCGAGCAGGCGGTGGTGGACGAGATCGTCGCCACGGCCGTGGACGCGCACGGCGGCCTGGACGTCCTGGTGAACAACGCGGGCATCATGGACCGGATGTCGGCGGCGGGCGAGACCGAGGACTCCGAATGGGAGCGCGTCATACGGATCAACCTGACGGCGCCCTTCCTGCTGACGCGGGCCGCGCTCCCGCACATGCTGGCCAAGGGCCGCGGCGCGATCGTCTTCACGGCCTCGGAGGCGAGCCTGCGCGGCAGCGCGGCCGGCGCGGCGTACACCGCGTCCAAGCACGGGATCGCGGGCCTGACGAAGAACCTCGCCGTGATGTACCGGAACGACGGAATCCGTACCAACGCCATCGCTCCCGGGGCGACCGCGACCAATATCCAGATGGACATCCAGCCGGACGCGCACGGCCCGGCCGCCCTCCGGCCGTACTTCGTGGCGGCCGGCAAGCCCGCCGACGCCGCCGAGCAGGCCGCCGCGATCGTCTTCCTGGCCTCGGACGCCGCCTCCAACATCAACGGCACCATCCTGCCCGTCGACAACGGCTGGTCGGCCGTCTGACCGTCGGCACACCGCCGCACCGGCCGCGGTCCGGCCGCGACGGGACGCCTCAGTCCCGTCGCGGTCGGCCGCGGTCCCGGACGAGCGAGGTGCCCGCGCCGAGGGAGACCACACCCATGCCGACACTGGTCATGACGCCCTGCGTACCGTCCACGACAAAGGGCGCGACCGCGGCGACCACGAGGTTGAACAGAAACAGGAACCAGAGGACCGGCCTCGACGAAAGCAGCGTTTTCATGGGTTTTCCTCATCTGTGGGCATGTTGGGGCCTTTCGGGAACAACATTGCCGCCGCCGGAACGCGGGCACGAGGGAGCACTCTCCCGAACCGGTGGTGGAGCGTGCTCCACCATCCCCATCCGTCACAAGACCCGCAGGAGTACCGACCGTGAGCGAAGTGGAGCTGCCGTGCGTGTGGTGATGGCCGAGGACAACGCCCTGCTGCGGGAGGGGATCGTCATGCTGCTGACCTCCGCGGGGCACGAGGTGGTGGCGGTCGCGACCAGCGGCCCCGAGGTGCTGCCCGCGCTGCTGACGCACCGTCCGGACATCGCCGTGCTCGATGTCCGTATGCCGCCCGGCTTCCGCGACGAGGGCCTGCGCGCGGCGGTCGCGGCGCGCGAGGAGATCCCCGGGCTGCCGGTGCTCGTCCTGTCGCAGTACGTCGAGGAGTCCTACGCGACCGAGCTGCTGGCCGGGGGCGCGAGCGGGGTCGGCTATCTGCTCAAGGACCGGGTCGGCCGGGTGGACGAGTTCCTGGACGCGCTGGACCGGGTCGCCGCCGGGGGCACGGCGCTCGATCCCGAGGTGGTGACCGAACTCCTCACCCGCCGGCGCGACTCCCCCGTCGACTCGCTGACCCCCCGTGAGCGCGAGGTGCTCGAACTCATGGCGGCCGGCCTCGACAACACGGCCATCGCCAAGGCCCTGACCGTCACGGAACGTTCGGTCAGCAAGCACATCGGCAACGTCTTCCTCAAACTGGGGCTGCCCCCGAGCGACAGCGGCCACCGCAGGGTCCTGGCGGTGCTGGCCTACCTGAACGAGCGGCGCGACACCCCTCAGCCGAAGAAGCCGCACCGCGGCTGATGTCGGCGTCCGCACAGGAGGGGCCCGGTAATTGAAAGCAGGAGGGGCCCAGTGATTGAAGCTTCACCCACCCGGTGGGACATTCGGTAAGGCTTGCCTTATATGCTGACTCGGCCCCACGTCGCCGCATCCGCCGTGCCGGGGGCACGCCCCTCCGCTCCCGCACGACAGGACCCTTCATGCGCACCCCCTCCCGCGGCTTCGTCGTGGTGCTCGCTCTCGCCCCGCTGCTGACCGGCTGTTTCGTGTCGGGCGAGGACAGCACGGACAGCACCGCCGAAGGAGGACCGGCCGGCCGGCTGAGGGTCGCCCTCGCCGTCCCGCCGGTGCAGGCGCTCTCCCCGTACAGCAATGACGCCACCGTGCTGAGCAAGCTCTCCGTGGCCGAGGGCCTCACCGCGCTCGACAAGGACGGTGCCGCCGCGCCCGCGCTGGCGAAGTCCTGGACCCGGAAGTCCGCCACCACCTGGACCTTCGCACTGCGCAAGGCCACGTTCCAGGACGGCACCGAGGTCACCGCCCAGTCGGTCGTGGACGCGCTCGACCACGCCAACGCCGCCAAGGTCAAGCCCCGCGTCCTCAGCGATATGGCCCTGACCGCGAAGGCCCAGGACGCCGGCACCGTCGTGATCAGCACGGAGACCGCCGACCCGGTGCTCCCGATGCGGCTCGCCAGCCCCGCGCTCGGCATCCTCGCCCCGAAGGCGTACGCGAAGGACGGGACCGTCAGCCCGGTCGGCACCGGCACAGGCCCCTTCGAGATCACCAAGCTCACCGGGAAGACGAAGGCCGCCCTCGGCCGCTTCGACGGGTACTGGGGCGGCCGGGCCAAGGCGTCAGGCATCGACGTGACCTGGATAGCCGACGGCACCGCCCGCGCCAACGCCCTGCGCGGCGGCGACGTCGACATCGCCGAGTGGATCCCCACCGCCCAGGCGAAGCTGCTGGACAAGGACACCCGTCACGAAGTGCCCTCCGTACGCACCGACAGCCTCGTCCTCAACACCGCGAGCGGCATCTTCACCGACCCGGCGCTGCGCGCGGCGGCCCGGGAGGCCGTGGACAGTTCCGCCCTCGTCGACTCGGTCTTCGGCGGATACGCCGACCCCGCGCGGGGCCTGTTCGGACCCGCCGTCCCCTGGGCGGCCGGCAAGCGCGCCGAGGTGACCGGCCGGACCGGGGCCGCGCCCCGCGACCGGGTCGTGAAGGAGACCAAGGGCAGGACGCTGCGCCTGGCCGCCTACACCAACCGCGCGGAGCTGCCCGAGGCCGCGACCGTCCTGCAACAGCAGCTGGAGAAGGCCGGCTTCACCGTGAAGCAGGACGTGCGCGAGTACACGCAGATGGAGGCCGACCTCCTCGCGGGCAGGTACGACGCGCTCGTCCTCTCCCGGGTGACCCTCCTCGACACCGGCGACGCGGTCTCGTATCTCGCGAGCGACTACACGAGCGACGGCGTCTACAACATCGCCGGGCTGAAGGACGCCAAGGTCGACCGCGCCATCAAGTCCGCCGCGGCGGAAGGCGGTACGGCCGAACGGCAGCAGAAGATCCTGCGGGCCGAGACCGAGATCCTGCGCACCGACGCCGTGGTGCCGCTGGTCCACGAGAAGGTCGTCCAGGGCATCGGCGCCGACGTCGAGGGCGTACTCCTCGACCCCCGCGAGCGCTCCCTGGTCAACGTCGACACCCACCTCAAGTAGCGGCGGATGAGCTCCGCATCGGCCGGCGCCGGTGTCCGCACGGCCCGGTGGCGCACCGGCGCCGGGCGGGTCGCGGCCGGCGCCGGGCTGCTGGCGGCCGTCGCCCTGCTGCCCTGGCTGTCCGGTACCGACCCCGCGCTGACGGTGCTGCGGGCCCGCGCCGCCGACCAGGACCCGACCCCGGCGCAGCTGGCCGCCGTACGGGAGGAACTGGGCCTGGACCAGGGGGCGTTCACGCACTTCGCGCAGTGGCTGGGCGGGCTGCCGCGCGGTGACGCGGGCACCTCCTGGGTGTCGGGCGAGCCGGTGCTGCCCCAGGTCACGTCCGCCTTCGCGGTCTCCCTGACCCTGATGCTCGGCGCCCTCGTGGTGACGGTCGTGGTGGCCGCGCTGGTCTGCGCCCGCACCCTGCGCCTCGGCTCCCGGCGGCGGCTGCGGCGGGCGCGCGCGGGGACCGGGGCCGCCGTCCTCGCCGCGCTGCCCAAGTTCCTGCTCGCCTCGCTGCTCGCCACGGTGTGCGGGGTGTGGCTGGGCTGGTTCCCGTCCAGCGGCTGGGAGGGACCGCGGTCGATGGTGCTGCCCGCGCTCGCTCTCGGCATACCGTCCGGGGCGATGATCGGCGGTCTGCTCGACCGGGATCTGCCCGCCGCCTTCCACGAGCCGTGGGCGCGGACCTGGTACGCCTTCGGGTTCCCGCCCGGCCTCACCGCCAGGAACGCGGTGCGCCGCACGCTGCCCGGGGTGCTCCCGCAGCTTCTGCCGACCGTCGTGGCGCTGGTCGGCGGTGCGGTCGCGGTGGAGAAGATCTTCAACATACCGGGGCTCGGCCGGCTCGCCCTGGACGCCGCCATGACCCAGGACCTCCCGCCGCTCCAGACCGCGGCGCTGGTCCTCGTCCTGCTCGGCGTCGCCGCCGGCGCGCTCGTCCAGGCCCTGCGCCGCGCTCTCCTCGGTCCCGCGCTGCGGGCCGGCGCCCTGCCCGCGCTCCACGCGCCGGTCCTGCCGCACCGGCGCTCGCCGCGCCTGATCGCCGGCTGCTGCGCCGCCGTCCTGCTCGCCCTGGTCGTGGCGGGGCTGCTGCGCGACCCGCTGTACGTGGACACGGCGGCCCGGCTGCTGCCGCCCTCGGCCGCGCACCCGCTGGGCACGGACGCGCTCGGCCGTGATCTGCTGGCCCGCCTCGGCCACGGGGCGCTGCGCACCACCGGGGTGGCGTTCGCGGTGACGGCGGTCTGCGCGGCGACCGGGCTGCTGCTCGGTATGTCGGCGCGGGTGGGCCTGGGGCTGACGGAGGTGGTGGCGACGCTGCCGGCCGTGCTCGCCGGGCTGCTGACGACCGCGGTGACCGGCCCTTCGGTCTGGGGCGCCGCGTGCGCGGTCTGTCTGGTCGGCTGGACCCCGTACGCCGCCCAGACCGCCGCGCTGCTCGAACAGGAACGGGCGAGCGGCCATGTGCTCGCCTCGATCGTGATCGGCGCCGACCGGCCGTATCTGCTCCGCCGCCACCTGCTGCCCGCGGTGCTCCCCGCCGTACTGCGCAACTCCCTGCTGCGGCTGCCCACCACCGTCCTCGTCCTGGCCTCCCTCGGCTTCCTCGGCCTGGGCGAGCAGCCGCCCACCCCGGAGTGGGGCCGGCTGCTGTCGGAGAACCAGCCGTACGCGGAGCTGGCGCCCTGGACCGTGCTGGGCCCGGCCTGCGCGCTCGTGCTGCTCTCCGTACTCGCCGTGACCGCGGCGGCCTCGCGGGGCAGCGGTGGACGCGTTCGCCACAGGCCGGCGTAATACCGTTCAGATGACGTCGCGGACGGCCCGTTCGAAGCCCTCGACATGGCCGCGGGCGAGCCGTGACGCCCGCTCGGGGTCGCCCGCGACGATCGCCTCCAGCAGGGGGCCGTGCTCCGCGACGTGGCCGGCCATGCCGGGCAGCCGGTCGACGAACAGGCACCAGATACGGGTGGCCAGATTGTCGTACCGGATAAGGGTGTCCTCCAGATACGGGTTGCCCGTGGCGGCGTAGACGGCGCGGTGGACCCGGAGGTCCAGGCGCATCAGCCCGGCGGCGTCGTGGCGAGCGGACTCCACGCCCGCCAGGTCCGCCAGTACGGCCGTCAGACCCGCCCGGGCCGGGTCCGTGGCGCGCCGCGCGGCCCGGTCGGCGGCCAGGGGTTCCAACTCCTGGCGCACCTCGGAGATATGGGCCAGATCCGTGATGTTGACGTCCGTGGCGAAGGTGCCGCGCCGGGGGTAGGTGGCGATCAGGCGCTCGTGCTGGAGCCGCTTGAGCGCCTCGCGCACCGGCGTCCGCCCTACCCCGAGCGACTGTGCCAGCTGGTCCTCGTTGACGGGCGCGCCGGGGCGGATCTCCAGCATCACGAGCCGGTCGCGGAGGGCGCGGTAGGCGTGTTCGGCGAGGGACAGTTCCCCGCCGCCGGATTCCGTCGGATCGGTCACACCGGTCGCCGTGTACCGCATGAGGCCCCCTTGACCCGTCCCGCGAGCTCCCCTACCTTACCGCGGAGAACGACTGATATATCAGTTGCTCATCAGTCGACTCCCAGTTGACTCTCAGGACGGTGGTCGGATGGCAACGGACTTCCTCTGGCGCAACCCCGAGCCACGCTCCTCGTACGACGTCGTCATCATCGGCGCGGGGGGCCACGGCCTGGCCACTGCCTATTACCTGGCCGCGCACCACGGCATCACCAACGTCGCCGTGCTGGAGAAGGGCTGGCTGGCCGGCGGCAACATGGCGCGCAACACCACGATCATCCGCTCGAACTACCTTCTGGACGAGAGCGCGGCGATCTACGAGTACGCGCTCAAGCTCTGGGAGCGGCTGCCGGCGGAGCTGGACCACGACTTCCTCTTCAGCCAGCGCGGTGTCCTCAACCTCGCGCACACCCTCCAGGACGTCCGCGAGGGCACCCGCCGGGTCAACGCCAACCGTCTCAACGGCGTCGACGCCCAGTGGCTCGGTCCTGACGAGGTCGCCGAGGTCTGCCCGATCGTGAACGTCTCGCCCACCACGCGGTATCCGGTCCTCGGCGGCACCTTCCAGCCCCGGGCGGGTATCGCCAGGCACGACCAGGTCGCCTGGGCGTTCGCCCGCCGGGCCGACGCGCTGGGGGTCGACCTGATCCAGGGCTGCGAGGTCACCGGCTTCCTCAAGGACGGCGACCGGGTCGTCGGTGTCGAGACCGATCGCGGGCGTATCCACGCCGGCCGGGTAGGACTCGCCGCCGCCGGACACAGCGGTGTGCTGGCGGAGCGGGCCGGATTCCGGCTGCCCGTGCAGTCCCATCCGCTCCAGGCGCTGGTCTCCGAGCTGCACGAGCCGGTGCACCCCACGGTGGTGATGTCGAACCATGTGCACGTCTACGTCTCCCAGGCGCACAAGGGCGAGCTGGTGATGGGCGCCGGTGTCGACGCGTACACCGGTTACGGGCAGCGCGGCTCCTTCCATGTGATCGAGCGTCAGATGGCCGCCGCCGTCGAGCTGTTCCCCGTCTTCGCCCGCGCCCATGTACTGCGTACCTGGGGCGGCATCGTCGATGTCACCCCGGACGCCTCCCCCATCGTCGGCACCACGCCCGTCGAGAACCTCTATGTCAACTGCGGCTGGGGCACCGGGGGTTTCAAGGCCACCCCGGCCGCCGGCCGGACCTTCGCGCACACCATCGCCACCGGCGCACCGCACCCGCTGAACGCGCCCTTCGCCCTCGAACGCTTCACCACGGGGGCGTTGATCGACGAACACGGCGCCGCGGCCGTGGCCCACTGAAAAGGCCCCACCGAGAAGGCCTCACCGAGGAGGACACCGTGCTGAGGAGGACACCGTGCTGCTGATCAGCTGTCCCTGGTGCGGACCGCGCGACGAGACCGAGTACCACTACGGCGGACAGGCCCATGTCCCCCACCCCGAGAGCCCCGCCGACCTCGACGACCGGCAGTGGGCCGAGTACGTGTTCTACCGCGAGAGCCCCAAGGGCCCCTTCGCCGAGCGGTGGATGCACAGCACCGGCTGCCGCCGCTGGTTCAACGTCGTACGGGACACCGTCACTTACGAGGTGCTGGCCTCCTACCGGCCCGGCGAGCCGCGCCCCGAACCGCCACGCCACGAACCGCCACGCCACGAGCCGCCACGCCCCGAACTGCCCAGGACCGGAGGCGACCGATGACCGACCAGCGCTTCCGGCTCCGGCAGGGGGGCCGGATCGACCGCGCCACCGTGCTGCGGTTCACCGTCGACGGGCGGGAGCTGACCGGCCATCCCGGTGACACCGTCGCCTCGGCGATGCTCGCGAACGGGCTCGTCGAGGTCGCTCCGTCGATCTACCGCGGTCGCCCGCGCGGGATCGTCTCCGCCAGTGCCGAGGAGCCCAACGCCCTGGTACGGATCGAGGGTCCGTGCGCGGAGGGCATGCTCCCGGCGACGACGGTGGAGCTGTACAACGGGCTGTCCGCCACCACGCTGTCCGGGCGGAGCCGGCTCGACCCGGCCCCCGACTCCGCCGTCCACGACAAGAAGTACGTCCACACCGACGTTCTGGTCGTCGGCGCGGGACCGGCCGGACTGACGGCCGCCGCCACCGCCGCCGGCTCCGGCGCCCGGGTGATCCTCGTCGACGAGCGGCCCGAGTCCGGCGGTTCACTCCTCTCCGGGCGGAGCGGACCGGCGTGGGCGGCCGAAGCGCGCGCGGCGCTCGACGCCGCCGCCGAGGCCGTCGTCCTGCACCGCACCACGGCGTTCGGCTCGTACGACGACAACTACGTACTGGCCCTGCAACGCCGCACCGACCACCTCGGCGCCGGCGCCCCCGGACCGTCCGCGGGCGTCTCGCGCCAGCGGCTGTGGCACATCCGGGCGCGTCAGGTGATCCTGGCGACCGGCGCGCACGAACGCCCGCTGGTCTTCGCCGGCAACGACCGCCCCGGTGTGATGCTCGCCGGGGCGGTGCGCACGTACCTCAACCGGTATGCCGTGGCCCCGGGTTCGCGGGCCGTGGTGAGCACGACCAACGACAGCGCCTACGACACGGTCGCCGATCTCCGCGCCGCCGGGATCGCCGTCGCCGCCGTCGTGGACGCGCGTCCCGTACTCTCCCGCCGGGCCGCCGAGGTCGCCGGGGCGACGGGGGTACGGGTATGCACGGGCAGCGCGGTGGTCGGTAGCGCGGGCGACGGGCGCCTGACCGGGGTCACCGTCCAGGGCCTCGACGACCGGGGCCAACTCACCGGCACCCCCGAGTCGTTCGACTGCGACCTGCTGGCCGTCTCGGGCGGGTGGAGCCCGGTGACGCATCTGCACAGCCAGCGCCAGGGCCGGCTGCGCTGGGACGAGGACCTGGCCGCCTTCGTCCCCGACGGAGCGGTACGGGACCAGCGGGTCGTCGGCGCGGCCCGGGGAACGTACGGGCTCGACGGCTGCCTGGCCGAAGGCGCGCGGGCCGGCGCGCGGGCGGCGACGGACGCCGGGTTCCCGGTTCCCGTACCGGCGCCGCCGTCCGAAGAGGCCAGGTCAGGGGGTCCGGTGCGCGCGGTGTGGCTGGTGCCCGCGACCGACGGTGCCAGTGGCAGTGGCAGTGGCAGTGGCAGTGGCAGTGGCAACGGAACCGGCGGTGAGGACACCCACTTCGTCGATCTCCAGCGCGATGTCACGGTCGCCGACATCCGGCGGGCCACCGGCACCGGCATGCGCGGTGCCGAGCACATCAAGCGCTACACCTCGCTCGGCACCGCGGGCGACCAGGGCAAGACATCCGGTGTCAACGCCATCGGTGTGATCGCCGAGGTCCTCGGCACGGGCGCGTCACCCGGGGAGATCGGCACCACCACCTACCGGGCGCCGTACACACCGGTGGCCTTCGCCGCCCTGGCCGGGCGGGAGCGCGGCGAGCTGTTCGATCCGGAGCGTACGACCGCCGTCCACCACTGGCACATCGCGCACGGGGCGGTGTTCGAGGACGTCGGGCAGTGGAAGCGCCCCCGGTACTACCCCCGGCCGGGTGAGGACATGGACACGGCGGTGGCCCGCGAGTGCCGCGCGGCCCGTGAGTCGGTGGCGGTCATGGACGCCTCCACCCTCGGCAAGATCGAGATCCGGGGCGCCGACGCGGGCGAGTTCCTCAACCGCGTCTACACCAACGCCTTCAAGAAGCTCAGGCCCGGACTCGCCCGCTACGGTGTGATGTGCGGGACCGACGGAATGATCCTCGACGACGGTGTGACGCTGCGCCTCGACGAGAACCGCTACTTCATGACGACCACGACCGGTGGCGCGGCCGGCGTCCTGGACTGGCTGGAGGAGTGGCTCCAGACCGAGTGGCCCGGACTCGACGTCCACTGCACCTCGGTGACCGAGCAGTGGACGACGATCGCCGTCGTCGGCCCCCGGGCGCGCGAGGTCGTCGCCCCGCTCGCGCCCCAACTCGACCTGTCCGCCGAGGCGTTCCCCTTCATGGCGTTCCGCGAGACCACCCTGGCCTCCGGGATCCCGGCACGTATCTGCCGGATCTCCTTCTCCGGCGAGCTCGCCTACGAGATCAATGTCTCCGCGTGGTACGGCCGGGCCGTCTGGGAGCAGGTGTACGAGGCCGGGCGGCCCCACGGCATCACCCCGTACGGCACCGAGACCATGCATGTCCTGCGCGCCGAGAAGGGTTTCATCATTGTCGGCCAGGACACCGACGGCACCGTCACCCCGCAGGACGCGGGCATGGAGTGGGTGGTGTCGAAACAGAAGGACTTCATCGGCAAGCGGTCACACTCCCGCGCCGACACCTCCCGCGCCGACCGCAGACAGCTGGTCGGTCTGCTGCCGTGCGACCGCCGCACGCGGCTGCCGGAGGGCACCCAGCTCATCGCGCCCGGCGTGCCCGTCACACCGGACGCGGGACCGGTGCCGATGCTCGGCCATGTCACGTCCAGCTACTACAGTCCGGCCCTCGGCCGCCCCTTCGCCCTCGCCCTCGTCGCCGGTGGGCGGTCGAGGATCGGCGAGACCCTGCTCGCCCCGGTGGGCGAGGAGCTGGTGCCCGTCCTGGTGGCCGACTCCGTGCTCTACGACCCCGAAGGGACCAGGCGAGATGGCTGATCCGACGACCGGCACCGGCACCGGTGCGGGCGCGGGCGCGGGCCTCGCGGGCCTGCGCGGAAGCCCGCTGGCGCATCTGGCGGAACGGATGCGCGCCGCCGCCGTCACCGGCGCCCGTGGCGTCACGCTGGCCGAGCGCCCGTTCCTCACCATGGTCAACCTGCGCGTCGACCCCGCCTCCGAGGCGGCCGACCGTATCGGGAAGACCCTGGGGACGCCGCTCCCCGGGCGGTGCGGCCACACCGCCACGGCCGGCCCGCGTACGGTCGTGTGGCTCGGCCCCGACGAGTGGCTCGTCCTGTCCACGGACGAATCGGCCGCCGTGGCGGCCGAGTTGGGAGAGGCGCTCGGCGGGGACCCGGGCTCGGGCTCAGTGGTGGACGTCTCGGCGAACCGCACCACACTGGAGCTGAGCGGCCCGGCCGCGCGGCAGGTGCTGGAGAAGGGCTGCCCGCTGGACCTGCATCCCCGGGCCTTCGGTCCCGGCCGGGCGGTGTCGACCACGGTGGGCCCCGTCGCGGTGCTGCTCCAGCAGGTCGACGACGCCCCGACGTACCGGCTGTACCCGCGCTCCTCGTTCGCCGACTATCTGGCACGCTGGCTGATCGACGCGATGAGCGAGTACCGCGGCCCGGAGCTGCCCTAGCCGCCTCGGCGTTGTTCGTCGCGCGCCTACGATGTGTCCATGCCCGGTCGCCAGCAACCCTCACCAGCGCACGATGCGCATCAGCACACCCCCGGCGTCCGCGAACTCACCGCGGCGGCGTCGGTCTTCTCGCTGCTCTCCGATCCGACACGGCTGCACCTGGTGTGGCTGCTGACCCGGGGGGAGGCGGACGTGACCGCGCTGGCGGCGGCGTGCGACGCGGCGCGGCCCGCCGTGAGCCAGCATCTGGCCAAGCTGCGCCTCGCGGAGCTGGTGCGCTCGCGCAAGGACGGCCGCCATGTCGTCTACGCGCTCACGGACGGCCATCTGCGCCGCCTGGTGGTGGAGGCGATCAGCCACGCCCACCACCAGGTCACCGGGGAACCCTGGCACGACTGATCCCGTCCGGCGATCCCGTCCGGCGGGGCACTTCGCGTCTCCTCACCTCCAACATGTGCACAGGTGCGCACACATGCATTAGATTGAGGGCCGCGCGCCCGCCCTCGACCCAGGAGGTGTCTGCTTGCTCACCGTGCTGCGCGACCGCACCTACCGGCACCTCTTCACCGCCCAGGTCATCGCCCTCGTGGGGACCGGGCTGGCCACCGTGGCACTGAGCCTGCTCGCCCACGACCTGGCCGGGGCGGACGCGTCCGCCGTGCTCGGCACGGCCCTGGCGGTCAAAATGGTCGCGTACGTGGGGGTCGCGCCCGTCGTCGGCGCGCTGGCCGGCCGGCTGCCCCGGCGCACCCTGCTGGTCTCGATGGATCTGACCCGGGCCGCCGTGGCCCTCGCTCTGCCCTTCGTGAGCCAGGTGTGGCAGGTCTATGTCCTGGTCTTCGTGCTCCAGTGCGCCTCGGCCGCCTTCACCCCGGCGTTCCAGGCGACGATTCCGCTGGTCCTCCCCGCCGAGCGCGACTACACCCGGGCGCTGTCGCTCTCCCGGCTCGCGTACGACCTGGAGAGCCTGCTCAGCCCCGCCCTCGCGGCGGCCCTGCTCTCCGTGATGTCGTACAACTGGCTCTTCGCGGGCACCACCGCGGGTTTTCTGGCCTCCGGCGCGCTGGTGGTCTCCGTACTGCTGCCGACGCCCGTCCCCGCATCCGCGGAACGGGCCGGCGGTGTGTTCGCGAAGGTGTCCTCCGGGACCCGGCTCTTCCTCGCCACCCCCCGGCTCCGCGCGCTGCTGCCGCTGGATCTGGCGGTCGCGGCGGGCGGCGCCATGGTCACCGTCAACACGGTCGTCCTGGTCCGGGACCACCTGGGCCGGGCCGTCGGCGATGTCTCCCTGGCGCTCGGCGCGTACGGAGCCGGCTCGCTGACCGCGGCCCTGGTGCTGCCGCGGCTGCTCGAACGGGTCAGCGACCGGGCGCTGATGCTGCCCGCGGCCTTCGCGACGGCCGGCCTCCTGACCGTCCTCGCGCTCGGCACGGCCGTCGCGCCGGGCCCCTGGGCCTGGCCGGCGCTGCTCGTCGCCTGGGCGCTCCTCGGCACCGCCGCCTCCGTGGTCCTCACCCCGTCGGGGCGGCTGCTGCGCCGCTCCGCCACGGACGCCGACCTGCCCGCCGTCTTCGCCGCGCGGTTCTCCCTGTCCCACGGCTGCTGGCTGCTCACCTATCCGCTCGCGGGGTGGCTGGCGGCCGGGGCGGGGATGCCCGTGGCGGCCACCGCGCTGGCCGTTGTCGCCCTGGCCGCCGCCGTCACCGCGCTGGCGCTCTGGCCGCGTACGGACCCCGCCAGGACCGGCCGTCCGGGCAGCGAACTCCCGGCCGGAGGGCCCTGCGTGACCCTTCCGGCTACCTCCGCGGAAGCACCGGCACGCCGGTCAGCTCCGCCGACAGCTCCCACAGCCGCCGGGCGGACTCCGGGTCGCGGGCCTGCTCGTTCCGGGGCTCCCCGCGGCTGAGCCGGTGGAAGCAGGCGCCGTTGACGGACTGCGCGTCGGCGACGGCGGCCAGGTGCAGCAGGGGTTCGGCGCCCTGTTCGGGAGTGAGGAGCAGGACCCTGACCAGCGGGGACTCCACGAGCTTGCGTTGCAGCGCGCTCTCGCGGGTGAACTCGGTGGCGATCGCTGCTGTGGAACATGGATCCGCCGAGCGACGGCTGGCGGCGCTGCGTCGTACTCGTCCTGGACGGCCTGTCCCCCGCCAACGCGAGCCCCCTTCCCCCCGTCTCCCCGTCTCCCCGTCTCCCCGATGAAGGAGTGCTACGGGGGAGCGCCGATCCCGCCCATGCCGGGTGGCGGCGGCCAGTAGGGAGCGGTCAGTAGAACTCGACGGTGTTCACGCGGTTGATCAGGTCCCGCCCGTCCAGGAGCCGGGTGGCGTTGGCGGCGAAGAGTTCCGCGATGAGACGGTCCTCCGCGGCGTCGAGCGCGGCGGTGTGCGGGCTCACCAGCACCCGGTCGTGGTCCCAGAGCGGGCTGCCGGCCGGCAGCGGTTCCGTCTCGAAGACGTCCAGCGCGGCGAATCCGACACGGCCCGAGTCCAGCGCGTCGATCAGGGCGGCCTCGTCGACGACGGTTCCCCGGCCGACGTTGACGAGGGAGGCGCCGGGCCGCAGGGCGTCGAAGAACCTTCTCCCGAGGAGGTGTTCGGTCGCCGCGGTGCCGGGCAGTGTGTTCACGACGGCGTCCACCGCCGGTGCCACCTCGACGATGCGGTCGGGATGTACCACTTCGGCCACACCGTCGACGGTGACCGCTCGTCTGCTCGTGCCGATGACGGTCGCGCCCAGCGCGTGCAGCTTCGCGGCGACGACCCGGCCGATCCCGCCGAGGCCGAGCACCAGCACGGTCTGCTCGCTGACCTGCCGCATGGTCCAGCGGCCGCTCCACTCGCGGTGGCGCTGCTGGACGTTCAGCCGGGGCAGGTCCTTGGCGCCCGCGAACACACCGAAGACGGCGAACTCGGCGAGCGGCCGGCCGTGCACACCGGCCGAGGTGGTGAACCGGACCCGGCCGAGCTCGTCGCCGTCGAGCCCGGCGGCCCCGACCTGGCTCCCGCCACCCGCCGCCATGGTGTGCACCCAGCGCAGGCGCGGGTTGGCGCGGACGGCTCTGGCCAGGGCGGACGGCTCCGCGTCGGGAATGCCGTACAGCGCGTCGGCCGAGTCGACGGCCGCCTCGAAGGCACGCTGCTGCCCGGGGGTACGCCGCCAGGACGGGTCGCCGGCGAAGTCGGCGGGCCAGCGCATCGGCGGCAGGAGCGTGTGGTCGACGACGAGATCGATCCGCGGTTCCAGCTCCAGGACGCGGGCGCGGTTCTCCTCGGACAGCGGCGCCGCGACCGCGACCCGCAGCCGGTCCCCCGGCAGGTGTTCCGGCGCCCTCACGCGAGCCTGCTCCGCAGCGCCTCGACCTCGGCGTCGAGTTCGGCTTCACGGGCGACGATCTCCTTGACCGCCGCGAGCGCCTCGTCCGCCCGGTGCGGCGGAATGACGATGACCCCGTCCTCGTCGGCGGCGACGATGTCACCCGGATTCACCACGACGCCGCCGATGGCGACCGGTTCGCCGATCGTGCCGGGGCCGTTCTTGAACGGACCGGCGGGGGTGAGCCCGCGCGCGAAGACCGGCACACCGAGCTTCTCGATGATCGCGCCGTCGCGCACATAGCCGTCCACCACCGCGCCGACGGCGCCGTACACGGCGAATCGCTGGGCGAGGTTGTCGCCGACGACGGCCCGGCCGTCGTAGCCGAAGGCGTTGATGACAAGGATGTCGCCGGGGCGGATGTGTTCGAGCGCGGCGATCACGGCCTTGTTGTCGCCCGCGACGGTGAGCACCGGGAGCGCTGTGCCGACGGCCCTGGCCCCGGTCCAGACCGGCGCGATACCCCCGTCGACGATGTTCAGCCGGTCGAGGGCGTCACCAAGGTTGGCCACGGAGTGTTCACGGAACTGATCGAGCACATGGCGGTCGGCGCGCTGCCACGCGGTGTTCACCCGTACGTTGTCGTGGGACATCACGGTCTCCTTGGGATGGGTGGGGGCGCGGAGGACGGCCCGTGCGTATCGACCGACCGGCTTTCCCCATAGGTGAGTTGCTCGGGTCCCGACCCGCCCCGGCGATAAAATGCGAAAGCTTTCGCGTTTCGCAAGAGACAGTGTGCATCCATCCGCGCCACGAGACAAGGGCCGACGGAGGGCCGGCCCGCGGGCCTCTTCCGCCCGTCCGGGGCGGAAGCGCGATGGAAGCGGAAGGTTAACTTCGGGGCAACACAGATCCTTGACCGCTCCCAGAATGCGAATCTATTCTCATTCGCGACCCAAGTCTCAACTTGGTACCGCTCGGTGTGCGGTGACGGCCCCGGGGCCGTCACCCCGGTGAATCCGACGCACCGAAACGCCGCCGTCGCCTTCCCACGAGGACCCGGAACGCCGGCGCACCACCTCGGCACAGGGGCGGCCGCCGGCCGCGACCACGTTCAGCGCACGATTCTCAGGACACCGTTCCAGGAGTCCGCGACACCGAAGGCGAACGTCATGACAACGTCAGATCGGCTCGGCATAGCGTCAGACCCTCAGCAGACCGCGGCGGACCATCCCGGCGCGGCCGGGGCCGACGTCGTCACCGCGGACGGCAAGGTCGTCCGCAAGGCCACCGTCGCCGGCGCGATCGGCTCGTTCGTGGAGTGGTACGACTACGGCATCTACGGCCTGCTCGTCACCTACCTCGCGATCAACATCATGGGCGAGGCCGAGGCCGGAGGGCTCTTCCTCACCAACGTCGGTTTCCTGGTCAGCTTTATCGCGCGCCCCTTCGGCAGCGTCATCTGCGGATACCTCGGGGACCGGATGGGCCGCAAGACCCTCCTGGCCACCCTCCTGGTGCTGATCTCCGCCGCGACGGCGGCCATCGGGCTCATCCCCTCCTCCGCCGCCATCGGCACCGCCGCGCCCGTCCTCCTCGTCCTGCTCCGTGTGCTGCAGGGCTTCTCGGCGGGCGGCGAGGTGGCCGGCGCCATGTCCTTCGTCGGCGAGTACGCCCCGGACACCCGGCGCAACTACATGATGAGTTTCATCGCCGTCGGCTCGTTCGTCGCCCTCATGTTCGGCAGCGCCTTCTCCGCCGTCCTCATCACCACCCTCGGCGACGACGCCATGGCCTCCTGGGCCTGGCGGATCCCGTTCCTGCTCGCCGTCCCGCTCGGCTACGTCGGCTTCTACATCCGCCGCCAGCTGGAGGAGACCCCGCACTTCACCGCGCTCCGCGCCCAGAACACCGTCGTGCGCAACCCGCTGAAGGCCGCGCTGACCTCCCCTCGGCACCTGAAGGCGATCGCGCTCACGATCTTCCTGCCCGCGCTCAACGGCCCCGGCTACTACCTGCTGTTCGTCTACATGCCGACCTATCTGAAGACCTCGCTCGGCGACCACAACTTCTCGATGCTGCGCGCGCTCATGGTCACCGCGGTCAGCCTGGTCGCCATCGTGATCTGTATCCCGCTCATGGCCCGGCTGTCGGACCGTATCGGCCGCAAACCGGTGCTCACCCTCTCCGCCGTCGCGATGGCCGTGGTCTCGTACCCGATGTTCCTGCTCATCACCACCGGCGAGTTCGCCCTCGCGTGCATCGGCACCACCGTGCTGGCGATCGCGTTCTCCGGCCACGCGGCGGTGGTCCACACCGTGCTCGCCGAACTGTTCCCGACCACCGTTCGCTACTCCGCGTACAGCATCGGGTTCAGCATCTCGACGATCATCTTCGGCGGCAGCGCGCCGCTCCTGATGACCACACTCATCGAGTCGACCGGGTCCAACCTGATCCCGGCGTTCGCCTCCATCATCACCGCCACGATCACCTTGGTCACCCTCGCGTTCCTGCGCGAGACCAAGGGCCGGCCGCTCGCCACCCACTGAACCGCACACCACCCCTCCGGGAGGACACCATGGGAATCAACTCGGTAGCCGTCGTCGCCGACCTCGGCGAGAGCTTCGGCAACTACACGATCGGCGACGACGACGCCCTCCTCGGCCTCGTCACCGCCTCGAACATCGCCTGCGGCTTCCACGCCGGCGACCCGCGCATCATCGACCGGACCGTCGCCGACTGCGTCGCCCGCGGCATCGAACTCGGCGCCCACCCCGGCTACCCCGACCTCGTCGGATTCGGCCGCAGGCTCATCGAGGCGTCGGAGGAGGAGATCCGCACCGACGTCCTCTACCAGCTCGGCGCGCTCGACGCCTTCGCCCGTGTGCACGGCGGCACGATCAGCCATGTGGCGCCGCACGGCCGCATGGGCTCGATCGCGCAGACCGACGCCCCGCACGCCCGCGCCATCACGGACGCGATCGCCGCGTACAACTCCGACTACATCGTGATCTGTCAGCGCGGCCTGCTCGCCGAGGAGTCGCGCAAGCGCGGCCTGGAGGTCGGTTACGTGTTCCTGGCGGACCGCGGTTACGGCGACGACGGCATGCCCGTACCGCGCTCGCACCCGCAGGGCCTGGTCCACGACCCCGCGCTCATCGGCGAGCGTGCCGTCCAGGTCGTACGGGAGGGCACCGTGCGCTCGGTCGACGGCAACATCGTGCCGCTCGGCCACGACGCGGATGTGCTGCTGCTCCACGGGGACCACCCCACCGTGCTCGACAACGGCATCGCGCTGCGTGCCGCGCTCGACGCGGCGGGCGTCCGCGTCGCGGGCCTGCGGGACGTCCTCGCCGAGAAGGCGGAGGTGGCGCTCGCCCGTTGAGGGTGCGCGCACAATCTCCCATGACCACTGCACCGCTCACCACCGCCAGTGCCACCGCCAGTGCCACCGCCGCCGCGGCCGTCGCGCTCACCGTCGAACCCTTCGGGGACTCGGCGGTGATGGTCACCGTCCCCCACACCGACAGTGCGGTGCGCAGGTCCACGATCACGGCCTTCCGCGACCGGTTCCTGGCGTACCGCCCGCACGGTGTGCTCGATGTCGTCTCCGGCCTCGAATCGCTGCTCATCGAGTTCGACCCGCTGGAGACCGCGCTCCCGCATGTCGTCCACGCGGCCCGGCTGCTGACGGAACGGATACCGGCAGGCGATCCGGGACGGCAGGCGCGGCCGGTCCGCCGGTTCGACGTCCCGGTCGTCTTCGACGAGACGGCCGGGCCCGATCTGGCGGCCGTCGCCGAGGAGGTGGGCCTCGCCCCGGCCGAAGTGGTCGAGGCGATCGCGGAGTCCACGTTCACCATCGCCCTCCTGGGCGCGGCGATGGCTCCGATGATGGACGGGCTCAGGGTGCCGCGGCCGGTGCGCCGGCGCGCCGAGCCGCGTACGGACGTCGCGCCGGGCGCGGTCATGATCGCCGGTACGAACGCGATCATCCAGCCGTTTCCGGGCCCGACCGGCTGGCGGGTGGTCGGGCGTACGCCGCACACCATCGTCGACATCTCCCGCCCGGATCCGGTCGCGTTCGGCACGGGGGATCTCGTACGGTTCGTCCCCGTCACGAGGGACGAGGCGGCGGCGCTGGACGCGGGCTTCCTGCTGCCGGTGGAGGTGCGGGCATGACGGCCGTGAGCCTCGACATCACCGGCACGGGGTGGCTCACCACGCTCCAGGATCTGGGCCGCCGGGACGCCGAGCGGCGCGGTGTGCCCACCGGCGGCGCGGCCGACCAGCACTCCGCGGCCGTCGCGAACGTCCTCGTGGGCAATCCGCGCGGCGCGACGCTGATCGAGAACCTCGGGGGCGAGCTGGCGCTCGTACCCGACCGGGACGTCCTGGTCGCCGTGGCCGGCGCGCCCGCCCGGGTGAGCGTCGACGGCGCGATGGCCGGTGACTGGTCGCCGGTGGTGGTGCCGGCGGGCCGCGAGATCCGGGTCCGCTGCGACACCGGCCGGGGAACCCGTACGTATCTGGCCGTGAACGGCGCGATCGGCGCGGAGACCTTCCTCGGCAGCGCGGCGCCGGACGCGCGGATGGGGTTCGGGCAGATCCTCACCCGGGGCGCGAGACTGCCGCTGGAGACGGAGTTCCGGCGTTTCCGGCGCGCGTTCTTCGAGCCGCCGCTGTTCCGGCTCCCCGTCCCCGCCCTGCGCTGCCCGGAAGGGCCCTGGACCATCGATGTCGTCGAGAGCCCGGGGATCCACGCCATTCCCGGGGTCCGCGAGGTCATCGAGGAGTCGGCCTATGTCGTCACCCCCCGGTCCAACCATGTCGGACTGCGGCTCGACGGTCCTGTACGCCATCCGGACACCGACACCGAGATCGTGTCCCACGGCGTACCGGTCGGGGCCCTCCAGATTCCACACGCGGACGAGCTCATCGTGCTGGGCAGATACCGGAGTCTGACGGCCGGTTACCCGATCGTCGGAGTCGCCTCGCGGGCCTCGCTCCCCCTGCTGGGGCAGGCCGGACCGGGGCGGGAGCTGCGGTTCCGCTGGGTCGACCGGGAGACCTCGCTCCGCGCTCACGCGGAGCGGGAACGCGAGGTGCGGATGCTCGAACGCGCGGTCGCGGGGGCGTTCGGCGCACTCGGTCTCGCGACACCCTTGCCCCGGCAGTAGATGAGAAGATATTCTCATTTGGTACTTGAATCTCAATTCGTAGACGGAGGAGGAACGGTGACATTGGAGACGTTGGCCGGCCGCACCGCGCTCATCACGGGAGCCGGCAGCGGAATGGGGCTGGAGACCGCGCGGCTGCTCGCCCGGGACGGTGCCACCGTCGTCCTCGTCGGCCGCCGGCAGCAGGCGCTCGACGCCGTCCGGGACACGATCAGGGCCGACGGCGGAACCGCCCACGCGATCGCGGCGGACATCACCCGCGCGGACGATGTGGCACGCGTCCTCGACCACGTCCACACCGAACTCGGCCCGGTCGACATCCTGGTCAACAACGCGGGAAGCGCGTCGACGGTGCTCAACCCGCAGTGGCTGCCGCACGACGAGTGGCGACACGTTCTCGACGTCAACCTCACGGCGGTCTTCCAGCTCACCCAGGCCGTGCTCCCCGACATGCTCGGCCGCCGCACCGGAACGATCGTCACCGTCTCCTCGCTCGCCGCCGTCAACCCCAACCTGCTCGGCGGGGCCGCCTACGGCGCGGCCAAGGCCGGTGTCCGCAACTTCATGACCTTCCTGCACAACACCTTCCGCAACGAGGGCCTGCGGGCCATCACCGTGCTGCCCGGCGAGGCGGACACCCCCATCCTGGACAACCGGGCCCGGCCGCCGGCCGCCGAGGAACGCGCCCACATGGTGCGTCCCGAGGATGTGGCGGAGGCGATCCGCCTCGCGGTAACCCTTCCCCAGCGGGTCGTGCTCCAGGAGATCGTCGTGGCCCCCACCCGGCAGCGCGACACCTCGGCCGACCTCGAGATCAGCCGCAGGGCGGGCGCCCCCGCCGACGCCTCACCCCAGGTCTGACACCTCTAGTGCTGTGACCGGCACTAGCCTCCAGGAGGAACACATGCCGCCCACCGTCACCACACCGCCGGCCCCCTTCGCGCCCGCCGAGGCCGTCGCCCGGATCGCCGCGGCCTCCCGCCGGACACAACAGCCCCAGTCCGGGGGCGACCTCGTCTCCCTCGCCATGGGCGAGCCCGGCTTCGACACACCCGAAGCGGTGACCGAGGCCGCCCTCGCCTCGCTCCGCGCCGGACGCACCCACTACTCACCGCTGTTCGGCGAACCGGCGCTGCGCGAGGCGCTCGCCGAGAAGCTCACCGGCACCGCCGGGGCACCGGCCTCCGCCGCCGACGTCCTGATCACCCAGGGCGGCACCGCCGGTCTCGCCGCGTCGATCCTCGCCGTCGTCGGCCCCGGCGACAAGGTGGTCGTCCCTGACCCCACGTACTCGCTCTACGCCGACCTGGTGAGCATGGCCGGCGGTGTCGTCGTACCCGTACCGCTCGCGCCGGACCTGCACTGGGACCTCGACCGGCTGGCCGACGCCCTCACGGACGCCAAGCTCTTCGTGTTCTGCAATCCGGTCAACCCGACCGGGATCGTGCACAGCCGCGACGAACTCGAAGCGCTCGCGGGCATGTTGGAGGGGACGTCCACGATCGTCATCTCCGACGAGGCGTACGCCGACCTCGACTACACCGGCCGGCCGTTCACCTCCGCGGTCGCCGTCGACGGCCTGCGCGACCGTACGGTCCACTGCCAGACCTTCTCCAAGAGCTACGCGATGACCGGCTGGCGTGTCGGCTACCTCTGGGGCCCGTCGCCGGTCATCCAGGCGTCCGCGCGGATCCACAACACCTTCAACGGCTCCATGAACACCTTCGTCCAGGACGCCGCGCTCGCCGCCGTGCTGAGCTGCGACGCCGACATCGCCCGGATGCGCGCCGCGTACCGGGAACGCGGCGAGATCATGCGCGCGGAGCTGGCCAAGGTCCCGGGCCTCACCCTCAGCGCGCCGGAGGGCGCGTTCTACCAGTTCCCGCGCTACGACCTCGACCTGCCCTCGGACCGGGTCGTCGCCGCGCTGCGCACCCACGGCGTCGCCGTGCGGCCGGGAAGCGAGTTCGGCGCCCGGGGCGAGGGCCATCTGCGGCTGTCGTACGCTGCGGGACCGGAGTCCATCACCGAGGGCGTCCGCCGGCTGGCCCGCGGTCTCGCCGCCCTCCGGTGACCGCCGTACCGCAGGCAACAGGGGAGTCGACCCATGCGCAGTGACACCGAGCGCAACCGCAGGCACCTCATCAAGGCCGCCGCGCTGCTCTTCGAGAACTCACCGACGCCGGTCAGTCTGGCCGAGATCGCCAAGCACGCCGAGGTGTCCACCGCGACGGCCTACCGGCACTTCTCCTCCGTCGAGGAGATCCTGCACGCGTTCCGTGCCCAAGTCGGCTCCGAACTGCGCGACTTCAGCGCGCGCCAGACGACCCGGGGCATGGTGCGGCTGGACGCGGTGTCCCGCTACTGGGTGTCGCTCGTCCTCGAACACGGCGGAGCGATGGCGCAGATGCGCTCGCACCGCGGATACCTCGAACGGCTGCGTGAGAGCACCGGCTATCTCACCCCGCAGGCCGAGGCGCTCGCCGAGCCCCTGCGGCAGACCACCGAGGAACTCGGGCTCGGGGACCTCGGGGACGAGGCCCTGTTCCTGTGGAACACACTGTTCGACCCCCGGGACATCCTCGACCTCATCAAGAGCGGACGTACCGAGGACGAGGCCGCCGACCGCCTGGTCGCGGCGGTGCGCGGCGCCCTGACCGGCTGGGCCGCGGCTGCGGACCAGGAGCGCTGAGGCCGGGCCGGCGGGCCCAACACCGGCGGCGCGGGAGCACACGGCCCTGTCCTTCGGGACGGCCGTGTGCTCCCGCGCCATCAGCCCGTTCCGGTCACGCCGCCGACCCCATCAGGTCGCGCACCTCGGCGTCGTCGAGCATCCCGATCAGCTCGATACGCGCACGCGCCACCCGCGAACGTACGGTTCCCACCGGGCACCCGATGGCCGACGCGGCCTCGGCGTACGGCAGTCCGAGCATCTGGGTGAGGACGAAGGCGTCGCGCCGGTCCGCCGCGACGGCGGAGAGCAGCTCCGCGAGCGCGACACCGTCGTCGAAGCCGGGCAGCCCCCGGGGCTGGGCCCGCTCCGCCGCCGACCGCCAGTCGGCACTGTCCGACAGCCGCGGCCGGGCCGCCGCGTACCGGAGGCTGTCCACGAAGGTCCGCCGCGCGATCGACAGCAGCCAGGTACGGGCCGACGAGCGGCCCTCGAAGCGGTGCAGGCTGCCCAGGGCGCGCAGAAAGGTGTCCTGGGTCAGGTCGTCGGCGGCGTGCGGGTCCGCGCTCAGATAGGCCACGTAGCGCCAGACATCGCTGTGCAGGGCGCGTACGAACCGGTCCACGGCGGCCGGGTCGCCGGTGCGGGCGGCGAGCGCCCAGTCCGTGACGGCTTCGTCGTTCCTGTGCGAGGGATACGAGGGCAGGGCAGAGTTCATCGCCTGGTGTCCTTCTCCGAAATCCGGGATCCGGGAGCCTCGTGGAGGCAGACCCGGTGAAGTGGGTACGGCCCGCGTCGAGGCGTGGCCGATGCCCGGAGCGCCCGGCGGAAGACCGGCGCGACCGGGAAACTGGCTGTCAGCGGACAGCGGTCCCGGAAGGCGGACCCCGTGAGGTGAGGACGTGCACCAGCAGCAACTGCCGGAGCGTACGGACCGCGTGCGCCGTACGGGCGCGAACGCGCGGTCGGTGAAGGGGCGTCGGCAGCCGGAGCGCCCACCGCAGGGGCGCGACGAGCCGGCCCGCGCAGGCGCGCAGGACCCGGAAGGCGGCCCGCTCACCGTGAGCGAGCCAGAGGCCGCACAGCAGCGCGGCCAGCAGGTGGGCCGCCGGCATCCCTAGGGACGGCATGCCGCCGGCGGCGTGCCCGAGGGAGGTGGCCGCGTCGTGCGTCATACCCGGCATGTCGTGGTGGGCCGGGCCGTGCTCGGCCGGCATGGGCGCCATGCACAGCAGATACCGCGTCCACCGCTCCACAAGGGACGCGCCGCCGTCCGGCGAAGGCCCTTGCGCCACCACCTGCGCCAGCGAGAATCCCGCGTGCAGCACTGCCTGGATGGCCATGGTCGCGGAGAGCACCGTACGAAACCCACGCTCACGCCCGGCCAGCACCCACCCCACGACACCGGAACCGACGGCACCGGCGAGCAACGCCCACCGGGGGACGGCCGTTCCGGACATGACGATGTGCCCGAGCGCGGTGAGCAGCACACAGACGGCCGCGAACACCGCGGCCCGTACCGTGCGCAAGCATCGACCCGGATCCATGTCGGCACGATCCTCGCACCAGTTCAGGTCCGACAGGAACCGGGTCCGAAATATCCCCACGGCCCCCTCCACCCACCGGAATACGTGACGCAGGACACACGGAATCCCCGGAACCCGACCGCCGCGCGATCCGACCCCTCAAGGGGTCGAATGCCGCACGAGGCGGAGCGATGTGCACCCGCCGGGTACCGGGGATGCCCACCTCGACCGAGGACCCCGGGCCTGGGTCCCGTCTTCTGTCTCGCAGCTACCCGAGGAACGACAACCGGACCTGACGGTTCGTATTGTCAACGTTGGTGTCCACCAGCATCCGTTAAGTCAACTGCCAAGGTACCCAATCGCGCTCTCCGCGCACCAAACTCTCCTCCACAGAGCGGCATTCTCCGCCTCCAGCACGGTGGGTGGTTGGTCCGGCATCTCCGCCTGGCGGCCCTGGGGCAGGCGCGCTCCGGCCGCCCGGGCCCAGTTCCGCAGTCTCTGGGTTGACTCCCGGATCAGCGGCGACAGACCTGATGCCCCTGCAGCCCCGCCGTCGCTACCCGTAGGAGGCAGCCAGCCGAACGGACTGGAGGGTGCAACAGACGCCTGCAACAGATCGGGCTGCCCCAGTCCCTACCTGCGCTCACGACCTGCCCCCGTTGCGGTGTCTGTCGCCGCCTTGCCGGGTGCCGCTCTTCGCGGGGGAGGTTGGACATATGAGCACGCGTCCGTTGCAGAACCAGAGCGAGGCTGCCACGGGGTGCGGAGGAGTCACCCGCACGACCATTCCGCCGAAACTACAGAAAGCCCGCAACGCGGCCGGCTGGTCCCCGTCGAAGACCTCCCCCTGCGCGTTCCGGCTAAACGCCCCGCCGAACCAGCGCCAAAGCGCCCCCAGCAACCCCGGCCGGGACAAACGACACGGTCTGGGAGGGCGCCGTCGCGGTCAGCGCCGCACTCAACCCGCGTACGGCCCGAGCATGCCTTGGCCGTCGTCAAAACGGAGCGCGGCCGCCAGCTTGCCGAGGCCTCCCGAACAACCCCTTCGTACGGACCCGGGCGACCGGTCAGCGGGGCTCATCGCATCTCAGGGCGCGACGAGGACGAATCCCTGACGCGAGCGCCGCGGCCGGGCGTCGACGTCACCGGCCGACCCTGCCTGCGCGTTGGGGAAGGTCGAGGTGTACATGCACCCCTCGCAGGGTCGGGTGTGCGTCTCCAGCAGCTCCGAGGGTGATTTCGGCGGGGCCCTCGGCCACGTCTGCCAGGATGCTGCGTACCTGGTGCAGCCCGTGTCCCCGGTCGGGCCCCTTCGTCGTGCGTCCCTTCCGGAAAACCAGGGTGGGGCGGTCCTGGAACTGTCCTACGAGCCCCTTCCCGCTGTCGAGGATGTCGACGACGAGGTCGGGTTCGTCGATCTGGACGATGACCTGTACGGTTCCGCCGCCGATGGAGGACACTGATTCAGCCGCGTTCTCCAAAATTTCGTAGAAGACCACTCGCAGGGCGTCCGCCGAGAGGGCGGCGTACGCGTCGGCTGGGCAGCGGATGTCGACCTCCACCTGCGCGTGGGCCGCGCTCAGTTCGGCCGCCAGTTCCCTGAGCACCTGGTCAAGCAGTGAGGTTCCGTCAGGCGCGAGCCGGTCTCCGGCCTCCGTCTGGGCGAGTACTTGGCGGGCGGTGGAGAGCAGTTCATCGCTGTCCGTGGAGGCCGCTCCGGTCAGGGCCTGGTAAGCGGCGAAATCGGGGGCGAGACGGTGCCGGTTGATGTGCCAGTCGGAGAGCTGCGCGAGCAGGGCGGATTGCGCGTCCGCGGGTTCGGCGGCCGTCACTGCGGGAAGGCGTGCGACTGCATGGGTCAGCCGTTCCTCGGCGTGCCGGGCGAGCAGGCCGAGGACATTCGCCCGGGGCAGCAGCCAAAGGTCGTCCTCGCCTCCCGGGCGGAGGATTCCGTCGGCGGCCAGTGCGGCCGCTCCGGCGGCCACCGCGGTCGCGGTGTCCTTCCCGGCGACCACCACCATGGACGCCACCGCTCGAACGTCGTCCATGCGAACACGGCCGTCGGGTTCCGCGACGTACAGCGCCGCCCAGAAGGTGGCCAGGGAGGCCTCGTCCTGGCAACGGCTCATCAGGTGCTCCTCCATGGCGCGCACCAGGTCGGTGTCGCCCTGCCACGAGGCGAAGCGGCCGCCCGGGAGCAGGGCGGTCCGAGGCTGACCGGGCGCGGCCCGGTGCAGCATGGTGTGCAACAGGCCGGTGTCGAAGCCGGTCGCCGACTCCATCTCGTCGACGACGACGGCGTCGCCGAGGCCCGCGAGGTCGACGATCCAGCGCAGACGCCGCCACCGGGTCTCGCCGCTGCCGAGCAGCCGGTCGAGATCCTTGGGGCTGCGGCCGGCGAGGACGGTCAGCGGCCACTGCCTGGCCAGCAGACGGAGCATCGCGGTGGGCCGGTGCGCGGTGAGGGGAAGCAGGCGCAGCAGGTCGCGGGTGGACAGCACGGCGCAGGGTTCCCCGCCGAGGTAGCCCGAGGGCTCGAGGCCACGGCCGACCGCGACGCACTGCTGCAGCCCGGCGAGGTCGCCCGGCAGGCCCGGCTGGCCGGGTGCGGCGACGAACAGGTCGACACGGCCGGTCTCGTGGAGATGGCGCAGCGGGTCCTCGGCGAAGAGCCCGTCGAAGGAGGTCATGAATCCGGCGCCGTCCGGGCGGTCGCTGACCGGCCCGATCCGGTGGCTGGCCCCGAGGAAGCGGCCCAGCGCGGAGGTGAACACGACCACTGCCTGCCGGGTGCAGCCCTCCTCGGACATCAGGTCGTCGTAGGCGTCCAGCAGCGCCCGGGCGTCCGGGTCCGCGGGCTCCCACCGTCGGTACTCCGCCACCCGGGGGGCGCTCGGGTCCACCAGCACCTGCCGGACCACTTCGGGGTCGAACGCCGTGCGCCAGGCCGGGAGTTGCGGAACCGCCTCCGGCAGCAGCGCACCGGGCGGCTCCCGCTCCAGTACGGCGCGGGCGACCCTCAGCTGGCCCGCGGTGAGGAGGTCCTCCACGTAGGCGGTCTGGGCCGGGCTCCGCTCGTCGGCGCGGATGCTCCCCCGCAGTGTCTCCACGGCGATCGCGATGTCACGGTCCAGGGTCCGCTCGTACTGCTCCAGTCGGGTCGCGACGGGCGCGGTGCGGAGGTGTGCGCGTTCCCCCAGCTCGTCGATGTCCGGTTCGGGAGGCGGCGTGAGGTCCGCGTCCTCGGCCCGCCGCCTCAGTTCACCGACTTTCAACCGCACCGCTTCGCCCGCCACCGCGCGGACACCGCCGAGTGCCTGCCTCAGGTCGGCGGCGTCCTCGCGGAGCTCACGGCAGTCCGTCAGCATCCTGTCGGCGAGCTCGAACTCGCCCGCTTCGAGCAGGCGGTGGTACACCTCGGTCGGGGTGGCCGGGCCGTGGTACGTGTCGAGCAGCGCCCTGGCCAACTGCTCGGGGTCGGGCTCCGTGTCCGCCGCGAGGGCGACCAGAACGGCCTGGTGCCGGAATCGGTCGGTCCAGTCGGCGAGCAGGTCACGCAGAGGCATACTCATGTTGTCTCCTGTGTCGGTCTGCCGCTTCCCGCGACGCGGTCCGCCGGGTGGCTCCGGTGGGCCGGCCGCGCTCTCACGCGGCTCCCTCCGCACGGTTCAGCGGGCGCAGTCGGTGCAGCAGCGCGAGGGCGGGCTGTGCGTGCAACGGCCCCAGTGCCTCCGCCTCCCGGAACAACTCGTCCCAGCGGTCGCGGATGAGCCGGGTGAGCTCGTGGTGGTGGCCGTCGGTGGCCGTGCCGCCGTCCGGGGCCGCGGCGAGTTCCGCCATGAGTGCGACGACCTCGCGGGCGTCGTCGACGATGCCGGCGGCCCGGTCCGCGTAGCGCATCAGGTTGTAGTTGGTCCACTGGATCGCGGGGTACTGACCGTCGGCGACGATCTCGTCGAGGTACGGGCGGATGTCCGGGCCGGACGGCAGGGTCGCCCCGAGCTTCTCGCACGTGTCGGCGGTGCCCGGTCCCGGTGCTTCGGCGACCGCCTGGATGCGGGTCATCAGCCCGTCCGCGGCGAACAGCTGATCGTGCAGGTAGTAGCCACCGCGGAAGGCGAAGGTTTGCCGGGCGGGGCGGAAGTCGTCGATGCGCTGCGCCAGTGCGCTGCGGGCCCGGTCGACCTGCTCGACGCGCCGGGTGCGTTCGGCTTCCGAGGCCAGCCGGCGCAGCGGGAGTGCCTGTCCGGTGGCCTCGTGGTGGGCGACGGCTCTTTCGCCGAGCTCGCACCAGACGGCGGGCAAGGGTGCCCCGGTGGCGCCCGCCGACAGCTCCGCGTAGACGTCCGCGCCCGCCCGGCCGCCCCACAGCAGGAGTTCGGCGATGGCTCCGGCCAGACACACGGCCCGCTCCTCGGGCCGGGCGGGGAGGCCGAGCGCCGCGTAGTAGAGCGCGTCTCCCGTCGGGCCCTTCTCGACCGGCACGGCGACGGCGCTCAGCTCGGGCGACACCGAGCCCGTGCCCGCCGTCAGCGGCACGAGGAGCTGGGCCTCCACGAAGGCGTGGCGGTGCCAGGCGTCCTCGACCAGCCAGTTCGCCCATCTCCGCCACTGCGGTTCTTCCCGGGAACGGGCGAGGAGCGTCCTGACGGCCTGTCCGCGCAGTTCGGCTCGCCGGAGCTCCGGGGCCCGCAGGAGTTCGTCCAGGTCCGCCCAGGCGCGGTCCTGGCCCGCTTCGGCCGGTGCTGTCGGCGTGTCCTCGGCGGGTGCGCCGTGCCAGTCGGCGATGCCGAGTTCATGGGTGTGGCGGGCGGCGAAGTCCGCGCCGAGGATGTGCAGGCCGACGTGGCCGCTGAGCAGGTCGGCGTCCGTCCGGTGCGAGCGGCGTACGAGCGGTGAGGAGCTGCCGACGACGACCGCCCGGTCGTACACCACCGACCGGGTCGTCGCCCTGCCGTGGCGCAGTGTCCGTGTGCGGCAGACGGCCGCGGTGAGTTGCTCGAAGGCTTCGGAGGTGGCCGGGCCGGCCGGTGCCGGGTGGAAGAGGTGTACGGTCGCGCCGTCGTCGAGCAGTGCCCGCAGGTGGCGTCCGAGGGCGTCGCCGCAGGCGTCGTGCTCGGCGTCGTCGTCCGTGATGGCGATGCGGCGGGCGTCGGAGTGGAGCGCCAGGTGGATGAGGGACCGGTACTCGGCGTCCTCGGCCATCAGGACCACAGGAGCTCCGGTGTGGAGGCCGTCGACGGCGGCGGTCAGTCGCGCGGCGGTGTCCCGCCAGTCCGCGGCCCACCGGATCCGGGCGGTCGCACTATCCTCGGTGGCTTCCTCGGGGAGCTCGGGCAGGCCCCGGGCGACCGGCGCAGGGGCCGGCTCGATGGCGGTCTTCCGGCCGAGGTCCTCGGGCCGGAAAGCGATCCGGCGGCCGGTCTGCCATTGGGGGAAGAACCGGCGCGCCCAGATGAGCAGGTCCACGACGCACCGCGCGGGTTCGGCGGCGCCCTCGGCGGGCCGGACGAGCACGCAGCCGCCGGGGTCGCCGGTCAGCAGGCTGCGGGAGCCGACGCAGGCCTGTTCGTCGTCCTGGACGATCAGGCTGGCCCGGATCCGGGCCCCGCGGTCGCTGAAGATCATCCGGTCGCCGTGCCGGATCTTGAGGTCGTGGAGAGCGTTGGCCACCTTGTCGGGGAGGGTGGCGTTCACCGCGGTGCCCCACAGGAGCACGACGGTGACTCCCCGTTCGAGGGCGTCCCCGAGGTCCGCCAGGATCTCCTTGAACGGCCCGTACTCGATGGCCGGGGCGGCGATGACGATCTGGTGGCGGGCCGATCGGATGAGGTCTGACCTGGTCCAACGGACTCCCTCGCCGACCGCGACCGGCTGGGCCGTGGCCCGGAAGCCGGCCAGGTGGTCGATGCGTTCGCCGAGTGTGCGGGCCGCGGTTCGGAGTTCCTCGTGGGCCAGCTTCAGCTTGGTCGCCGGCGTGGCCGCCGCGGCGTCCGCGAGCCGGGTGAGTCGGCTGCCGAGGTAGGCGAGGTCGGTACGGGCGGGACGACCGGGCTCGGCCTTGTCCCGGAGCCGGTCGATGAACGGGTGAGGCGGGTCCTGTTCGGCGAGGACCGCGATCTCGTTCCGAAACCGGTCCCTGGCCTGCTGGTTCCACTCGGAGTCGTCCGAGATCTCGACGGAGAGCCGCCCGGTGTCCAAGTCGCTGTGCACGGTGCCGCGCACGGACAGCCAGCGCATCGAGCCGTCGGTGCTCAGGAGCGGGTTGCCGAAGGAGACGTCGAGGATATTCCGGCGGAGGCCGCGGCTGCGGCGGTCGTACCGGATGACCGAGCGGACGGCGCGCAGCAGTTCGCCGCGCGGCAGGTCATCGGTGCCGATGCCCTGGCGGACCGGGACCTCGATGGCTCCGGCGGGCGGGGAGGACAGGGACGAGGCGTAGGTGAACACGCTGCCGGTGATCGGCTCGTAGACGAACTTCCGCTGCTCCTGCTGGGCTCCCGCGTCGTCGAGGGCGGAGCCCCGGGCGATCAGGTCCCGTGCGGTGTCGGTGAGTTCGAGCCGCCCCTCGGAGAAGTCCACGGAGACGTACCCCTTCGTCCACAGGCCGTGCACGACGTCGAGCATCACCCGGTGGGGCAGGGTGAACAGGTCGGCGAGGTCGGCGACCGTCCGACGGCCGGCCGCGACGGCCCGGGCGGCCAGTCCTTCCAGGGTGGTCGCGCCGTGCTCGGGGCCGAGCACCAGGGTGAGGGTGACGGCGCGGACGGGGACAGCGATGGTGACATTCATCCGAGCGGCTCCTGCGCTGCGTCCTTGATCTTCCCGATGCGGCGGAACACCGTGGTGACCTGCTTCCACGCCTCGCCGCCGTGCTCCTCGAAGTGGGGCAGGTCGCCGACCACCACGAGCAGTTTGCGGGCCCGGGACAGCAGGACGTTGACGAGTTCGGCCTGTGCCACGTGCCCGACGTTGTGGCGGACGTCCGGGCCCTGAACGGTGGAGCGGACGAGTGAGACGATCACCAGGTCCGCCTCCTGCCCCTGGAACGAGTGAACCGTGTGCACACGGTTCCGCAAGTTCCCGAACTGCCCCAGAGCGCGCACCTGTTGGCTGTACGGGGTGAGCACGGCAAGGTCCAGGGAGTCGCTGTCGGCGGTACCGGCGAGCTGTTCCACGAGCTCGGTGACCAGCTGCGCCTCGCCGTCGTTCCTCCAGTACGGCTTGTCCGTGCAGTCCGGGCGGCGCGAGGTGTCGAGCCAGACCAGGGGGCTGCCCGCGACGTACGGCGGTGCGGTCAGCCCGTGGCGCTTGGCGTATCCGGTGAACGGGGTGGTGAGGAAGGTCGCGGGCAGGCCCGTCGGCTCGTACCTCACCGCCCCGTCCTCGCCGCGCTGCTGGTAGAAGGCGCGCGCCACGGGTTCGGCGATGTCGGGGTGCATGCGGAACTGCTGCTCGAGCTTGTCCAGCGGCGAGCCGGGGCGATGCTGCTGCTCGTCCTTCCTGAAGAGCGTCCCGAACAGCTCCAGGTGCGCGAGGTAGCTCTCGGCCATCTCGACGTGCCGTGCGACCTGTACGTTGCCGCTCTCCCGCAGCGTTTCGAGGAAGTTGCGCACGTCGGTGGCCCGGTGCGGGCCGAGCTGGCGGTGGTCGCCGATGAGCGTCCACCGCACGCCGAGCACCAGCGGCATGATGATCTCGGTGGGCCAGGCCTTGGCGGCCTCCTCGATGAGCACCCAGTCGAAGATGTCGGAGGCGTCCCGGATCTCCTCGCTGAACGTGCCGGCGATCGAGCAGGTCGCGAGGACGATGTTGGCACCTGCTTTGATCCTGTCGGAGACCTCCAGCAGGTTGTTGCCGACCAGGTCGGCCCACTCCCGGGCAAGCCTGAGCTCCGCCCGGCCGATGCCCGCCCCGTCCGGTCCGGGGTCCGCCATGCGCTGAGGGGCCCGGCGGATGTCGTCCCGGAGGTTCTCGGAGAGTCGCGTCAGCGTGTACGGCTGGAGGGCCGGAGGCAGGCTGTCGATCCCCCGCGAGTCCGGGATCTCCCGCAGCAGCAGGACGCGCCGTTCGGCGAGTTCGGTCCGCAGCTGTTCGACGAGCCGCAGCCCGAGGTGGTCGAGCGCACCGTTCGACTGTGCGCTCACCAGGACCCGTGCCCCGGGCTCGGCCCGCAGGTAGCGCTGGACGGCTCGGGTGGCGACGGTCGTCTTTCCGGTGCCGGGCGGGCCCTGGAGTGCGAAGAAGGGGTGGGACTCCAGCATCTTCCCGATGATCTTCTCGGCGTTGCCGGCCAGTTGCGACCGTTCGTCGGAATCGTCCGGGTGCCACTGGCCCCGGTTGATGGTGATCGACGAGGGCGAGTGGAGAGCACGCATCAGCCCCTGCTTCTGCCGCAGGGCCTCCACCCCACGCGCCATCCGGCTGAACTGGATCGCCGTGCCCCGGTCCTGCGCGGGCCTCAGCCAGCCTGTGGGCGGAAGGTGCCGCGCGTCGGAGATCCGCACCTCCACGGTGTCCGCGTCCCTGCGGCCGACCAGGGAGACGTGCACCCGGTCGCGGCCGAAGTACGGGGTGCCTTCCCCGGCCACCACGTCGAGCACGACCTCGCCGTCCTTCTCCGCCTGCTCGGCCAGGAGGGAGGCCGCGAAGTCGCCGAGTGCCGGGCGTCGCCGGGGATCGGCCGCGAAGGCGGTCAGCAGGGGGTTGCTGTGCCGGTACTCGGGGTCGCGGTCACGGTCGATCTGCAGGATGTGGGTGCTGCCGCTGCTGCCCTCCGGAACTCTGGTGTACGGGTACTGCCGGGCCCGTTGCATGGCGCCCTGGTAGTCGAGCATGAACTCCATGGACCTCAGCAACTGCTGGTTCCCGGGGTCGTGGGCGGCCCGGCCGGCCTTCACGGCTTCGGTCAGCGGCGTCCAGTCGGGGCGGCCCTCGAAGTGGGCGCGGAGGTCCTGCCGTGCTCGGTACGCGACGAGGTCTATCCTGCCGATCCGGCGCCGGGGCCGGGCCGCGAGGATCTCCTGAGCGAAGCGCCGGTCGACCAGGTACTTAATGACCAGCGTGCGGGTGTGCTGGGCCCGGATCTGTCCGGAGAGCGTCTCGTCGTAGAGGAACGCGCAGAACCAGACGGCCTGTTCGCCGATCAGCGCCCATTCGGCCTGCTGCAGGCGCTCCTCGCGCCCGGAGACGAAGCCCTTCGCACCGCCCGGGGACCACACCAGTTCGGCCTGCCGCAGCTCCCATGTGAGGAAGTCCCGGAGCTCGTCGCGGCCGGTGGGTTCCTCGGGGCTGTGGGCGATCCACTGGCGCTGCCGGTACACGGTGTCGACGGACTCGGCCGGCATGAACGCGACCAGGTACGGCTGCCGTTCGGGGTCGTTCTCCTCCCACAGGTCACAGATCGACCCCCAGTTCTCCTCCAGCGAGCGGGCCGCCTCGAACGAGGAGCGCCGCGCGCCGGGCTCCGGGTCGAGCATTCCGAGCAGGACCCGGACCAGTTCCCGGGGGATGCCCCGGCCGGACTGGGTCTGCAGATGCCGGCGCATCTTCGTGTGCAGGGTCTCCAGGGCACCGAGCAGCTCGCCCGGACCGGCGGTGGAGACCGCGGCGTACGACTCCGTGAGCGTCTCGGCGAGCGGCCCGCAGAACAGTTCCCAGCCGAACACGCCGAGGCCGAAGACGTCCGTGCTACTCCAGTCGCGTCGGGGCTCGGGCATCTCGTCGAAGAGCGACGGCCATGTCTCGGGCGCGAGGTAGGCAAGGTGATGGGCGCGCTGGATGCCTGCGGGCGGCTCCAGGTAGAGCGCGTTCATCAGGGTGCGGTACTCGTGGTTCCTGGACGGCGCGTACAGGGTCCTGACCAGATTGCCGAGCAGCGCGCTCATCTCGAACCGTCCGAGGGCGAAGGCGTAGCGCCCATCGACGTTCTGGCGGATGGTGATCGCGCCGGGAGTCAGGTTCCGGTGCAGGATACGTGCTCCGTGCAGCTGACTGAGTGCGTCGACGAGAAGGCTGTACTGCTCGAAGGCGAGGCCGCGGTTGTTCCTCACCCATTGCGGGAAGCCGTCCCGGGTCCAGGCTTCGCTCAGCCGGGTGCCGATCTGGCGCGTCATGGTGAAGGCCACGCCGAGTCCGGCATCGAGTCCCCCGTCGACGATCTCCGGCAGCGCGGGGTGTCCGATCGCCTGGAGGCGTAGGAGGTTGCGGACCTCGTGCTCCCAGAGCTCGCCCGCCACGCCGAAGATGTTGCTGAACAGGAAGGCGTCGAAGAGGTCGGACTCGTCCCCGGGGCGCTGGAGCGTGGCCCACAGCATGCGGTCGCCTATCGGTTCGGGCGTCCTGACGCACTCGTACGGGCCGTAGGGCGCGTCCTTCCCCACGAACAGCTTGTCAATGATCTCCTGAGGGCTCGCGCCGTCGAATGCCACCATCCGAAACCTGATTCCTCTCATGCCTGCCGCTCGTTCGGCGCCGTCTCCAGCACCGCCACTCCGTCCGCGACCGCCACGGCGGTCCGCCCGCGGTCGAGTGCCGCCCGGTCCCGTACGGGGCCCCCCAGGTTGTCCGGCAGGTCGATGTCCCACGGGGGCAGCGGCGCGGGCCTGGCGCCGCCGGTCCGTCGCTCGGTGCCGTCGGCGGCGGCGTAGGTCCGTTCAGTCCCGTCGTCCCAGCGGACCGTGATCAGTTCTTCGCCGTCGGCGGCGAGCATGCGGGTGACGCCTTGCCCATCCGCGGTTCCGAGGGGAAGGCCAGTGGCCTCGTGGGGCGTCGGGTCCCAGACCCGAATCCGGGTGTCCAGCGAGCTGGCCGTGACCGGGAGGGCGGCCTCCGCGAGGCCGGGTGGTCCGGCGACGGTGGCGAGCCGGGCACCGCCGACGGGTCCGTCTGCACGGATCTCGGTGACGCTGCTGCGGGTGGTGAGGTCCCACAGCCGGAGGACACCGTCCCTGGTCGTGGTCAGCAGCCGCGGGGTGTCGCCGGGTCCTGCGATACCGGCGAGGGTGACCAGGTCGGCCGCTCCGGTGGCCATGGGAGCGTCGTCGTGCACCAAGCGGTCTTCCCCGTCCAGGGTCCAGAAGGTCACCTGGCGCGCGCCGCCCACCGTGTCGGCGCCGGCCAGACGTGCTTGCTGCCCGGCACCGGGCAGCAGGGTGAGCGAAGCCTGTGAGTCGGCCGTGGGCACCTTCGCCACCCGTCTCGGCCTCTCCCCGGTGACGTCCCAGAGGACGAGGTGGGTGTCGGTGCTGGTGACCACGCGCCGCGCGTCAACCCCGACGACGGTGTGCGGGTTGCCGTAGGGCTGGGCGGAGCGGGGGCGTGGCACCTGCTCGTCGAGGTCGACCACGGCGACGTATCCCTGCGGTCCGACCAGCGTCAGCCGTCCGCTCCCACCCTTCGTGACGGCCATGCCCGTCACGAAGGTCGGCGTGTCGAACTCGGCGACCTTCTGCGGTCCGGCGGAGACGTCCCACACGCGAACGGTCCGATTGCCGTGGGCGACGGCCACCAGCGGCCCGCGGCCGCTGTCGGTCGGGGGGAGGGCGGCCAGCGCCGTCAGCCCTGCGCGGGGCGGACCCGGCACGACCGCGATCGGGGCGTGGCTGAACCACGGATCCCAGACCATGACCGAGCCGTCCTCCGCGCCGCTGACGAACCGGTCACTGCCCTCGTTCCAGGAGGCCAGGGCGCGGACCGGCCGCGTGTGCCCGCCGAGGGTCAGGTGCGGGGCGTGGCGACGCAGCAGGCCCCAGCTGACCCACCACGACGCCCCGGGGCCTGCCTGGGGCAGCCGGCCGGTGGTGCGCAGGGCACCCAGCTGGCGCAGGCCCGGTCGGTCGGCGGGCCGGGCGGCACGGATCAGCGGGGCCGCGGTCAGGCTGCCCAGCACTTCTGGGGGGAGATGCTCGGCGGAGCCTCCCGCAGGAAGCGTCAGGCGGGCCGCGAGGACGTCCCGGCCGAGATCGGGCAGCGCCGTCTCGTCCAGGGCGCGCGTGGACGCCGCCAGTTCGCGCCAGCCCGCGGGTCCTGCGGCGGCGGCGTGACCGGAGAGATGGCGTGCGAGGTAGCTGTTGGCCGGGCTGTCGGCCAACTCGGCCCTGTGCTCGACGAGTTCGGTCAGGGCGCGGACGACTGCGACCCTGCGGTCGGCCCCGGACCGTGCCCTGAGCGCATCGGCGAACGTGCGGTGGACGAGGCGGTGCACGGTCTGCCGTTCGTCACCGTCGAGCAGGACGTAGGCGGCGGCGCGGTCGAGCAGGCGGGTGATGTCAGTATCGGCGGGGACCGCGCCGTCCGGGGCGAACGCCCCGGCGATGGTGGACCACACGTGGTCCGCACGTGGCACGCCGCGGCCGTGGGTGTGGGCGAGGGCCGCGAGCAGGTGTTCCGCGGCGGGAAACGCGTCGGTGATTCGCGCGAGCGCACTGTCCAGGAGTCCGCGCCCGTCCTGGGTCAGCAGCCGATCGAGGTCCGGGCGAAGGTCGGGGGTGAGCAGTTCGGGCCGGTACTCGATCTCCTGGACGACGAGCGCCGTCTGTAGGAAGTGCCAGGATCCGTCCGATACGCGATCCGCCGCGGTCACCGCGACGAACGCCACGGCCTCCGGATCGCCGAACTCCCGCAAGCTCGCCGCGACGTAGCTGCGGGCCGCTGCCGGATCTCCTGTCAGCCGGTGCGCCCGCGCCTGCCCGGTTCCCTCGCCAAGTGCGTCGAGCAGCGTCCGTCCCGGTGCCGACGGGACTGCGTCGGGGCGGGTGCCGACAATCAGCCGGACGCCGGGTAATTGGGCCAGCTCGCGCAGCAGGTCGGCAACGAGCAGTGGCTCGTCCGCCTCGTCGAGGGCGTCGGCGAGGACGTGCACCGGTCCCCGCTCGCTCAGCGCGGCTTCGAGTGCGCTGAGGCGGCTCTCGGGGGAGCGCCCGGGCGTGAGGGCGTCCGGGGCGCCGAATACGGTGATGAGCCTTGCGATCACCTCGTGGGGATCGGCTCCGGTGAGGTGCAGGACCACGTCGAACGGCGGCAGTCCGAGTCCCTGCTGGAGCCTCTCGCCGAAACCCGCTGTCTCCAGTTCGCTGCCGATCTCAGGGTGCGCGTGCATCAGCAGGTTGCCGAGGAACGCCGACTTGCCGACACCGGGGTCTCCGGTGACGGCGAGGATGTCCGGCGCTGCCGTGTCGGCGAGCCACGCGGCGACTGTTTCCCGGTCGGCGGCGCGGCCGGTGAATCCCCAGGACAGCTCGGCAGGCCCGCTGCACACCCCCTTGCGCAGGAAATGGGTGAGCGCGCTGTCGCCCGACGCATCAAGCAGACGGTGGAGGCGCTGGTAGTCCTCGACCGTGGCCGTGACCGGCAGCGGCCGCACGGGGCGTCGGCGCAGCGGTAGGGAGCGGCCGACGCCTATCTGCTTGACGACCAGTCCCTGGCGGCCGTCGAGCCGGGAGGCGAGGTCCGCCGGGCGGACTTCGGCGTCGTGGTCGGTGTAGCCGGCCAGGACGCGGGCGAGTTCGGCGTACAGGGTCCCGAGATGTCCGGGGCCGTGGTTCTCTCCGGACCCGATCAGCAGGGCTCCGAAATCCCCACTGGTGGTGTGGCGCAGCCAGCGGAGCTCGCCCTCCACCTGGTCCATGAAACCGGCGGCGCCGCAGGCCTCCACCATGACCAGTGCCCAGTGCCGTTCCTCCCGGAACCCGTACTCGTCGTCGAGGTGGCGGGCGAGGCTCTGCGGGACGAATCCGGCATCCCGCTCGTTGTTCGCCCGTGCCGGAACGAGCAGTTCAGCCCGGTCCCCGAGCGATCTGCCGTGGCCGATCCAGAGCAGCGCCGAGGTCCTGGCGCCGCCACCTGCGGCCCAGTCGGCCAGCCGGTCGTCGATAGCTGTCAGGTCGGTCGGTACCGCCCGTTCCCACGGACGGGCGACCGCGCCGAGCTGACCCAGCAGCTTTGTGATGCGAGCGGCCTCCTCGGTGGCGGCAACGTCCTTCACCGCTGCGCCGTTGAAGGTATCGACAGGGACGGCGAAGATCGGCATCTCCGCCACGTGGTCCTCGCCATACCCACTGCTGAGCATTGTGTCAGCCACGCCGGTGTACGCATCGCCGTCGTCTGCACCGGATTGTGGACCAGTCATCGGTCAGACGTCCGCGGCCGCGGTCATGATGTAGTGCGAGAGGGGTTCGGTGCCCCCGGAGACCTCGATGCGGTAGAGGCCGGGCCGGGGCAGGACGCAGGCGGCGGAGAGGGTGTCGGCGTTCTCGCGGTCGCGGCGAAGCGGGGCGCGGACGGTGACACGGGATCCCGTCACCTCTTCCACCGTGCAGTTCACGGCGGCGGGGTTCGAGGTGCCTGCCAGCCGGATGGTGAACCCCTCGCCGAGCCCGACGGCCTCGGGCGCGTCGAGGGTGAACTTTCCGTCGCCGAGAATGTCGCCGAGCTCCTCCAATCCGCGGATGCGACTGAGCGCGGACACCGCCATGTTGCGCACCAGATTGCCGGACATCAGCGTTCCGTGCTTACGCGCAACAGGGATCTCGCGGGCCTCGCCGTGCTGGGCGGCGGCGGTACAGACGGTGCCGTCGCCGCCTAGGACCTGGCGCATCGAGCTGCCGTCCGGATGCCGCAACGGAATTCCGTCCTTGCGCCTCGGCAGTTCCTCAGAAGTGACGGCCTCTCCGGAATTGATGTGCATGCTGGCGGGCGTGGGCTGCCGGACACCGACCACCAGGCTGTGGTCACGAAGCTGAACGTCTGCCAGCCGCTGCTGCCAGGACAGTGTCTCGACCGCGAGGTCCGGGTCGCCGCCGATCGCCACCAAGTCCGCGGCCGCCAGACGCCTGGTCTCGTCGCCGTCCCACAGGCACCGGTAGCCGGGCAGGAGGTCGTACAGCCCCGGCATGGTCCGGCCGATCGTGCGCAGTTGCTCGCGCGGAAGCCACGGGGCGCCGTTGCGGCCGGTGCTGAGGACGACCGCTGCCTTCACGGAGCCGGCGAAGGGAGTGCCCGCAGTGAGCACACCGGCCACCTCGTCCGCCGCCCCCGGCGTCGCGAACACCTCACGGACCAGCAGCCCGCCCATCGAGTGGGCGACGAAGAGGAGTTGCCCCGGCCGGTCTTCCCCCGATCTCACCATGTGCCTGCCGTACTCACGATGGGCACGCCAGGCCGCCAGGTGGTGGCTCGCGAACTCGGCGAGCCTGGCGCCATTGTGTTGGACCGACAGCCGCCAGTCATAGGCGAAGGTTGCCACCGCTTGGGGATGGACAGCGTTAGCCCGGAGATCCCCGACGAGCTTGCTGTACGGCTCGATCCCGCCAAGGTTGGGAAACCACTCATGGACGGAGAGCAGTCCCCGCGGTTTGATCCGCCCGGTGCGTCCGGCGCGTTCGTCGTCGGTGAGGGCCAATGACCTGAATCGGTCGAGCTGCATCCGGGCCGTGTAGCGGAAGAGGTGAGGAGCCCCCCAGAGCTTGGTGTCGTTCGCCGTGTCGACCAGCTCACTCCCCATGATGCCAGGCACGACGACCACCGCGTCGTGCAACAGTCGCTTCTGCCCCGCTCTTGCCAACTGCACGTCCCCCGGAGCTCGGTAGTCGGTCGGCACACTATCGTGATCCTGACGATTTTTCGGAACAACAAAAAATTCGGCCAAGAATCCCGATGTGACATCGCAGTCCGGACATCATCCTTGTTGCGGTCCTCGCGGGTGCCGATCTCAACCTGGTCGCAAACGTTCGTCCGGGCCAGGTAGGTCGCGCCTTGCTGCAGCGCGATGTGCAGGTCCGTCAGAACGTGACGCAGCAGATCCTGTGCCGCCGCAGGGAGGCGGAGCTCGGCAGGTCTCGCGTCCCCGGAACAGCACCACCCCGTCGAAGATAACCAGGCCGATGGCGACGCCGGCGATCAGCGGGGCCGTGCTGCCGCCGCCGGTCCCAGCGAAGTCGGGGCCGATGGTCGTAGGTAGCGGGGTGAGGTCGCCGTCGGTCTGGGCCGACAGGCCTGTCACCGCATCGCGGGTCTTCGTCGCCATCACCGACACGGAGGATCACAAGAAAGTTGGCGCAGCCGGACTTGCCCTCTACAGTGCCGCCGAAGCGCCTCACTAACCGAAGAAGCTCAACCGGACTCTACGGTTGGTGTTGCTCCTGTTCGTATTCACCAAACTCCGTTGAGGCAACCCCGAGGATAGCCCTCACCTGTCGGCTTCGGCGGTAGAAGCCCTTGGCGGCGCGCGCGGGGGCGGGTGACCTCGTTGCCCCCGTCGGCTCCCTCACCTCCGCCGAGGAGCGCATCGCGGCGCCAGGAAAGGCCCGGGACGTGCGCGGCGATTTCTAGCGGTCGTTGCAACACGCTGGTAGTGGTGTGTCGCTGGTTGCGGGGTCTTGCTTCACTTCCCGTCGGTGTCGGCGGGAAGTGAAGCATCTTCGTGTGCCGGGTCTTCGGCGTTGGCGCGAAAGCGGCCCATGCTCGCCATGATCAGAATGGTCCCGGCCGGGGCCGCGAGGCCGTAGGCCAGGGGAAAGCTGTCTTTCACCAGGTTGAACAGGATGAGTAGACCGGCGAGGCCGGCGATCAGCACGGGACGTCGGATGACGTGCCGCGCGATGATGCTCAGGCGCCGGGTTCCGCGAGCGCGGGTGAGTCGTTCCCATTCTGACGCTGCCATGCCATTACCTTAGGTCCTGCTTGCCCGGCAGGTGCCTGGATCTGCCCGGTTCGCCGGATGTTCAGAGGAGTTGACGCAGACGCTCGGCCGGGGTTTCCCAGCCGAGCGTTTTGCGTGGGCGTCCGTTGAGCTCGGCGGCGACGGCGTCGAGGTGCTCACGGCTGTGGCCGGCCAGGTCGGTGCCCTTGGGGAAGTACTGCCGCAGGAGGCCGTTGGTGTTTTCGTTCGAGCCGCGCTGCCAGCGGCTCGCGGGGTCGCAGAAATAGACCGGGACGTCCGTGGCGACGGTGAAGGAGACGTGGGAGGCCATCTCGCTGCCCTGGTGTCGGCGTACAGGCAAACGTGCACAGTCAGGTACGCCCGAACGTACACAGGGGTCTCGGTGCGAAATGAGCTGGTCTCAAGACCAATAGGCGTTGCCCCGCGCCGTGGGGCAGGCGGGTAAGACGACGCCACCTGGATCGCGCACTCTGGCGGTTGCGGTCCAGATGGCGTTCAGCGGGCGGCGGTTACTCGGCGAGCAGCTCGACCGGGATGTTGCCGCGCGCGGCGTTGGAGTACGGGCAAACCTGGTGGGTGGCCTCGATGAGCGCGCGACCGACTTCTCGGGGCAGGCTGTCCGGTAGCTTCGTCCGCAGGCTGACTTCGAGCTGGAAGCCGCCCTGCCCGTTGGGGACGAGGCCGACTTCGGCGGTGACCGACATGCCCGAGACGTCGATCTCCTTCGTCTGCGCCACCAGCTGCATGGAGGTGGCAAAACAGGCCGCGTAGCCCGCCGCGAAGAGCTGCTTGGGGTTGGTGCCGTCTCCGGTCCCGCCCAACTCTTTCTGGAGGGCCAGCTCGACGTCCAACTTGCCGTCCGAACTGACGGCGCGGCCGTCGCGGCCGGTCGCGGTCGCGACGGCGGTGTACAGGCTCATGTGCTGCCCTTCTGGTAGACCGATCGGTCAATCTGTCTGGCGCACTCAGCGTATGGAGGTCAGGTGCCGCTCTCCATGGCTCACCGTCTCCGTTTCATATCTGGTCGTCTTGCGTGTAGCGGCCTCGCGATACGATCTGACGATGGACGTGCTCAGCGATGCGATCGGCGTCATGCGCATGGGGCGCCCGCATTCCACTGAAATCCGCAAGCACGCTCCGTGGGGAGTGCGGGCCGAGCCGTTCTCCGGGGCCGGCTTCCACGTGGTGCTGGAAGGTACATGCTGGCTGATCCCGCCGACGGGCGCCGCGATCGCCCTGAGCGTGGGCGATGTGGTGTGTCTTCCGCACGGCTGCGGGCACGCTCTAGCCGACAGTCCGTCGACGTCCCTGACCGGCGCACACTCGGCGTCCCTGCGGGAGATAGCGCCCAGTGCCGACGACGGCGAAGGGGCCACTACGGTCCTGCTGTGCGGCGCGTACACGCTCGACCAGACCCGGCCGCATCCGCTGTTCGAGGAACTGCCCGAGGTCATACACCTTCCGGCACGTCTCGGCCACCGCACGCCGCTACATGCTGCCGTCAACCTGCTCGGCGACGAGATCGCCAACCCCGACCACGGAACCGAAGCGGTCGTATCGGCCCTGCTGGACATCATGCTGCTGTACATCCTGCGGGCCTGGCTCGACGAGCAAACCGACGACGGCCCGGCCACCGGGTGGGCCGCGACGCTGCGCGATCCGGCGATCACCGAAGCGCTGCGCCATATCCACCAGGAACCCGCCGGGCAGCGGACGGTCGAAGCGCTGGGCGCGAAAGCCGGACTGTCGCGGGCGGCCTTCTCCCGCCGGTTCACCTCGCTGGTCGGCAAACCGCCGCTGGGCTACCTGACCTGGTGGCGGATGACGCTGGCGGCGCGACTGCTGCGCGACAGCGACAAGCCGGTACAGACCGTCGCGCAGCGCACCGGATACACCTCCGAATTCGCCTTCGCCAAAGCGTTCAAACGAGAGTACGGCTTGGCCCCCGGTCGGTACCGCCAGCAGTCGCGGAGGTAGTCCGGTCAGCACACCTTGACGTCGACGGCCTCCTGTTGGACGCAAGCCTGATCTGCCGCTGACCGCTCGCTGTCCACCACGGTCGCAATCCGACGGTCCCCACGGCGCAAGACCGTTGGAGCTGTGCACGTTTCCCCGTACACGCTTGTGCACGTCGACCTGTACGCCGACACCTGGTCCCAGGTCAGCGAGCGGACCAGGTGGCCGGGCAGGGTCCTCACGGTGGTCACCAGCGCGTCGCGGACCTCCTCGGCGCCACGGCCGTCGGGCAGGTGGAGAAGCATCACGTAGCGGGTGGCGCGTTCGACGAGGGTACCGATGGCCGAGGCGCCGTCCTTGCCGATGATCAGGTCGCCTTCCCAGTGGCCGGGCACCGCCCGGTCCTCCGCCTCGGCGGGCCGGTCGCTGATCATGACCATGGGGTCCTTGAACCGGGGCTGGCGGCAGTTCGCCTGCCGCTGGGGCTTGCGACGGGTGCGTCCCGAGCGCATGGCACGGGCGACCTCGCGGCGTAGTTCGCCCCGGCCCTGGACGTAGAGGGCCTGGTAGACCGTCTCGTGGACCACGTGCATCTCCGGCCGGTCGGGGAAGGTCATCCGCAGAGCCTGGCAGATCTGTTCCGGGCTCCACCGCCGGTCCAGGCCGGCCTGGACGAAGTCCCACAGTTCGAGGTTCTGGCTGATCTTCCCCGGCTTGGGCCGGGGCCGGCGGGCATCGGCGTGGGCCTGGGCGGCGTAAGGCCGGTAGTGCCACAGGCCGCGGGTCCCGTTCGTGCGGTTGCGGCGTATCTCCCGGCTGACCGTGGAGGACTGCGGCCCAGCTCGGCCGCTATCGCGCGGACCGATGCCTTCTCCCGTAGCCGGTCGGCGATGTAGATCCGGTCCGCCTCGTCCAGGTACCGGGACGTGCCGGAAGGCGGCACCACCGGCCGAACCGGTGGTGCCGCCTTCTGCTTGCGGTCAGCGCTGCGACCGTTGCGCCACCGCCGCCCGGTCTTCGCGTTGACGCCGACGATCTGGCACGCGTGCTCGCTGCTGAAGCCCTGCTGCATGAGCCGGAAGTATGTCTCCCGCTCACGCAGCAGCTTCTTCGGCCCTTGAGCTGTCCGGATATCCCGGATTCTGAAGTCCATCGCATCCCCTGAACTGGGGTGTTGCGACAACCACTAGAACCCAAGCGCCAGTGACCGGGCCTCACCTTCGCTGCCACTCATCACGAAGCCGACGAACGGCAGCTATAGCGCGCACCGCCTTGTCAGCAAGCGCGGGCACTTGATCGAGGACGTAGCCCAACACTAGGACGCACCCACCAAGCGCGGCCACAGTCGTTGTAGCCCAACCGACCGTTTCCATACGGACTTCCGACCTGAGTGGGAGCCGAACGAGGAGAAGGTCGAGCTGAACCCGAGGTTCAGTCGCCCCGGCCGGGTATAGGTCGCAGACTTACAGTGGGATCGCGACCCGTCATCGCTACACGCGGTGACGGGTCTTGATGGCACTGGCGCCCTCGGCCGGCGCTCCAGAGGCGATATGGCTGTGGGTACGCGCTACAGAGTCTTCTCCACCGAGCACTCCTCGATCCAGCGGTCGATCACGGAGAAGCTCACCAGATTCTCCACACTCCCCTGCTGGCCCCAAGTGCCCTTCCGTCTTGCGCCTCCAGATTACGGAAACCCAGGAAGGCACTCGTAGCAGGGCACTTCGCGCCTCCTCGCGTGCCATCTACACGGGGGCGCTACAGCAGCCACCGTCGCACCTTAGGGGCGGCTTGTCAGGGGCTGGCGGTTTGATTTCGGGGATCCGCGCGGTCTGTCTTGCCCCCTCATTCGCTACCCACCACCGTGTCCCCGTCGTACCTGAGCGACGTGATCCGCGGATCGCCGACCCACTCCCGAAGGGTGTCCAGTGCAGCGGGCTCAAGTTTCGTGGTGAAGAGGATGGCCAGATGCTCTCTGGCCCGTGAGCATGCCACGTAAAAGAGGTTGCGTGCCCTGATGAACGCCTCCAGTTCCTTGTCCACCAGTTCGTCGCGCCTGGAGAAGTTGGCCAGCATCTCAGGGATCTGGAAGCGGGAGTGCCCCTTGCTGACCACAGCGAGCACCCGGTCGAACTCCAGCCCCTTAACTCCGTGTTGTGTGGCGAAGGGCGTGCCGCCGCCGAGGTGCTCGTTCAACGCCAGCAGCTCCGCGTACGGCACCTGGCGTAGCTGTTGGTACTCCTTCGCCCGAGCCGCCGCCCGAACTTCGGCCTTGCCGTCACTCACAGCCTGCGGGTCGGTGTCGGATGGTGATACAGCCTTCCGGTGACGCTCGCGCACCTTCCCCAGGCCGTCGAAGAGCTGCTGCTCAAGACAGAGGTCGAGGACGTCGCCGACCGTGCCCGTCTCTCGGGCCTTCCCTAGCTTTGTCAGGAATTCCACCCATTCCTGCTTGTCGGCCGTCGAGTTGATGGGTGGACGGCCGCGGGGGTCGAGTGCGTCGAACATCGCGCCGTAGCGCTTGTTCCGGTGGTGAAGCAGTGCCGGTTCGAGTGTGTCCATGAAGAAGGCCATGGCGTGGTCCTCCTTCCTCACGTAGGAATCGTTGCGCCGAAAGGCCCCGTGGAGCTTCTGGTATCCTAGTTCGCCGGCGATCGTCTCGTGCGTGAGCATGAGGATCTTGGTGCTGGGCTCCGCCGCCCGCGCCTGGGCATCGTGGCCGGATTCTCCGATACTCCAGCACCGGTCGTGGACGTCGTCCAGTACCCATTTCCGAGCCGCGTGGGCCGCGTCCCAGCCGAGCTGCCCCTTCCGGTGGTGGGTGAGCCTTGTCCCGGCCCATTCGTTGGTGTGATAGATCGCGACGGTGCCCTCGCCAACTCCTGACGCCGTGGTCTGCGTCAGTTCGGGACGCATCGTGTTCAGGAGGTTCACGACGGCGCGCTGTGAGCGTCGATTGCGCTGTCTGAAGATCGGTGTCGTGCGAGTGTCCTGGAGTGCCCCGCAGGCGTTGTCGTAGATCTGCTGCCAGTGGTCCCCGAAGAAGCCGCAGAGGGGGCCACGCTCAGTGGCCTCATCGCCTGGCGTGCCCAGCATGGCCTCCGCCAGGCCGGCGGGGGTGTCCTGGTACTCGTCCACGAAGATGATCGGGAACCGGTCGGCAGCCAGGGCCCGGAACTTGGGAAGGGCGAAGAGCGCCCTCGCGAGGACGGGCAGATCGTTGTGACCCAGTTGCACGCGACGGGTGTCGTGGTCCACTTTTTGGAAGCCGGTGCTGTACTCGACGGTGTAGCCGTCCAGCGAGGTATGGCCCTCCATCTTGGACAGCATGGTGTCCAGCTCGACAATGTGGCGCAACAGGTGTTTATGGAAGGGGGAGAGCAGCTGCCACATGAAGCCGTGGATGGTTTCGGCGAACACGTACGGGCTGCGGTCGGTACGGTTGATGATCTCGTCGCGGGCCACATTGGTGTAGGTGATGCAGGCGATGCGCTGGTGGGACCGCGGGAGGTAGCGGGCGCGGTCAGCCAGGATGCTCTGGAGGGCCTCGATCAGTGAGCTGGTCTTGCCCGCACCGGCGCCGGCCTCCACCTTGAAGTGACGGCATTCCTGGAGAGCCGTCAGGATCGTGCGCGTGACGTCTTCCGCCTCGGTCGTCACTGGACGTCCGCCTTCGTCGCAGTTCCGTCCTGTGCCATGAGCCATTCGAGGCCGCGCCTGATGTACTTCGGGACCTGCCAGTCGTGGTCTCGGAGGACTTGGTCGAGGGCGAAGTCAACCTTGCTGCGCCTGTTCTCCACGCTGCTGCGGGCCTGTTGCTCCAGTTCCTTGGTGGGAGCGTCACCCGTGGGAATACCGAACAGGGCCCGGTTGGCCAGCGCGAAGGCGTCTTCGAAAGTGCGGCCGCACGGGCCGCCTGGCTCCTCCGGCACCTGGTAGGCGAGGCACATGCTGCCGCCGGCGATCGGCAGGTCCGTTTCAGCCCGCCGCAGCAGTCCGGCCACCGTGATGTCCGCCATCTCCGGGGACCACGCCCTGATGGACTGGTTGGACGTGCGTCCGGACTCGGACACCAGGCATTTGCCGCCCTTGGGCTTCCTGTCGTCGACGGGATCGAGATCCGTGATGATCAAGGCCGGGATCCCGAGAACCTTCAGCAGCGGATAGAACTTGTGGGCATACGCCCCGCCGACCTCCATATAGGTCACGTACTGGTGCTGGGGCGTCTCTCCGGGCCGCCTCGCCGCCAACTTCTCCTCCGCAGCCGGGACGAAGACACGCTCGCTGGCGCCCTCGACGAGGATGGCCTTGTCCGCGAAGTAGAGGTCGGCCCGGGTGAGAGTCAGGTACTTGCGAAGGAACCTCTCGTCGCCGGTCACCTGGGACAGATCCTTGATGACAGTGCGGGCCGGCCCTGGCTCGTCTCCGCTCTCCACGGTGTCCTCCTCCTTTCGGAAGTACCGGATGCCGGAAAAGTGTCCACGGTTGGCCACGTGTGCCGAGTGGGTGGTCACCACGAACTGGGCGTTCCACCGAGGGCAGCTGTCGCCTGCCGTGCTGCTCTCCTCGACCGCTCCCGCCTGCCCGGGCATGGTCGCTCTCATCTGTGCATCGATTCGAGGGAACAGGCTGACGGAGTACGTGAGTCGCTGGATGAACGCCTCCTGCATCTGCGGATGGAGATGGGCCTCCGGTTCTTCCAGGAAGACGAGATGGATCCCGGACTCCGAGGAGGTCGCCGTGTGGTCGCGATAGCAGGTGAACAGCCTGAGCAGAATCATCACCAGGTTCCGCGTACCGAGGCCGCTGTACGACTCCGGAAACTGCACCCCAGCCACCCCCGGATAGTGAATGCGCGCGAAGTTCCTGAGCAGCCTCTTGGAGTCCAGCCGGGCGGCCGTGACGAACTCCTGGTTGCCCAGACCCGGATAGCCGAATGCCTTCAACGTTGGCGCCACCCGCTCGCGGACCTTTTGGAGGCTGCTGTCGAGACTGCCGGAGGTGTCCACGAGCGTCATGTCGATGCTCGCGGCGAGCTCCTCCAGCCACGTCGTGTTCTGGCTCTTCTCGGCTGCGGTCAGCAGTTGCTCGAAGACAGCTCCGATCGGCGCGGCATGCCCCTCGCCCTCGTCGTCCAGCCCTCGCTGTGCCTCGACGAAGTCCACCCTCACCAGGGTGCGCACGTCCGCGAGGTCAACCGGGCGGACGTTCCCCTCATCGGTCGGGTCGACCGCCATCACCGACATCTCGAAGTGCTTCGGAATGCCTCTGCCCAGCCGCTCAAGCGTGGCTGTGGCATCCGGCCCCACCGGCACGCCGCCGAAGAACTCCTTCAAGGCACCGTCCCTCAACGCGTAGGCGAACCTGATCACCACCTCGGAGCAGTCAGGCTCAAGGTCCACCACGAAGGGAGCCAGGGGGCCGTACTGGCCGCAGTCCTTGTCATAGGAGATATGGAGGGTGAGGGTGACTGCTGGGATCGTGTCACGCGCTTGCTCTGCCTCGCCCGAGGCGAAGAAGCGATGAGCGGCAAGAAACTCCTCGTAGCAGTCGGCGGAGAAGTCCTCGATGCGCAGCGCGGCCTTCTTCCTCGTCACGAAGAATTCGAACAGCTTCGCCAGCGAGGTCTTTCCCGTGTTGTTGCGGCCGACGCACAGCGTCACCTTGTCGGTAAAGGAGAGCTCGGTTCTGCGGAGCAACCGGAAGTTGCGGATAACTGCTTTGGTGAGCCGGGGCGGCACCGGGACGACCGTCCCGCGTGGTTCGGCGGAGCCGTCTCGCGGGCCCGGAATGGCATGCGGCGGCTCACTGGTCTGGGTCATCGCGGCTCCTTGCTGCTCTCACACACGCCCTCGGCGCCTGAGGGAGAAAGCGCACAGCAAGGGGAGTCACAAGCCCCATGAGATGCCGTCACCCCCTCGGGATTACGGCCGCATCTTTTCACCATAATTCCCCTAAGAGGGTGTCTCACGTGGCTTGAGGGTTCGTACGGCATGATGTCTGTCGTGGGTGCTGATCTGTCGAAGCGTCTGGTTCCTGATGAACTCTGG
>NZ_JBFBEZ010000012.1:0-186011 GCF_040701725.1 Streptomyces sp. NPDC093109
GGTCACCAAAGGCTTCCTCCGCAAAATCGCCCTCGGCGTCTACACACCCCCACCACCCGTAACCACCAGCACAAACCCTTAACTTGACGGCCTTGTGTCAGGGGTGGAGCGCAGCGGAATCGGCGTAGCCGACGCGACGGAGGAGCGCCCTTGATACCCGGCCCGGAAGCGCGAAACTCACAGCTGGAGGGGCGGCCCCACACCCAACAACCTCCGCCACCCACCCCACTCGGCGCTGCTCTGACCCGCACCCCACAACTCCCGCGAGCCTCACGCCCCCGTCGGTCGCGGCGGGAGGGTGAAGCCCTCAGGGGGTGAGCCCTCGGCGAACGGCATCTGTATCCGGGTCGCGCCCTCCCGGATCTCCCGGGCCCGCCGGTACTCGGGGGAGTCGTACCACTCGCGGATCCGGTCCATGTCGGGGAACTCGACGACCAGGAGCCGGGCGGAGTCCCATGTGCCCTCGACGGGCTCCGGGGTGGGGCCCGCGACCAGGTAACGGCCGCCGTGGCTGAGGATGGACGGCTCGGCCCGACTCAGGGCACTTCCGCCGCTTCCGCCGTTCCCGCCGCTCCCGCCACTTCCGCCGCTTCCGCGTAAGTCAGCGCGTCGCGGGGCGGTTGCTCCGCCTCCGGCTGCCCCGGCTGCCCAGCAGGTAGCCGATTCCGCCCCCGAAGGCCAGTGCGATCCCGACGAGCCACAGCACGCCGCGTCCGTCGGCGCCGCTCAACGCGCTCTCCGCCGCCGCCGCGGTCGTCGCCGCGGGGCTGGTGCCGGTGCCGGCCGCCGTGCCGGCCGCGCCGGTGGTGCCCGGGGCGGGGACGGGGGCGATGTACTTCGGGGCCGGGCCCGTCTCGTTCAGCCGCTGGACCAGGTCGATCCCGCCGAAGTTGCGCGGGTCGGTGCCCGTCGCGTGCGCGGCGAAGATCAACTGGGCGTAGGCGGCCGGGCCGTTGGCCTGGGCCCAGGCGCCGCAGTTCTGCTTCAGCCACTCCAGGGCGATGTTCGCCTGGTTGCCGTATCCGGTGGTGGTGAGCGCGACCACGGCTGCCGCCGTGTTCCCGAAATCGGGCAACGGTGCGCTGTCCTTGGCGTCGGGCAGCGGCGGCTGGTCGAGGTGGCCGGTCGCGGCGAGAGCGGTGGCGAGATAGGCGGCGCCGTTGCGGGCGGCCCGCTCCGGCGGCAGGCCGGCGGCCGGATCCGTCGCCGTACCCCCCGCGTTCTCGCAGATCGGCGCCGGACCCGGCACCACCGGCATGGTCACCATCCGCTTGCCGATCCCGGCCAGTACGGCGGCGGCCGTGGCGGCGTCGTCGGCGGTCAGCCGGCCGTCGGCGTCCGGCTGGTACGCGAAGGCCCCGGCGTCCGCGCCCGAGCCCGCGCCGCACGGGACGGAGAGGCGCACGAGCGCGTCGTAGGCGTGCTTGCCCTCGGGCGAGGGGGCGTTGTTCCGCGTACGGACGGAGCTGGGCCGTACCCCCGCCGCCGTCAGCGCGCCGATCACCAGGGAGGTGGAGTTCGTGTCGCTGGGCCGGCCCGGGCGGTAGCCCCAGCCGCCGTCCTCGTTCTGTACGGAACGGAGCCAGCTGATCGCGTGCTCCATCGGGAGCTGCTGCTCGCCGAGCGAGGAGAGCGCCTGTATGGCGGCGGCGGTGGACCGGGAGTCGACGGCCGTCTTCTCGTCGCACGGTACGGCGGGGTCCGCGCGGAACGCGGGGAAGGCGCCGCTGGCGCACTGCTGCGACTTGAGCCAGATCACGGCCTGGTCGCCCGGGCGCACTTGGGCCGCGGCCTGGCCGAGCATGGCCAGCGACTGGCGCCATACCCCGTCCCGGGTCGGATTCTTGTCGCCGTACAGACCGGGCGGAATCACTATGGTCGCCGCGTCGGAGGTGCCGGAGGCGTCGGAGGCGTCGGAGGTGCCGGAGGCGTCGGTGGTACCGGAGGCGTCGGTGGTATCGGAGGCGCCGGTGGCACCGGAAGTGGTGGAGGCGCCGGCGGCCGTGGTGGCACCGGTGGATTTCGTCGCGGGCTCCACCTGCATCGGAGACGCCCCGGCGGACGGAGTCCGCTCCGTGGCCGGAGCCGCGTCACCCCCCGCGCTGGCGGCCGGGGCGAACGCCACGCAGAGCACGGCGGATGCGGCGAGCGCCGCGGTGCAGCGGCGAACGGTGGTCATGGCGGGCGGAGCCTCTCCTGCGGGAGCTGCGGTTCAGTACCGCTCCGTACCGGTCTGTCGCGATGTGATGCGATGCGGGCGATACGGGTGTGAAGCTGACCTCGCCCACTCTACCGGCCCCCGCCGGGCGGCCACCCGGGCCCGTCCCGAGGCCCACGCTTCCGGCCCCCACGCTCTCCGACAACCAGGTTAAATCCGGCGAACAGTCGGGAAACATTGCCTCTTTGGCGGGACTACCCCCTTGTAGACGGTAGATCTACGCGCGTATCTTGAGCCGACTTTCGAGTCTCCGAGTCATCCGAGTCACCCCCGAGACGACCTTGCCGCACCGGCCGCCCCCACACCACGTGCGCAGGAACACGCCGTAGAACACGCAACAGAGAGAGACACCGTGTCCTCATACATCCCCCCGGCCCTGCGCGGCAGGCGCGCCCGGCTGATCGCCCTCTCCGTCGCCCTTCCCGTGGGCATAGCCGGATCTCTCGTCGCCCTTCCGCTCACGGCCCAGGCGACTCCGTCCGCCGACGCGGTCATCGCCGAGGTGTACGGCGGCGGCGGCAACTCCGGTGCCACGCTCACCAACGACTTCATCGAACTGGGCAACGCCGGCGGCGCGTCCTTCGACCTCACCGGCTGGTCCGTCCAGTACCTGAGCGGCTCGCCCAGCGCCACCACCAAGTGGTCGGTCACCCCGCTCTCCGGCGCCATCCCGGCCGGCGGCAGCTACCTCATCCAGCAGGCCAAGGGGACCGGCGGCACCGACGCCCTGCCCACCCCCGACGCCACCGGCACCATCGCGATGTCAGCGAGCAGCGGCACCGTCGCGCTGGTCCACTCCACCACCGCGCTGACCTGCCTGACCGCCGACGACTGCGCGGCCGACACCGGCATCAAGGACCTGGTCGGGTTCGGCACGGCCGTGGTCCGCGAGACCACGCCCGCCACCGGCGCCGACAACACCCACTCGGTCACCCGCGACGCCAAGCTCACCGACACGGACAACAACTCCGCGGACCTCAGCGGCGCCACGCCCACCCCGCGCAACAGCGCCGGTGAGGGCGGCGGCACGGCCCCGGGCGACGGCGACCCGTCCCCGTCCCCGACCCCGTCGCCGACCAACACCACCCCCGGTGACGTGCGTATCCACGACATCCAGGGCCCCACCCGGCTCTCGCCGTACGCGGGCAAGAGCGTCACCAACGTCCCCGGCGTGGTCACCGCCGTCCGCTCCACCGGCACCTCGCGCGGCTTCTGGATCCAGGACACCGAGCCGGACAAGGACTCCGCCACCAGCGAGGCCGTGTTCGTCTTCACCGGCACCACCACCCCGCAGGTCAAGGTCGGCGACTCCGTCCTCGTCTCCGCCAAGGTCGTCGAGTACTACCCGGGCGGCCAGGCGAGCGGCGTGCAGGCCCTCACCGAGCTGTCCGGCGCGACCACCGTCGTGCTGTCCTCCGGCAACGCGCTGCCCGCGCCGGTGATCGTCACCTCCAAGACGATTCCCGACACGTACGCGCCGAAGGTCAAGGGCGGCGGCAGCATCGAGTCGCTGCCGCTCAAGCCCACCAAGTACGCCCTCGACTGGTTCGAGGCGCACGAGGGCATGCGCATCCAGATCGGCGACAGCCGCGTCGTGGGCGCCTCCAACTCGTACGGCGAGACCTGGGTCACCACCAAGCCCAAGGAGAACGCCACCCCGCGCGGCGGCACCATCTACAAGTCCTACAAGGACGTCAACTCCGGCCGCCTCAAGCTCATCTCGCTGACCGGCGACCAGATCTCCGCCAACGTGGGCGACACGCTCACCGGCGCGAGCGCCGGCGTGCTGGACTACTCGAACTACGGCGGTTACGTCCTCCAGACCACCACCCTCGGCAAGGTCAAGTCGGCCGGTCTCAAGCCCGAGGTGGCGAAGAAGGCCAAGAGCGACGAGCTGTCCGTCGCCACGTACAACGTCGAGAACCTCGCCCCGGCCAACGCGCAGAGCAAGTTCGACCGGCTCGCCGAGGGCATCGTCACCAACCTCGCCGCCCCCGACGTCGTGAGCCTGGAGGAGATCCAGGACAACAGCGGTGCCACGAGCGACGGTACGGTCGCGGCCGACAAGACCCTCGCCAAGTTCATCGCCGCCATCAAGGCGAAGGGCGGCCCCTCCTACGAGTGGCGCTCGATCGACCCCGAGGACGGCAAGGACGGCGGCCAGCCCGGCGGCAACATCCGTAACGTCTTCCTCTTCAACCCCCAGCGCGTGAGCTTCGTCGACCGTCCGGGCGGCGACGCGACCACCCCCGTGAAGGTCGTCACCACCACGACGAAGGACAAGAAGGGCAAGGTCGTCAAGACCGACGTCACCCTGTCCGCCTCCCCGGGCCGGATCAACCCGACGTCCACCGCCTGGAACAGCAGCCGCAAGCCGCTCGTCGGCGAGTTCACCTTCCGCGGCCAGCAGGTCTTCATCGTCGGCAACCACTTCAACTCCAAGGGCGGCGACCAGCCGCTGCACAGCGTCAACCAGCCGCCGGTCCTCGGCTCCGAGACCCAGCGCGTGGCCCAGTCCAACGAGGTCCACGCCTTCGTCTCCGACCTGCTCGCCAAGGACAAGGAGGCCAAGATCGTCGTCCTCGGTGACCTGAACGACTACCCGTTCTCCAAGCCCCTGGCCACCCTCACCAAGGGCAAGGTCCTCAACGACCTGATCGACACGCTGCCGAAGAACGAGCGCTACAGCTACGTCTACGACGGCAACTCGCAGACCCTGGACCACATCCTGGTCAGCCCGGCGATCAAGAAGCCCGGCTACGAGGTCGTCCACATCAACTCCGAGTTCGCCGACCAGACGAGCGACCACGACCCGCAGGTCGTCCGCATCAAGTAACCGAGTCAGCCGTGTGGGCGGGTACGTGGTGTTGTGCCGCGTACCCGCCCACACGTGTGTCCCGACGGCCCGGGCGTCTCAGATCGCCTTGCCGGGATTGAGGATCCCGTACGGATCGAACGCGGCCTTCAGCCGGTGGTGCAGCGCCAGGCTGTCCTCGCCGAGTTCGTCGGCGAGCCACTGGCGCTTGAGCGTGCCCACTCCGTGCTCGCCGGTCAGGGTGCCGCCCAGCCGCAGCGCCAGCGCGAAGATGTCGGAAGCCGCCGCCCAGGCGGCCGGAGGCACCTCGGTGAGCGCCGGGTCGATGACCAGGATCGGGTGGAGATTGCCGTCGGCGGCGTGCGCCAGGGTGTATACGGGGACGCCGTGCCGCGCCGAGATGGCCCCGATCTCCCGTACCGCCCGCGCCAGTTGGGAGCGCGGTACGGCAATGTCCTCGATCAGCGGGCGGCCCAGACGTTCCAGCGCGGGCAGCGCCAGCCGGCGCGCGGCGAGCAGGGACTCGGCCTCCGCCGGGTCGTCGGTCGTCTCGACGGAAGTGGCCCGCGGGGTGAGGAGCGCGGCCACACGCTCCGCCTCCGCCGCCGCGCCCGCGCCGTCACACTGCACGAGCAGCAGCGCCCCGCCACGCGCCCGCAGCTCCGTGCCCGGCGCGTGTGCGCCCGGTGCGTGTACGCTAGGCGCCTGCGTGCCGCGCGCTTCCGTGCCGCGCGCTTCCGTGGCCCGCGCTTCGTCGATCGCGGCGAGCACCGGACCGTCGAGCAGCTCGGCCATGGCGGGCTCGATCCGGGCGGCGGTGAGCGCGCTCGCGCCGGCCGCCGCGTCCTCGAACGTACGGAAGTACGCGGCGATCGTGGCGGTCGCGACCGGGACCGGGCGCAGCCGCAGCGTCGCGGCGGTGATCACACCGAGGGTGCCCTCCGAGCCGGTGAGCAGCGCCGTCAGGTCGTACCCCGCGACGCCCTTGACGGTCCTGCGGCCGGTACGGATCAGGGTGCCGTCGGCGAGTACGGCGTCCAGCCCGAGCACGCTGTCCCGCGTCACCCCGTACTTGGCGCAGCGCAGCCCGCCCGCGTTGGTGGCGATGTTGCCGCCGATGGTGGAGATCGCGGCGCTGGCCGGATCGGGCGCGTACCGCAGCCCGTACGCGGCGGCGGCGCGGTCGAGGTCGGCGGTGATGACCCCGGGCTCCACGACGGCCAGCTGGTCGTCCGGGGAGATCTCGGTGATCCGGTTCATCCGGGCCAGATCGAGGACGACGGTCCCCTCGGCGGCGGTGGCGCCGCCGGACAGTCCGGTGCCCGCGCCCCGGGGCACGACCGGCACGCGCAGCGCGTTCGCGTGCCGCAGGGTGGTCCGCACGTCGTCGGTGTGTGCGGCGTGTACGACGGCGAGCGGCTGGCCGTCGGGGTGCGCGCCGGAGCGGTCGGTGGCGTACGCGGCGGTCGCGGCGGGGTCGGTGGTGAGCCGGTCGGCGGCCAGATCGCGGGCGAGCAGCCCGAGCAACTGGGCGGCGGCGGTGGCCTGTTCGGTCGGCTGATGGACTGGCAGGTGCGTCGGCTGACGGGTGATGGTCATGAGCCCTCCCGTTCGCTCCGCGCCCAGCCGCCCAGCGCCGACGCGCCGATGGCCAGCAGCGCGGTGTCCTCCTGCGGGGCGTGCACCGGCGCGCACTGGATGTCCCGGAAGTGCCGCTCCAGCGGGTTGTCCCGGGTGAGCCCCGGATTGCCGAGCAGCCGCAGCGCGGTCTGTACGGCGGTGGTGGCATGCCGGGTGGCCAGCACCTTCGTGCCGAGCGCCTGCTCCGGCGCGTACGTGTCGTCCCCGAGGTCGACGCGCCGGGCGCCCCCGTACACGAGCTGATCCGCGCTGTCGAGGAGCAGCTCGATCTCCCCGGCGGCCTGCCGGAAGCGCTCCGTGGTGGCCACCGGACGGCCCAGGTTGGCCGGCACGCGCTCATGGGCGAAGCGGTGGAAGTACCGCTGCGCCGCCCGGCCCACCCCCAAGTACAGCGCGGCGAGCGGGAGATGGAGCGGCGCGCCGGCCCGGTTGTCCTGCTCGGCGGCCGGGCCGTGCGCGGCCACGCTCACCAGGTTCCCGGCGGGGATCTCGACCTCGTGGAACGCGATGTCGTGGCTGCCGCTGGCGCGCAGCCCGAGGTGGTTCCAGCGGTGGGTGATCTCGATGCCGGGCGCGTCCCCCGGCACGGCGAACGTGCCCACGCGCGGCTCCGGTTCGTCCGTGGTGGCCCACACCAGATACCAGGTGAGCCCCTCGGCGCCGGTCACGAACCGCTTGGCGCCGCTGATCGCCCAGCCGCCGGCGGTACGGCGCGCGGTGGTGGCGGGCAGCCCGCCCCGGGCCGGCGAGCCCAGATCGGGTTCCACACGCGCGTTGTTGAGAAGGACGGGCCGCTCGGCGGAGTCGGCCAGCACCCGCGCGTACAGCTCCTCGGGCCAGTGCGGGCGGCGCGCCTGCATGGTGTGCGCGTTGAGGGTCATGGCGGCGATCAGCGCGGTGGCCGGATCGCCCTCGCCGAGGGCGGCGAAGATCCGCGCGGTGTCCTCGACGCCGAGGCCGGCCCCGCCGTACCGGGGCGCGACGGTCGCGGTGAGCAGCCCCGCCTCGTGGACGGCGCGGATGCCCTCGGCGGGGAACGCGCCCGTACGGTCGTACTCCTCGGCGTGGACGGCGAGTTGGCGGGTGACGTCGGGGAGCCGGTCGAGAGCGACGGGCCGGAGTGCGGGCCGCAGGCTCGGGGCGGTCATGAGGTGGTCCCCTTTTCGCTCAGCGCCTTCTCCAGGTCGGTGTTGAGCGCGTCGGTCCAGAAGCCGGCGACCTTGAGCGGCTTCGGCAGCGCGCCCAGTGTGTGGAACGCGTCGGCGACCTTCTGCGCGGACGCGGTGGCCTCCGGTGTGGTCGGGCCGATCCTGTTCGGCCGCTGCTTCTCGCCGTCCCGCAGCTGGCCGAGCGCCTGGTCCAGTGGCTGGTGGGTGGCGGCGGCCGTCACCTTCGCGAAGTCCTTCTCGTGGCCGTCGCGGATGTACTCCCAGCCCTTGGCGAGCCGGGCGAGGAGATCGGCCGTCGCCGCGCGCTTCGCCGGATCGGCGATCGTCTTGTCCGACGCCTCCCAGTTGAAGTTGCCGGAGAGGATGCCGGCGCCCGAGCCGATCGTGGTGGCGCCCTGCGCGTGCGCGGCGATGATCGCGTTGCCGTACGAGGCGAGCGCGTCGACCGAGCCGCCGGTCAGCGCCGCGAGCCCGGCGTCCGGCAGCAGTGGCACGGCCTTGATGTCGCTCCACTCCAGACCGGCCTTCTTGAGCAGCTCGTACAGGAAGTACTGGGCGGTGGTGTTCTTGACGTAGCCGACCTTCTTTCCCTTGAGCTGAGCGATGCTCGTGAGCGTGGAGCCCTTGGGCGCCACGACCTCCTGGAGGAGGGTGTTGGCCTGCTGTACGGCCACGACCTTGAAGTTGGCCTTGCCGTCGGCGGCGGCGAACACCGGCGGGATCTCGCTGGACTGCGCCACGTCGAGCGCGCCCGCCCGCATCGCCTGGAGCTGGAGATCACCGCCCTGGAACACACTCCACTTGATCTTGTACGGAGTGTTGTCGAGCCCGGCGAGTTTGAGGATGGACTCCTGGCGGGACCAGCCGGTGTCTCCTACGGCGAGGGTCACGGACGACAGGTCCGTCCCCTTGCCGGCGGTGTTTTTGTCCGCGGCGGACGTGGCGTCGGCGGAACCGCCGCAGGCGGCGAGCGGGAACAGCAGGGCGGAGAGGGCGAGCGCGAGCGCGGCGGTTCTGCGGACACGGGGCATGAGGTTCCTCGGGGGTGCGTGGTTCGTGGCGTGTGCGTCGTACGGCGGACGTGTTACGCGGCCGACTTGGCCCCGGCGGCCCCGGCGGAGGCGCGCGAGGCGAGCTCCTGCCGTACCAGCGGCAGCACGTAACGGGCGTAGTCGATCGCGTCGTTGAGCGGGTCGTAGCCCCGGATCGACAGCAGCTCGCAGCCGATGTCCACGTAGTCGAGCAGCGCGGCGGCGACGGTCTCGGGGGAGCCGACGAGCGCGGTCGACGAACCGGCCGCGTTGGTGGCCGTCGCCAGCGGCGTCCACAGCGCCCGGTCGTGCAGATCGCCGCGCGCGGCGATGTCGAGCAGCCGCTGCGAGCCGACATTGGCCGGCCGGCCGACACCCGGGGCCGGGTAGTGGTTGGCATGGTCGTCCTTGACGCGCGCCGCGGCGCCCTCCTGGACCTTGCCGAGCACCCGGTGTGCCTTCTCCCAGGCCAGCTCGTCGGTCGGCGCGATGATCGGCCGGAACGACACCCAGATACGCGGCCGGGGGCGCCCCGCCGCGTCCGCCACGGCGTTGACCGAGGCGATCTGCTCGGCGGTCTCCTTCAGCGGCTCGCCCCAGAGGCCGAAGATGTCGCCCTGCTGCCCGCCCACCCGGTACGCGTCGGCCGACGAACCGCCCACCGAGATCGGGATGGTGCCGTTCACCGGCGCCACGTCGGAGACGAAGTCCTCGAAGCGGTAGTGCGTGCCCTCGTGCGAGACGGGGCCCTCGGCCGACCACACCTTGCGCAGGATCCGGATGTACTCGTCGGACCGCTCGTACCGCTCCGACTTGGAGAGGTAGTCGCCCTCCCGGCGCTGCTCCTGGTCGCTGCCGCCCGAGATGATGTGCACGGCGAGCCGGCCCTTGCTGATCCGGTCCAGTGTGGCGAAGGCGCGCGCCGCGTGCGTCGGGAAGATCACCCCGGGGCGGTGGGCGAGCATCGGCTTGAGGCGCTCGGTGTGGTTCGCGACGAACTGCGCGAGCTGGAGCGCGTCGGCGGAGGACGAGTGGTAGGCGACGAGGGTGTAGTCGAAGCCGCCGTCGTCCAGGGCGCGGGCGTAGCGGCGGGTGTGCTCGGGGTCGATGCCCCGGCCGAAGGTGGAGGTGCCGTCGAAGGCGGGGTTGGGGTGGATGGCGCTGATGAACTCGACGGGCATGGTGAGCCAACTCCAAGGAGTGGAAGGGGAAGTGGGGGAAGCAGTGGGGGGTGCGGGGGAGCGTGCTACTTCGTGTAGAGGCTGGTGTCGACGGAGTCGGCGACCGTCACGTTCGGGTCGAGCACCTTGATCGCGTGCATCGTGTCGGCGACCTGCTGCACTGCCTTCGTCACCTCGGGGGTGATCGGGACGAGCCGGCCGTAGCTCTGGCTCACGATGGTCTTCGCGACCTCGGCGGACGCCCCGTTGTTCTTGCTGATGGCGGCGGCGTACTCGGCCGGATGGGACCTGGCCCACTCCAGTGCCGTACCGATGCGCCGGAGCGCGTCGCGCAGCGCCGGCTTCTTCGCGCTGTCGGCGAGGGCCTTGTCGGACGCGCCGATGAACCCGTACCCGCTGACCCGGCCGTCCGCGCCGTTGACGATCTCCCGGCCGCCCTGCTGGGTCGCCACCGCCTTGTAGACGCCGAAGATCGCCCAGGCGTCGATCCGCCCGGCGCTGAACGCGGCCTGCGCGTCGGTGGGCAGCAGGTACTTGACCTTGACGTCGGAGTACGAAAGCCCGGCCTGCTGAAGGGCGTTGGCCAGCAGGTACTCGGAGATGCTGCCCTTGGCCGACGAGACCACGACCGTCTGCCCCTTGAGGTCGGCCACCTTCTTGATCTTCGAGTCCTTCCGGACGACGATCCCGACCGCCGTACCGTCGTTGCGCAGCCCGGCGACCGCCTTGACCGGCACACCGCCGCTGAGCGCCTGGAGTGTGGGCAGGTCGGCGGCGTACGTGGTGTCCACCGCGCCGGCCTGCGCCGCCTGGAAGAGCGGGGCCGCGCCCTCGAACTCGGCCCACTTCACCCCGTACGAGGCACCCTTGAAGGCGCCCGAGGCGTTCACCAGCGTCTGGAGGTTCTTCGCCTGGTCGCCGAGTGTGAGTGTCACACCGGACGACCCGGCCGCCGCCCCGGCCGGGGCCGCCCCCGACCCCGATTCCGAGCCGGATCCCGTACCGCCGCTCGTACCGCATCCGGCCGCGCCGAACGCGAGGGCGGAGAGGGCGAGGAGTGCGGCGGCGGTGCGCACGCGGACAGCCGTTCTGTACGTCATGACGCGGTCCTTTCGAGAGCGGTAGCGGTCTTCGTCGTGTCGGGCGCGGTGTCGGGCGCAGTGCCGGCCGTGGCGTCGTGCACACCGAGCCAGGCCAGCAACTGGCCACGCAGGGCGACGAATTCGGGCGAGCCGAGCGAGCGCGGCCGGGGCAGATCCACGGTCACCTCGTGCGCGATACCGCCCGCGTCCATCACCAGGACCCGGTCGGCCAGCAGCAGCGACTCCTCCACGTCATGGGTGACCAGCAGGATCGAGCAGCCGTGCCGCGCCCACAACTCACCCACCAGCCGCTGCGCCTTGACCCGCGTCAGCGCGTCCAGCGCGCCGAACGGCTCGTCCAGCAGCAGCAGTTCGGGCTCCCGCACCAGCGCGCGGGCCAGCGACACACGCTGCGCCTCGCCGCCCGACAGCGTCTTGGGCCACACCGCCGCACGCTGCTCGATGCCCACCTCCGCCAGATAGCGGGTGGCCAGCTCCCGGTCGGGCTTGCCGGGCAGACCGAGCACGACATTGCGCCAGACCTTCAGCCAGGGCATCAGCCGGGGCGACTGGAAGGCGGCGGCACGCCGGTTCGGTACGGTCACCTCGCCGCTGATCTCGTCGTCGAGCCCGGCGAGGATCCGCAGCAGGGTGCTCTTGCCGCAGCCGCTCTGGCCGAGCAGCGCGACGAACTCGCCCCGCTCGATGGTCAGATCGAGATCGTCGAGCACGGTTCTGCCGTCGAAGGTCCGGGTCAGTGACCGGATCTCCACACTGGTGCGGTCGGTGTCGGTACTCATACGCGTGTCACGCCCCGTCGCCGTCGAAGGAGGCCCGCCAGGTCAGCAGGCGCTTGGAGAGCAGCCGTACGACGAAGTCGCAGAGCAGCCCGAGGACCGCGTAGACGGCGAGGCAGAGCACGATCACGTCCGTACGGAAGTACTGCTGCGCGTTGCTCATCAGATAGCCGATGCCGTTGCTGGCGTTGACCTGCTCGGCGAAGACCAGCGCCAGCCACGCGGTGGACAGCGCGTACCGCAGCCCGATCAGCGCGCCGGGCAGCGCGGACGGCAGGATGACGTAGCGGATCAGCCCGAGGCGGCCGAGGCCCAGCATCCGCGCGGCCTCGATGAGCTGGGAGTCGGCGGAGCGGATGCCGCCGTAGATGTTGAAGTAGAGGGGATACGTCACCCCGAGCGCCACCAGCGCGATCTTCGGGGTCTCGTCGATGCCGAACCAGACGATGAAGAGCGGGATCAGCCCGACCCAGGGGATCGCGCGGAACATGCCCATCGAGGAGTCGATGACGTCCTCGCCCAGCCGGAAGAGCCCGGCGGCGAGGGAGAGCGCGAGCGCGATCGCGGCGCCGATCACGAAGCCGGTCGCGGCCCGGCGGCCGGACGCGGCGATGGCGCTGGGGAGTTCGCCGCTGGCGGTCAGGTCCCAGGCCTGGCGTACGACGTCGACCGGCGAGGCCAGGATGTTCTCCGGGAGCACCCCGGTCGCACTGGCGAGGTACCAGGCGAGCAGGACGCCGACCGGACCGCTGGCGCGCCGGGCCCAGCGCGGGACGCGCGGCCCGCCGCGACCGCCGGGACCGCCGCCGGTCCGCCGGGCGGGCCGGATGGTGAGCCGGGACGCGGACGGCGCCGGGGATTTGGACGGCGACGCGGGTACGGACGGCGCGTGCGGCTGCGTGTTCGGTTCCGGCGGTGCGGTGCCGGGGGCCGTGTGCTCCTGGACGGACATCGGGGTTCCTCTCGTCAGCCCGGCTGGGAGCCGGTGGCGGCGGGTCGGGCGGGGTCGGCGGACCAGGCGGACCAGGAGCCGGGGAAGAGAGCGGCGTCGGTGCCGGCGAGGGCGAGCGCGGCGATCTGGTGGGCGGCCGTGACACCGGATCCGCAGTACACGGCGACGGGGGTGGAGCCGTCGGCGCCGAGGGCGGCGAAGCGGGCGCGCAGCGCGTCGGGCGGCAGGAAGGTGCCGTCGGGGGCGAGGTTCTCCCCGGTGGGGGCGGAGCGGGCGCCGGGGACATGGCCGGCTCGCGGGTCCACGGGCTCGGTCTCACCCCGGTAGCGCTCGCCGGCGCGGGCGTCCAGCAGGGTGCCCGTACGGGCCAGCGCGGCGGCCTCGTCGGCGTCGGCCGTCGGCAGGTGGCCGGCGGTGAGGGTGATGTCCCCGGGTACGGGCGCGGGCGCGTCCCCGGACTCCAGCGGCAGCCCGGCCGTACGCCAGGCGCCGAGCGCTCCGTCCAGCAGGGTGACGTCCGCGACGCCCGCCCAGCGCAGCAGCCACCAGGCGCGGGCCGCCGCCGTACCGCCGTTGTCGTCGTAGACCACGACCGGCCGGCCGGCGCGCACCCCCCAGCGGCGGGCGTCGGCCTGGAGCACGGCGAGTGCGGGCAGCGGGTGCCGGCCGGCCTCGGGGGAGGCGGGCGCGGCCAGTTCGGTGTCGAGGTCGACATAGACGGCGCCCGGGACATGGGCGTCCCGGTAGTGCGTACGGCCGTGCGGGTCGCCGAGCGCCCACCGTACGTCGAGGACGACGGGCGGGGCGGGGGAGCGGAGCAGGGCGTCGAGTTCGGTGGCCGTGATGATGACGCGGGCGGTCATGCGGTCGCCTCCGGCGAGGTGGGGGCAGGCAGTGGCGCACTCCGGCCCCGGGGCGGGCCCGGAGCGGCGCGAAGAGATAAGGAGAAGGAGGAGATCAGGAGAAGGAGGAGATAAGGGGAAGAAGGGCCGGCGATCACCGATCAGCGAACTGAATCGGTGCGCGGAATCGGTGCGCGCAATCGGTGCACGGCACAGGCACACGCACGGAACAGCCCTACGGCGAGGTGCGGCACACCCGCGGCTACGGCAGGTACGGCCCGTCCAGCGGGGTCAGCGACAACAGGCGCTGTTGACGAGGCCGAAATCGACCACGCGGCGCTGCGTCAGCGGCACGCCCACGGCGGCGTACCGCCGGGCGTCGAGGGGCTTCGGCGCGGTGGCCGCCCCATTCGCTGTCTGCAACATGGCACCAGGATGACCGACGCCGAGCGCCACGTCCAACGACGATTCGCACTCATAATCGATCACATTTTCTGATCGATCAAGGATTTCGGGTGCTAGCGTGCGCGCATGGCACACGTACTGGACATTACGGCGCTGCGCAGCCTCCTCGCGGTCGCGGACCGCGGCGGCTTCCACCGCGCCGCCGAGGCGCTGGCGCTCAGCCAGTCCGCGGTCAGCCAGCACGTACGGCGGCTGGAGAAGACCCTCGGCCGCCCGGTCGTCGAGCGCGAGGGCCGCGGCACCCGGTTCACGGCCGACGGCGCCCGGCTGCTGGAACAGGCGCGCCGGATCGTCGCCGTGCACGACGAGGCGGTCCGCACCCTGCTCGGCGACGACGGGGAGGCCGTCGTCATCGGCTCCACCGAACACGCGGCCGACCAGATCCTGCCCCTGCTGACCGCCGCCGTACGCGAAGTGCGCCCGCAGTGCCGCGTACGGTTCCGCATCGACCGCTCCGCGCGGCTCGTGGAGGCCGTGGACCGGGGCACGGTCGACCTGGCCGTCTACGTCACAGAAGCGGGCGGTACGGAGGGCACGCCGGTCGGCGGACTGCCCCTGAACTGGTACGCGGCCCCCGGCTGGAACCCGCCGCCCGCCCCGGCGCCGCTCCCGCTGGTGGCCATCGAGGACCCCTGCGCGATCCGCCGCCGCGCCCTGGGCGTACTGGCCGAGCGCGACATCCCCGCCACCGTCGTCTGCGACGCCGGCTATCTCGCGGGCGTCCTCGACGCCGCCCGCACCGGGCTCGGCGCCGCGCTGCTGGCCGGGCTCGGCGACGCCCCCGAGGGGCTGAGCGCACGGCACGACCTGCCGCCCGTACCGGCCATCCGGATGAGCGCGCACGCGCGGCGGGGCGCCGATCCGGCGATGGTCGCGGGCGCGATCGCCGCCATGGAGGAGCTGCTCGCGGTGGCGCCGGCCCCGCCCGCTCACGCGTCGCAGGGCGCCGTCAGATAGTCGAAGCTCCGCGTGACGTCCAGTACGCGCCGTACGGGTGGCGTGTAGCGCAGCAGACAGAGATCGCCGCCCGCGCGTCTGCTCGCCCGGCGCTGGCTGCGCAGGATGTTGAGCCCCGTGGAGTCCATGAAGTGCACCTGGCTGAAATCCAGCTCGACATAACGGTGCGCCAGCGGCGCCAGCGTGGCGAACAGGTCGGGCCCGGTGTCGCAGTCGAGTTCGCCCCCGACCTGGACCAGTACGCGGTCGGGCCGGGAGACGATCTCCACGCGGAGGGGCTCGTACGAGGGGGGCAGAGAGATGGGTAGCTCACTCATTCCGGTAGCCGGTGGAAGGCCCTGTGCGGGCGACGACCGGGGAACGCTACACCGTGCGATCCCATGACGAGGTGTCAGGAAGGGCGCGCCGTCGCGCAGCCCGGTCATTTCGGCCACGGGCCCGCGTGTCGCGCGTAGGTGCGGGGTGCGCCCGGGGTGTGCCCGGGGTGCGCGCGGGGTGGCGTGAATCACCTGATCCGACGGGTACGGCGAGGCTACTTGCCGGTAGATTCGGTGCGGTGTACGAGAACTTGTTCTAGCTTGTCGGCAGCGGTTACGCTCCGTTGAACAACCCGAGAGCACAGTGAAAGCAGTGAAAAGGGGACCGCGAGTGACCGCTGAGGCCGTTGAAGCGGGCACCGGGTCAGGGTCAGGGTCAGGGGCAGAGGCGGAGTCCGCGTCAGGGAACGAGGGCGGCGACACCTCCGGCGGCGACCGTCCCCTCCGTATCGCGCTCCTCAGCTACAAGGGGAACCCGTTCTGCGGCGGGCAGGGCGTCTACGTCCGCCACCTCTCCCGCGAACTCGCCCGCCTCGGTCACAGCGTCGAGGTCATCGGCGCCCAGCCCTACCCCGTACTGGACGAGGGCGTACGCCTTACCGAGCTGCCCAGCCTCGACCTCTACCGCCAGCCCGACCCCTTCCGCACCCCGAAGGCCGCCGAGTTCCGTGACTGGATCGACGCCCTCGAAGTCTCCACCATGTGGACCGGCGGCTTCCCCGAACCGCTCACCTTCTCCCTCCGGGCCCGGCGCCATCTCGCCGCCCGCGCGGGTGAGTTCGACGTCATCCACGACAACCAGACGCTCGGTTACGGACTGCTCGGCGACCTTGGCGCGCCTCTGGTCACCACCATCCACCACCCGATAACCGTCGACCGGCGGCTGGATCTCGACGCCGCGCCCACCTGGACCAAGAAGGCGTCAGTCCGGCGCTGGTACGGCTTCACCCGGATGCAGAAGCGCGTCGCGCGCCGGCTGCCGTCCGTCCTCACCGTCTCCGGCTCCTCCAAGCAGGAGATCACCGACCATCTCGGGGTACCGGCCGGCCGTATCGACGTCGTCCACATCGGCGCCGACACCGAGCTGTTCTCGCCGGACCCGGCCGTACCTGAGACACCCGGCCGGATCGTCACGACCTCCAGCGCGGACGTCCCGCTGAAGGGCCTGATCCATCTGGTCGAGGCCCTCGCCAAGCTCCGTACGGAGCACCCCGCCGCCCATCTCGTCGTCGTCGGAAGACGCGCCGAGGACGGGCCGGTCGCGCGGGCCATCGAACGGTACGGACTCGAGGACGCCGTCGAGTTCGTCAAGGGGATCTCCGACGCCGAACTGGTCGACCTGGTGCGCGGCGCGCAGATCGCCTGCGTACCGTCCCTGTACGAGGGGTTCTCGCTGCCCGCCGCCGAGGCGATGGCCACCGGCACCCCGCTCGTCGCCACCACCGGAGGCGCCATCCCGGAGGTCGCGGGCCCGGACGGCGAGACATGTCTGGCCGTACCGCCGGGCGACGCGGGCGCGCTGGCCGCCGCCCTCGGCCGGCTGCTCGACGACCCGGAGCTGCGCACCCGGCTGGGCACGGCGGGACGCGCGCGGGTGCTGTCCCGCTTCACCTGGGCCGGCGCGGCGCGGGAGACCGCCGAGCGGTACCGGGAGGCGATCGCGGCGGCGGGAGAGCGGCGGGGCCGCCGGGCCGGGGTCCGCGCGCCGGTGGCCGGCGGCGCGGGCTGATGCCGGCCTTTCCCTCCCTCTCCGCTCCCTCCCTCCTTCCTCTCCTTCCTCTCCCTTCCCTCCCTTCCCTCCTCGACCGCGAAAGCAGGACGCCCCAGTGCTGACCGTGGACTTCACCCGCTTCCCGCTCGCCGCGGGCGACCGCGTGCTCGATCTGGGGTGCGGCGCGGGCCGGCACGCCTTCGAGTGCTACCGGCGCGGCGCCCAGGTGGTGGCCCTCGACCGGAACGGCGAGGAGATCCGCGAAGTGGCCAAGTGGTTCGCCGCGATGAAGGAGGAGGGGGAGGCCCCTGCGGGCGCCACCGCCACCGCGATGGAGGGCGACGCGCTCCATCTGCCCTTCCCCGACGAGTCCTTCGACGTCGTGATCATCTCCGAGGTCATGGAGCACATCCCGGACGACAAGGGCGTGCTCGCCGAGATGGTCCGCGTCCTGCGGCCCGGCGGCCGGATCGCGGTCACCGTACCGAGGTACGGCCCCGAGAAGGTCTGCTGGGCGCTCTCCGACGCGTACCACGAGGTCGAGGGCGGCCATATCCGCATCTACAAGGCCGACGAACTCCTCGGCCGGATGCGGGAGGCCGGGCTCAAGCCGTACGGCACCCACCACGCGCACGCGCTGCACGCCCCGTACTGGTGGCTGAAGTGCGCCTTCGGCGTCGACAACGACAAGGCGCTGCCCGTCCGCGCGTACCACAAGCTGCTCGTCTGGGACATCATGAAGAAGCCCCTCGCGACCCGGGTCACCGAGCAGCTCCTCAACCCCGTCGTGGGCAAGAGCTTCGTGGCGTACGCGACGAAGCCGCACCTGCCGGCGGCGGCCAAGTGACCTTGCCCCGGCGCGGCCCCGACGCCACGGAACACCTGGTCCTGCCCGGTGTGCTCACCGCCGAGGAGGCCGCGGGGACGGTGGCGGCCGTCCTGGCACTCCAGCGGCCCGACGGCTCGATACCGTGGTTCCACGGCCACCACCTCGACCCCTGGGACCACACCGAGGCGGCCATGGCGCTGGACGCCGCGGGCGAGGACGAGGCGGCGGGGCGCGCGTACGAGTGGCTGGCGCGGAACCAGAACGAGGACGGTTCCTGGTACGCGGCCTACGCCGACAGCGGCGACCCCGGTGACGGCGGTGGCAGCGCCCCCGGTGAGGCTTCCGCCACCCGCCCGGCGGCCGTACCGACCGACGCGGCCCGCGAGACCAACTTCTGCGCGTACGTGGCCGTCGGCGTCTGGCACCACTACCTGGCGACCGGGGACGACGGATTCCTCGACCGGATGTGGCCCGTCGTGCACGCCGCGATCGAGTTCGTCCTCGAACTCCAGCAGCCCGGCGGCCAGATCGGCTGGAAGCGCGAGGCGGACGGCACCCCCGTCGAGGACGCCCTGCTGACCGGATGCTCGTCCGTGTACCAGGCGCTGCGCTGCGCCCTGGCGATCGCGGACGAGCGCGAGGAGCCGCAGCCCGACTGGGAGCTGGCGGCCGGCGCGCTCGCGCACGCCATCACCCACCACCCCGAGCGGTTCCTCGACAAGAGCCACTACTCGATGGACTGGTACTACCCCGTGCTCGGCGGCGCGCTGACCGGGGAGCGGGCCACGGCCCGGATAGCCGAGGGCTGGGACCGCTTCGTCGTACCGGGGCTCGGGGTGCGCTGCGTACTGCCCAACCCGTGGGTGACGGGCGGCGAGAGCTGTGAACTCGCCCTGGCGCTCTGGGTGATGGGCCAGTCCGACCGGGCGCTGGAGGTCCTCCAGTCCATCCAGCACCTGCGCGCCGACGACGGGCTGTACTGGACGGGGTTCGTCTTCGAGGGCAACATCGCGTTCTGGCCGGACGAGCGCACCACCTGGACGGCGGGCTCGCTGCTGCTCGCGGTGGCCGCGCTGGGGGGCGACGAGGCGACGACCGCGGTGTTCGGCGGCGAGCGCCTGCCACTGGGCCTGGAACCGGACTGCTCCCACTGCTGACCCGGGACTGCTGACCGGCCCGGCTGACCGGGGCGCGGTGACCGGCCCTCTGTGACCGGCCCTCGGTGACCCGGTGCCACCACCCGAACGGACCAGCCCGCATGGCGGCGGGACCGGGCGGCGGTGAGGCTTACAGGCAGTCTGCCAGGGAGGTTTCCCATGTCCGACACACCGCGCACCGAGACCCCGCACATACGCAGCAGTCCGCCCCACGTGACGCTCCGGCGTACCGTGCTGGCGGTCATGCTGTCCTGCGCGCTGCTGTTCACTTCGGCGGCGTGCGGCAGCGGCACCAAGAACGCCACCAGCACACCCGGCCAGGCGCAGCAGGTCCAGGAGGTCCAGGACGCCGCCGACCTGATGGCGGCGGACCCGACCCCCACCTCCAGCGCCGAGAAACGGAAGTTCGCCAAGACCCGCTTCGTGGCCGACGCCGCGCTCGCGGCCGGCGCCGCGTACCAGTGGATCATCAAGCCCTACAAGAAGGGCAAGTTCAAGAAGGGCGCCAAGGGCCGCAAGCTCGCCCTGGTCAAGGCGGGCCTCGCGGGCGCCTTCACCTACAACCGCCTCAAGGCGGCCACCAAGAACGCCAAGGGCGACCCGCTCCTCTCCAAGGCGCTGGCCCCTCTGACCGCCGGCATCGACTCCCTCAAGGGCCTCGGCACGAAGCTCCGCAAGGGCGACGCGAGCAGCAGCGACGTCGGCAACTTCGGCAACATCATCAACAAGGTCAAGGACGCCGGCAGCGGCGCGGGCGCACCGGTGAAGGACAAGGTGCCCTCGCTCTCCCAGCTCAACAAGGGCTGACCCGACCGGATCCGTACGCAGCACGACGACGGCCCCCGCACCGGAGTGCGGGGGCCGTCGTCGTAGCGTGCGGCGTGGCGGTCGTACGGTGTGGCGGTCGTACGGTGCGGCTGGTCAGCCTCGCTGTATGCCCGAGGTGTCCTGGAGGACGCCGCGGCGGCCGTCCTGCGTCTGGGCGATCAGGGCGGCGCCGCGCTGCTCGACCGCGAGGTACCAGGTGCCGGGGGCGAGTTCGGCGATGGGCGACGGAGAGCCGTCCTCGCCGAACAGCGGCCGGGCCACCGGGACGGCGAACCAGAACGGCGCGAAGTCGCCCGCCGGGGCTGCTGCGTCCGCCTGGGCCGCAGCCGGCTGGGCGGACTGCGCGGGCTGGGTGCTGCCGAAGGGGGACGCCTGGGCGCCCGCCGGCTGGCCGGTGTCGGCGCCGGGCTGCGCGCCGTACGTCTGCGGCTGGCCCTGCGCGCCGAAGGACTGCTGGCCGCCCGGGTAGCCGTACCCCGGTCCGGCCGGAGCGCCGGGTCCGCCCGGCTGGCCGGCGTACGGCCCCGGGACGGCCGGCTTCGGCGCGCTGATCAGCGCGACCTTCAGCGGCGGCAGCAGCGGCGTGGCCACCGCGGCGCCCGCGAGCACCGCGGCACCCAGGAAGCCGAGGATCTGACCGCTGCCGGCCTTGCCGTCACCGAGCAGGTACCACAGCGCCGTCCACGCCGCGAAGATCGACAGCGCCGTGCCGAACTGCCCGAGGTCGAGCCCCGCCAACTTCCGCGGCTGCGGCAGCGCGCGAGCGGTCACGATCAACGCCGCCGCGATGACCCCGGCCAGATGGATGCTCATCACCACACCCAGCAGGTCCCATGCCTTCACACCATTGGTGTAGGACGAGTCGTAGAAATTGAGGAACGAGGCGATGAACAGCAACACCGCTGCTCCGATCACCACGCCGTCGCCTCTAGTGAGGGAGCGGATGTTCACGTGAAAAGTCCTTCGGTCAGTCGTCTCGTCGGGGCGGTCGTCGCTGCCGCTGCTGGGCCCTTTCCGTACGGGACCCAGGCGGTGCACGGTGCGAAGCTCGGGGGCGGCTCCCTATCGTACGGATGAATGTAACGCCTGTCCGATGGGGGCGTCTGCCCGGTATCACGCCTGGTTATCCGGCCGTTACTCGGCCCGTACCTGTCCCGCGCCTGTCCCGCGCCTGTCCCGTACCTGTCCCGCCGCTGTCCGAAGGCTGTGCGCGCGTGTGTCCGGCGGGCCGCCCGTCCCGTCCGGTTTACGGGTTCACTTCTCCAGGAAACCGCTGATGCCACCGGCCAGGCCACGTGCCGCTTTCTGCCGCCATTCCGCGCTGGTAAGCAGAGCCGCGTCCTTCGAATCGCGCATGTTGCCGCATTCGATGAACACCTTCGGAACGGTCGAAAGATTCAGGCCGCCGAGATCCGAGCGCACATCCAAACCAGTACCGCTGCCGATGTAGTTGGCGGGTGCGCTGCCGGTCTCGCGCACGAAATTCCCCACGATACGTTCACCAAGTTCACGCGAGGGCCCCACGATCGCGGAAGTATCCGCTCCACCGCCTTTGACCAGGGCGGGGAGAATCACATGGAATCCGCGATTACCGGCGGCGGAACCGTCCGCGTGGACGGAGACGACGGCGTCCGCCTCCGCGGTGTTGCCGATTCGGGCCCGCTCGTCGATGCAGGGGCCGAACGGGCGGTCGTTGTCGTAGGTGAGGGTGACGGTCGCGCCCTCCTTCGCCAGCAGATCGCGCAGCCGGTGGGCGACGTCGAGGGTGAACTCGGCTTCCGGGTAACCGGCGTTGGTGGAAGTGCCGGTGGTGTCGCATTCCTTGCGGGTGGTGCCGATGTCGACCTTTTTGTTGATCTCGGCGGTGTGATCGCGATTGCGCGGATTGTGGCCGGGGTCGATGACAACGACCTTGCCGGCGAGGGGCCCGGAAGGAGCCGTCGTGGGGGCGGTCGGGGCGGTCGGGGCTGTGGGGTCGCCGCCACCGGGAACGTCGTCGGCCGGCGCGGAGGCGGACGCCGGCGCCGAGGCCGACGCCGAGGGGGAGACCGCGGCCTTCGCGGCGGGCGGACCACCGTCGCCGTCGCTCTCCCCGGCGCCGCTCACCCCCTGCCACACGAGCACTCCGGCCAGCGCGGTCGGCACCAGCGCGGCGACCGTGACGGTGAGGCGGTTCCGGCCGAAGCGGCTGCGGACGGGCTGCGGACTCTCGTCGTACGACACCGTCGCGATGCTAGTGGGCGGAGTCAGATTCCCGGCGGCACTCGGCGCAGGACGCGCAGTGAGTCACTCGCCGAGACCTCCGCGAAGGCGCCCGACTCCAGGGCCCTGCGGTACACGCGGTACGGGGCCTGGCCGCCGTCCGCCGGGTCGGGGAACACATCGTGGATCACCAGCAGCCCGCCCTCGGCCAGATGCGGTGCCCAGCCCTCGTAATCCCCGTTCGCGTGCTCGTCGGTGTGGCCGCCGTCGATGAAGACGAGCCCGAGCGGGCCGCCCCACACCCGCGCGACCTGCGGCGACCGGCCCACGACCGCGATCACGTGGTCTTCGAGCCCTGCCCGGTGGAGGGTGCGCCGGAAGGACGGCAGCGTGTCCATCAGGCCGCTCTCCGCGTCGACCAGCGTCGGATCGTGGTACTCCCAGCCCGCCTGTTGCTCCTCGCTGCCGCGATGGTGGTCGACGGTGACCGCGACCGTCCCCGCCTCCCGCGCGGCGGCGGCCAGCAGCAGTGTGGAGCGCCCGCAGTACGTGCCGACCTCCAGCAGCGGCAGCCCGAGCGCCCCCGCCGCGACGGCCGCGCCGTACAGGGCGAGCCCCTCGAGTACGGGCATGAACCCCTTGGCGGCCTCGAACGCGGCGAGGACGTCGGCGGCGGGGACGTCGGTGGCGGGGGCGTCTGCGGCGGGGACGTCGGTGGCGGGGCCGACGGGCATGGGGCGCTCCTGGCGGTGTACGGGGTGCGGGTGCGGGTGCGGTTCACGAGCTGCGGGGTGCGGGGGTGCGGGTTACGGCCCGCCCATGCTGCCTGACGCCCGGGTCGGCACGGGCGCCGGGGGTACGCCCGTACCGCCGAGCCTCCGTCAGCCCGAGCCTCCGTCAGCCCGCGACCGTACCGCTCCCGCTGTGCTCCTGCGCCTGTGGCGCACCACTGCCCTGCCGCGCCAGCACCAGGTCCACCTCGACCGGCACCCCGTCGCCCGCGTACCGCGCCGGGCACGCGTGCGGCGCGTGGCCGCTCGCCGAGCCCGCCAGTACGTACGCGCCGGCGCTCGGGGGCAGCAGCGCGAAGCGGCCGTCCTCGTCGGCGGTGGTGAGACCGGCCTGCCGGCCACGGTGGTCGATCAGCGTGACGTTCGCGCGCGCGACCGGCGTACCGTCCGCGTCCCGCACCCGCCCGTGGAACCCGCCGGACCCGGCGACCAGCGTCGTCGACGGCTCGGCGGCGGGGGCCGCTACGGGTGCGGGCACGGGCGAGGAGACGGCCGCGGCCGTCGCCGTACGCCGCGACGGCAGGAACGCGGCCAGGACGAGCCCGACGGTCACCGCGCCCGCCGCGATCCCGAACGAGATCCGGAAGCCGTGCAGGGACGGCATCGCCACCCCGCCCGACACGATGGAGGTGTGCGCCAGCACCATGCCGATGACCGCGCTCGACACCGAGGTGCCGATGGACCGCATCAGTGTGTTCAGCCCGTTGGCCGCGCCCGTCTCCGACGGGTCGACCGCGCCGATGATCAGCGCGGGCAGCGAGGAGTACGCGAGGCCGATGCCCGCGCCCACGATCACCGAGACGAGGATCGTCTGCCACACCTCGCTCATCAGGCCGAGGCCGGCCCCGTACCCGATGCCGATGATCAGCAGCCCGAGCATCAGCGAGACCTTGGGGCCGTAGCGGGCCGCGATCCGCGCGTACACGGGGGCCGTGAACATCATCGTCAGCCCGAGCGGCGCCACGCAGAGCCCCGCCACGACCATGGACCGGCCCAGGCCGTAGCCGGTGGACTCGGGGAGCTGGAGCAGCTGCGGCAGGACGAGCGAGATCGCGTAGAAGGCGACCCCGACCATGATCGAGGCGAGGTTGGTGAGCAGCACCTCGCGCCGGGCGGTGGTCCGCAGATTGACCAGCGGCGCTGCGCTGCGCAGCTCCATCAGGCCCCACAGCAGCAGGATGACCACGGCGAGCGCGAACAGCCCGAGCGTGGTGGGCGAACCCCAGCCCCAGTCGCCGCCCTTGGTGATGGGCAGCAGCAGGGCGACCAGCCCGGCGGAGAGGCCGAGCGCGCCGGCCCAGTCGAAGGTCCCGGCGGCCCGCACGGACGACTCCGGTACGAGGAAGAAGGTGAGCGCCATCGCCAGCACACCGAGTCCGGCGGCGCCGAAGAACAGCGCGTGCCAGTCGGAGTTCTGGGCGATCAGCCCGGCGACGGGCAGGGCGAGCCCGCCGCCCACACCGATGGACGAGCTCATCAGCGCCATCGCGGAACCGAGCTTCTCGCGCGGCAGCTCGTCGCGCATGATGCCGATACCGAGGGGTATCGCGCCCATGGCGAAGCCCTGGAGCGCCCTACCGATGATCATGATGATCAGGTTGTCGGTGAATCCACAGATGATCGATCCGATCACCATGACGGCGAGGCTGGCGAGCAGCAGCCGCCGCTTGCCGAAGAGATCGCCGAGCCGCCCCATGATCGGGGTGGCGACGGCGCCGGCGAGCAGGGTCGCGGTCATGACCCAGGTGGCGTTCGCGGGTGCCGTGTGGAGCAGGGCCGGCAGGTCCTTGATGACGGGCACGAGCAGGGTCTGCATCACGGCGACGGTGATGCCCGCGAAGGCGAGTACGGGGACGATGGCCCCGGAGGCGCGGCTCCGCGGATCCGGGGGCAGGGTCCCGGGAAGCTGATCGGTCGTCGTCTGCGGCATTACGTGCGGCCTCCGGGTGGGGCGAGTGGGGGACGGGCGGTGAGCGGGACGGGCGGTACGTGGGGCGAACGGGACGGGCGGTGAGCGGGACGGCCGGGGCCGGCGCAAAATCATCGCAAAGTCGTTGCCCTATGAAACCTTCTAGCTCAACCCGCGCCTTCGTCGCCCTATTCCGGCGAACATATGACGAATAAATTCCGACGGATCCAACGGCGGTCCGGTCGGGTTCGATCCGGTCGCCGACCGGGTCCCGTCGTCGCCCGGTCTCGTTGTCAGACCCCCGCGCTACGTTGTCGGCATGACTCAATTCGTGCTGGTGGCGGGGGCGTGGCTCGGGGCGTGGGCGTGGGACGAGGTGGTGCCCGAGCTGCGCGCGGCCGGGCACGGCGCGCACGCGCTGACGCTGTCGGGCCTGGCCGAGAGACGGGACGAGCCGGCCGGGCAGCGTACGCACGTCCAGGACATCGTGGACGAGGTGGTCCTGCACGATCTGCGCGATGTCGTGCTGGTCGGGCACAGCTACGCGGGCATCCCGGTCGGCCAGGCCGCCGAGCGTATCGGGGACCGGCTGGCCCGGGTCGTCTTCGTCGACTCCAACATCCCGGCCGACGGCGAATCGTTCGCCTCCACCTGGTGGCAGGGGCCGGGCGTGCTGGAGCCGCTCATAGCCGCGAACGGCGGCTCCTGGGCGCCACTGACCGCCGCCGACTGCGCAGGCCAGGAGCTCACCGACGAGCAGATCGCCCGTTTCCTGGCCGGCGCGACCCCGCACCCCGGCGCCACCCTGACCGAGCCGGCCGCGCTGACCGGCCCGCTCGGCGCGCTGCCCGCGACGTACGTCAAGTGCCTGCTCGACGGCCCAGAACCCGCGGACGACGTGGCGAAGCTGCTGACGGGCGAGCACTGGCGGCTGGTCGAACTGGACACCGGGCACTGGCCGATGTTCTCGCGACCGCGCGAGCTGGCCGGGATTCTGCTGGGGGCGGCTACGGAGTCCTGAGCGGTGCGGCTCCACGGGAGCCGGTGGACGTAGCCGGAGCCGTAGCCGGGAGCCCCTCGGGGGGCGCCGTCAGCCCTGGCCGTCCCCTTCCCTGTCCCCTTCCCTGTCCCCGTCCCCGTTCCTGTCCCCGTTCCTGTCCCCGTTCCTGTCCCCGTTCCTGTCCCTGTCCGCGGCGGCGGGCCAGCGCCGGGTCGATCACGGTCTCGCCGGTCAGCACCCGGCGGATCGCCCGGGCCAGTTCGTCCACAGGACCGTCCTTCACCAGGAACCCGGCGGCTCCCGCCTCCATCGCCCGCCGCAGACCCGGGCCGTCCGAACGTCGCCAGGATCAGCACCCGGCAGTCGGGCACCTCGGTACGGAGCAGCGCCGCCGCGTCCAGCCCGCTCAGCCCCGGCAGTTCGCTGTCCAGCAGCGCCACGTCCGGCCGCGCCACCAGCGCCGCGTCGACGATCGCGTCCCCGCGGCCCACCTGGGCGACGACCTCGATGTCAGGCTCCATCCCCAGCACCAGGGCGAGCCCGCCGCGCACCATCCGCTGGTCCTCGGCGAGCAGGACCCGCACACACTTCGCCGGCCTGTGGTCCCGCGGCATCTCCGTCACGGACCCAGCGTAGACAGCCGGGACCCGCCGGGCTGGTCGCGCCGACGGCGTGATGCGTGATGCGTGATGCGTGCGGGGATCGTGATGCGTGCGGGGATACGGCGAGAGGCCGCCACGGCGTTCCTCGCCGTGACGGCCTCTCGTAGACCAGGCCCCTCGTCGGGCCCCCTCGTCAGGCCGCGTCGCCGCGCTCTCCCGGGCGGCGGTGGCGACCGTGGGCGGGGGACGCGGAGTCCTCCGCCGGTGCCGCGCCGCCGCGGTGTTTCCCGTGGCTGTCGAGGTCGCCCCGGGCCGTGGCCGCGGCTCCCTGCGGGCGGCTCTGGGACGTGTCGGTTCGGGTTTCGGACATGTGGGAAGTCACCCCGTCGTGATCGCTTCTTCTGTGGCGCAGGGCCCGGCCTCCCCGTACCGCCCCGACAGCGGCACGGGCACCGTCCACTTCACACGTACCGACAGAACTCCAGGTCAGTACGGTTGCGCGGGCCCCGACCGGAATTCTAGGGTGTCGCCCCGGGTCCTGTCGGCGCTGTCCGGGCGGCCGGTGAGTGGCGCCTGCTGCAATGGCACCGGCCTGCACATCACAGGAGTGCGTGGGGCGGCGTCCGGTTCCCAGTCCGGGTATTCCGTTCGCCCGGATTCCGATTCCGATTCCGCTCCGGAGCCGGTGTGCGGCATCGGCCCCCGCGCCGTCTCCCGCGCCATCTCCTGCGTCATCTCCCGCATCGGCTCGGGTTCATGCCGCGGAACCACCGTCGCCATCCCGCACGGCACCGCCTCCGTCGCGTACGGCAGCCGCAGCACCCCGTCCGGGGTCCACAGCCCGGATCCCGCCAGCCACCCCTGCGGCGCGGGCAGTTGCGCCAGCCGCCGGTCCGCGGGCCGCCACACCCCCAGCCAGCTGCCCGCCGCGCCGTCGATCCGCAGCGCCACCGCGCAGCTCTCCGGCATCAGCACCTGACCCGGCTGGACAGCGAAGGGAGTCACCGCGTAGTCCGCGGGTCGCAGGCACTCGGGGAACCGCACCGGCCGCAGGCTGCCCAGCACGCCCCAGCCCAGCCGGTCGTGGCCCGGCGCGTCCGAGCGGATCAGCAGCAGTCCGCTGTCGGCGTCCGCGAGCAGCAGCCGGTCGTTGCTCTCCTCGGTGATCTGGAGGAGCGGCGTCACCTCGCCGCCGCGCCCCAGATCCACGGCGACGGCCTTGACCACGCCGTCCCGCTCCCGGTCGAGCGCCAGCATCCGTCCCGTACGGTCCAGCCAGACGCCGCCCGAGCAGCGGCCCGGCACCTCGGCGACCAGCTCGGGCCCGAACGCGCCGCCCGCCACCAGCCAGAGCGTGGTGGACCGTTCGCCCACGACCAGGGCGTACGCGCACCGGCCGTCGGGCGAGGGCGGCAGTATCGTCAGCGACCGGCACTCGACGGCGCCCATGGGGACCTGCCCCGTTCCCGGACCCGTCGGGTAGAGCAGCGAGAAGTCGTTGCGGTCCGCCACCCGCCGGCTGATGAGCACCCGCCCGTCGGCCAGCGGCAGCACCTCGGTCTCGGGCTCCTCAGGCTGGTCGAGCGGGAGCGATACGGCGTAGGGCTCGGGCCCGCCGAGGGTCCACCGCTCGGGGAACCACGCGTCACACGCGTCACCGTTCCCGGGAAGGCCGTATCCCGGGGTGCCCTGGGTGCGCTGGGCGCCAGGTGTGCCCAGGGTGAGCCGGGCGGCATAGGCACCGTCCGCCGTGATCGCGAACTCCGTAGCACAGGCCGTCATCGGTCTGTCACCTCCGGCGACGAAGCTAGTTTTCGTACTCGCTGCCGAACAACAAGTGACACCCCTCTTCACACATAAGGGTGGCCGACTCGTGATTCGCCTGAAAGCGAGGGACGACTGTGCTTCGTGCCGCTTCCCGCTGCTTCATGTGGGCGACGAGAGCGAGGAAAAGGAGGCCGACCGGGCGCCGCACGGGCGGCAGGTAGCCTTTGTGGCGTGCCCCCTGTCCCTGCCCCCGTCCCGTCCGCGCCCCGGCTGTCCGAAGTCCTCGCCGCGCTCGACGCCCTCTGGCCCCCCGAGCGGGCCGAACAGTGGGATGCCGTCGGTACGGTCTGCGGCGATCCCGACGCCCCCGTGAACCGCGTCCTGTTCGCCGTCGACCCCGTCCAGGACATCGCCGACGAGGCCGTGAAGCTCGGCGCCCAGCTGATCGTCACCCACCATCCGCTCTATCTGCGCGGTACGACGACGGTCGCGGCCGGCACGTTCAAGGGCCGCGTCGTGCACACGCTCATCAAGAACGACATCGCGCTGCACGTCGCGCACACCAACGCCGACTCCGCCGATCCCGGTGTCTCCGACGCCCTCGCGGGCGCCCTCGACCTGCGGATCCTCGGCCCCCTCGTACCGGACCCGACCGACCCGGCGGGACGGCGCGGCCTCGGCCGGATCTGCGCGCTCGACCACCCGGCCACCCTCCGCGACTTCGCCGCCCGCGTCGCGCACCGGCTGCCGGCCACCGCGCAGGGCGTCAGGATCGCCGGCGACCCGGACGCGCTGGTGCGTACGGTCGCGGTCAGCGGCGGCTCGGGCGACAGCCTCTTCGACCGGGTACGCGCGGCGGGCGTGGACGCGTTCGTCACCGCCGACCTGCGCCACCACCCGGTCTCCGAAGCCACCCAGCACTCCCCGCTCGGGCTGATCGACGCCGCGCACTGGGCCACCGAGTGGCCCTGGTGCGAGCAGGCCGCCGCCCAGCTCGACGAGGTCTCCGACCGGCACGGCTGGGACCTGCGGGTGCATGTCTCGAAGACGGTCACCGACCCCTGGTCGGCGCACCAGGCCTCCCCCGTCCCGTACGCTCCGTCCTCCGTCACGCACGCCAGTACCCCGCCCCCCTCGACCCCTGCCTCTCCCTCATCCTCCTCAGGAGCCCCCAACTGAACGCCGCGCCCGCCGACCAGATCCGACTTCTCGACGTCCAGGCCCTCGACGTACGGCTGTCGCAGCTCGACCACAAGCGCACCTCGCTGCCCGAGCACGCCGAGATCGAGTCCCTCACCAAGGACCTCGCCCAGCTGCGCGACCTGCTGGTCGCCGCGCAGACCGAGGAGAGCGACACCGCACGCGAGCAGATCAAGGCCGAGCAGGACGTCGACCAGGTCCGCCAGCGCGCCGTGCGCGACCAGCAGCGGCTGGACTCCGGCGCGGTCAGCTCGCCCAAGGACCTGGAGAACCTCCAGCGCGAGATCGTCTCCCTCGCCAAGCGCCAGGGCGACCTGGAGGACGTCGTCCTCGAAGTCATGGAGCGCCGCGAGTCCGCGCAGGAGCGGGTGACCGAGCTGACGGAGCGCGTCTCCGCCGTACAGGCCAAGACGGACGACGCCGTGGCGCGCCGCGACACCGCGGTCGCGGGCTTCGACGGCGAGGCGGCGACGGTCGCCAAGGAGCGTCAGCTCGTCGCCGATTCCGTACCGGCCGACCTGCTCAAGCTGTACGAGAAGCTCCGCGTCAAGGAGGGCGGGGTGGGCGCCGCGCGCCTGTACCAGCGCCGTTGCGAGGGCTGCCGGCTGGAGCTGAACGTCACCGAGCTGAACGACGTCAGGTCCGCCGCGCGCGACACCGTCCTGCGGTGCGAGAACTGCCACCGCATCCTGGTCCGTACCGCCGACTCGGGTCTGTGAGCGGATGCCGATGCCCACGTCCCAGCCCACGTTCGTGGTCGAGGCCGACGGCGGCTCCCGGGGCAACCCGGGACCGGCGGGATACGGCGCGGTCGTACTCGACCCGGTGACGGGCGAACCGCTCGCCGAGGCAGCCGAGTACATCGGTGTCGCCACGAACAACGTCGCCGAGTACAAGGGCCTGATCGCCGGTCTGAAGGCCGCGCGGGCGCTGGATCCGGCGGCGCCGGTCCACGTCCGGATGGACTCCAAGCTCGTGGTGGAGCAGATGTCCGGGCGCTGGAAGATCAAGCACCCGGACATGAAGCCGCTGGCGGCGGAGGCCGCCCGCATCCTCCCGGCGAGCCAGGTCACGTACGAGTGGATCCCGCGCGAGAAGAACAAGCACGCGGACCGGCTGGCCAACGAGGCGATGGACGCGGGGAAGCGCGGCAAGCAGTGGCAGCCGTCGTCGTCCACGGCGGCGCTGGACGCGAGCGCGGCGCGCTCGGCCGCCGCTTCTTCTGTTGCCGCCATCGTCGAACCGTCCGGCACGCCCGGTGACGCGGCGGCAGGCGCGGCGAGGGCGCGGGCGGCGCTGGCGGGCGGTCGAGCGCCGGTGACGTCGACCCTGACGGCCGAGGATTCCGCTACGACGGGGGTGGGCGGGACCGAGACGGAGTCGGCAGGCTGGGGCTCGTCCGCCGACCTCGGCGCGCCGACCACCTTCGTCCTGCTGCGGCACGGCGAGACGGCTCTGACCCCGTCGAAGCGCTTCTCGGGCAGCGGCGGCACGGACCCCGAGCTGTCGGCGATCGGCCGGAGGCAGGCCGACGCGGTCGCCGCGTCGCTGGCCGCGCGCGGCACCATCCAGGAGATCGTCTCGTCACCGCTGAGGCGCTGCCGCGAGACGGCCGGGGCGGTCGCGGCTCGGCTCGGCCTGGAGGTGGTGGTCGAGGAAGGGCTGCGGGAGACGAACTTCGGCGCCTGGGAGGGCATGTCCTTCGCCGAGGTGCGCGAGAGCTACCCCGACGACCTGAGCGCCTGGCTCGCCTCGCCCGCCGTGGCACCGACCGGCGGCGGCGAGAGCTTCGCGACCGTCGGCCGCCGGGTGTCGGCGGCGCGCGACCGGCTGCTGGAGCGTTACCGGGGCCGGACGGTGCTGCTGGTCACGCATGTCACCCCGGTGAAGGAGCTGGTACGGCTGGCTCTGGGCGCGCCGCAGGAGTCGCTGTTCCGGATGGAACTGTCGGCGGCGTCGCTGTCGGTGGTGGCGTACTACGCGGACGGCAACGCGTCGCTGCGGCTGCTGAACGAGACGTCTCAACTGCGCTGACCGGTAGGGAAGGTGGGCCGGCGGGGTCGAAACACATCACCCCGCCGGCCCACCTCCTGAACCACTACGGCTGAACTACTTCACCAGTTCCGACAGACAGAGCGTCGTGGTCTCGCGGTGTCTGCGGCTGGTCTTGTGCGTCTCGCGGTACTGGGAGTACGGGGCCTCGCACTGGCTGTCGGCGGGGTTGCGCTGCTCGACCTTGAACGCGGCCGAACTGTCGGTGCAGCCGACGATCTCGAAGTCCGGGCTGATCGAGGTGCCGGTGTTCTTCATGCAGTCACCGACCTGGGCCTCGCTCGCGTTGTTGGAGCCGCCGCCGAAGAAGTAGTAGACGCCCGCGGCGACGAATACCAACAGAACGGCGACGAGACGGATTTTGGCCATCACCGATTTGAAGGTGCGCTTCGGAGGGGCCGGCGCCGGTGCCGGGGGCTGCGGTCCCGGCGGCCCGGGGTACCCGTAACCACCCTGCTGGGGCTGGGGATAGCCGTACGGAGGCGGAGCCTGCTGCGGGTAGCCCTGCGGCGGCGGACCCTGCGGCGGGTAGCCCTGCTGCGGGTAGCCGTAGGGCTGGGGGACGGGCTGACCGTACGGCGGATAGCCGCCCTGGGGCGGTGGAGGCGTGGACAGGGTGGTGCTCCCTCGTTGATGCCATAACCTGCGATTAATGACGTATGCACGTCAACGCAAGGCGGACTCCGGGTACGTTAGTCGCCGGAGTCCGCGTGAGGAATGGCCGGGAGCACGCCGTAGCGCGGCGGTAGCAGAGCTGTGACGCGTGCACCGCGTGCACCGCGTGCACCGCTACCGACGCAGCGCCGATGCCTCGCGCGCGAGCGCCTCGACCCGGGCCCAGTCCTTGGCCGCCAGCGCGTCCGGCGGCAGCATCCACGTACCGCCGACGCAGCCCACGTTCGGGAGCGCCAGGTAGGCCGGGGCCTTCTCCGCGGTGATGCCGCCCGTGGGGCAGAAGCGCGCCTGAGGGAGCGGCCCGGACACCGACTTGAGATAGGCGGGGCCGCCCGCCGCCTCGGCGGGGAAGAACTTCATCTCGGTCACCCCGTGCTCAAGCAGCGCCACGACCTCGGAGACCGTCGACACCCCGGGCAGGAACGGTACGCCGGAGTCGCGCATCGCGGTCAGCAGCGCCTCCGTCCACCCGGGGCTGACCAGAAACCGCGCCCCGGCAGCCACCGAGTCGGCCACGGCCCCGGGAGTGACCACGGTCCCGGCCCCGACAACCGCGTCCGGCACCTCGGCGGCAATGGCCCGAATCGCCTCCAGCGCCGCCGCCGTCCGCAACGTCACCTCGATCGCGGGCAACCCACCGGCCACGAGCGCACGGGCGAGCGGGACAGCATCAGCGGCGTCGTCGAGCACGACAACGGGCACGACGGGGGCAAGGTCAAGCACGGAGGTCATGCACAACATCCTGCCGCGCCGGGTCATACTCCGCAACGATCGTTGCGGAGGGCGCAAAGAGGCTGGTGGCGCGGGTTGGTGGGTGTGGGGCCGCCCCTCCTGGTGTGAGTGTCGCGTCTCCGTGACAGGTGTAAAGGGCGCTCCTAACGTCGCGTCGCTGCGCGATGACCTTCGGTCACCCTTGACTCCTGTCCCGGAGTCGCAAGTGCGGGTGTGGGAGGGGCGGCTGGGGGGTGAGGGGTTGCCCGGGGGGTCGGCCGGACTGCCGCTCGGTTCAGGGTCCGGCGGGCGGGTGGGCCCTGCGGGGCTGCGCGGCAGAGGAGAGGGGCGGTCCGACACCGTCTCGGCGGCCGGCGGTCCGCTGTTTGCTGAGACTCAGGCCCCGCTGGTAACTCCGGGTGGGGGAGGGGCTGGTGGGGCGTGCGTGGCGGCAAGTGGGCTCCCGGAGGCGGTCTTTGCATCCAGAAGGGCGTCTAACGCACCTCAGGACACATGTGCCGTCCGGAGGGGCTCTCAACCGCCTTCCAAACCACCACATATGGGACAGATTGACGGGTGGTGGAGTGCTTGATCCCGACGACGGTGACGCTACGGCCATCTGTCGGGCCGGAAGTGGCTCCAACGTCGCACTCCCTGCTCCCGGACACCGCCCGGAGACCCCCGGCCCCCGGACCGGCCCGAGGACCCCGACCGGACAGCAGGCGCCACCCGCCTCCCGGGTACCACAGCGCAACGGTGATCAGCGGGGCATGAGTGCCAGCCGACAGGCGGCCGTCAGCCGCCGAGACGAGCCCGGCAGCCCCATTCAAAGAGCGCGCAGCCCCGCAGGGCCCACCGGCCCGCCGGACCCTGAACCGACCGCCAGAACAGCAGACCCCCCGGGTAACCCCTCACCCCCCGGCCGCCCCTCCCGAAAAGCCGCACTTGCGACTCCGGGACAGGTGTCAAGGGTGTAGCGAAGCGAAATCGGCGCAGCCGACGCGACGGAGGAGCGCCCTTTACACCTGTTCCGGAGTCGCGACACTCACAGCTGGAGGGGCGGCCCCGTTCCCCACAACCCGCGCCACCCTCCCACCCACCCCGACGGGCCTCGGCCTGAGGCGCCGGCCCGCACCCCCGAACGCGACCGTCAGTGGATCTCCCGTACCACCACGTCCAGGGACCACGGCCGGTCCGTCCTCCCGCCCGTCGGGGGCTTCGGTTCGACGGTGTATCCCAAGTCCCGTACGGTCTCGACCAGTTCGGCCGGGGTCTTCGGCCGGGCGCCGGAGGTCAGCAGGTCCCGTACCAGGCGGCCCTTCGTCGCCTTGTTGAAGTGGCTGACCACCGACCGCTTCTCCGTGCCCGTCGCCGGGTCCACGCGCGCGTGGAGTACCCGTACCGTCGCCGTGCGGCCCGCCAGTCCGGCCGTCGGCTTCCAGGCCGTCGCGTACGCGGCGGAGCGCAGGTCCAGCACCATCCCGTCGCCCGCCGCCTCCGGCAGCGCCGGCTCCATCGCAGTCCGCCAGTGCGCGCCGAGCGCGCCGATGCCCGGGAGTTTGATCCCCATCGAGCAGCGGTACGACGGGATGCGGTCGTTCACCCGTACCGCGCCCCACAGTCCCGAGAAGACCAGCAGCGACGCCGTCGCGCGGCGGCGGGCGGCGGGGTCGAGGGTGGCCAGACCGAGCGCGTCGTACAGGACGCCGGTGTAGATCTCACCGGCCGTACGCGTCCCGGCCGTACGCAGCTCCGCGTTCTTGGCGACCTCGCCGCGCAGCCCCTCGCTCAGCCCGAGCACCTGGCGCGCCTTCTCCTCGTCGGCGGCGCACAGCTCCACCAGCTCATCCAGTACGGCGGCCCTGGCCCCGGCCAGCCCCGGCAAGGAGAGGGACTCCGGCTTCAGCGGAGCACCCCGTCCGGATGGGGCCTTGCCTTCGGACGGCGGCAGCAGGACGAGCACGTTGCTTCTCCTCGAACGGACGGACGGACGGTACGCGGCTATCCGTGCCAGGGTAGCCAGGATGACCGGCGCGGCCGGGACGGCCGGGCCAGCCGGGGCGGCCGGGGCAGCCGGGCAAGGGCGATGCCCGAGGCGTTCCGGGCTGTGTCCGACGGGTAGCATGGCACCCACGGCAGGCGAGCCGGGCGGACGGTCGCGTCAAGATCTTTGATCTTGCCGAGGAACGTCCGGGCTCCACACGGCAGGGTGGTGGGTAACGCCCACCCGGGGTGACCCGCGGGACAGTGCCACAGAAAACAGACCGCCGGGGATTTCGGTCCCCGGTAAGGGTGAAACGGTGGTGTAAGAGACCACCAGTGCCCAGGGTGACCTGGGCAGCTAGGTAAACCCCACCCGGAGCAAGGTCAAGAGGGAGCGTTTCGGCGCTCCTGCGCGGACGTTCGAGGGCTGCCCGCCCGAGTCCGCGGGTAGACCGCACGAGGCCGGCGGCAACGCCGGTCCTAGATGGATGGCCGCCTCCCCGGCCGCCGCGAGGCGACCGGGAGACAGAACCCGGCGTACAGCCCGGGTCGCTCTGCCGCGTATGAGAAAGAGCCCCTGACCAGGAGAAATACCAGGTCAGGGGCTCTTTCGCTTCTCGGGGCCCTGCATTCGCCTACTCACTCTTTGTGACTGTGGCCGTGCGCAGCCACGCGGCGAGTTGGAGTGGGGTCGGTCGTTGGGAAGCCGGGGCGGACAGCGTGGCCCTCAACGCCCCCAAGAAAGAAGGCCACGGCTTGTCGGCCGACGCCAGAGGCACGTGGCCTTCGCCGATGATGCGTCGAAGCTCCGGCGCCGTCATCTTTCCGGTCGACACGCCAGCGGCCTCGTAGTCCAGGGGCCAGCTTCCCGTGCACGCCCACCAGAGGCTTGAGGCGAGCGTGTACACCTCGTCCTGCTGCGTGGGGGCCACAGGGCGGATGCCCTCCTCCACGGATGCGGCCAACTGCGGAGAGAGCAGGTGTACGAGTCCTCCCCGGAACATGTACGACGGCGAGAGGTCCGGCGACCACGCCCACGAGCAGTCGACGAGGCGGACCCCCGCAGCGGTGTGGATGAAGTGCTGGGGCTGAAGATCCCCGTGTACCCACCCGGCCTGATGAAGTGCCCCCACGGCTTCGCACACCGCGACCGCAGCGTCTCGGGCGGGGCCGAAACCGTCGCGTCCCTCCCGGACATCCCGAAAGAGGTCCCAGGTCGACGGGCCTTCATACCAAGGAGTGATCAACCAGGCAGCTTCCTGCGAGCGACCGAAAGAAGGGGGCGGCCCGCCGTGATGAGGCATGCGTTCCAGGACGGCGGCCTCACGCGAGGTGATGGCGGCGCCCTCGCCCCGCCCCACCTTGACCGCTACGGCTCCGGCTGGTCCGCGCGCCTTCCACACGGCCGAGCCGCGCCGGTCGCTGATCAGTTCCCACTGAGCCGTACCGCCGCACAGTTCTCGTGCTTTACCACGCGCCTCCACCGGACAAATGGGTTCTCGCGTCTCCATCTTCTCGCCTTCCTCGGTTGCCGTATGGTGTCTCGCGTTTCCCGGCCACGGAGTGATGGCCGGGCTTCGTGTTTTCTCGGGTCGGGAGTGATCTTGGGGTACGTGCAGCTTCTGCGACGGGGGCCGGTCGTCGGGCTCTGGATCGGCCAGACGTGCTCGGTCTTCGGCGATCGCCTGTACGCCATGGCGATCATGTGGATCGTCTGGCAGAAGTCCGGAGCGGCGGCCATGGGCCTCGTCGCGGTCGCCGAGTCCGTGCCGTACATCGTCTTCGGCACCATCGGCCGACGCTTGGTGGCGCGCTGTAATTCCCTCCGGGCGCTGGCGATCGTCGACCTGTTCCGTGCCGGACTCGTCGCTACGATCCCGCTCGTCTGGTCACACGCCGGATTCATCGGGGTCCTGGTCCTGGTGCTTCTGATCGGTGCCGGCGGAGCCCTGTTCGATCCCAATCTCTCCGCGCTTGTTCCCGACCTCGTGCCGCCCGCCCAGGTGCAAGGCGTCAACGGCCTCATGGACCTCTCGGGCCGCATCGCCCGGATCGCGGGCCCCGGAGCCGCCGGTGCGCTGCTTGCTCTCATGCCCATGACCGCACTCTTCTGGGTCGACGCCGCCACCTTCGTGGCATCGGGGATCGCCCTCATCTGCCTGGCTCCGGCCGCCACCCGTATGCGGCGAAAGGCCCCGAAGGTGCCTGCCGCGCCGCCCGCTGCGCGGGCAAGGGCGCGCGACCTGCTGAAGGGGCGGCCCGACACAGCTGCGGCCATCGGCGTGCACGGGGTCGGTATCGCGTGCACGGCCGTCGCCATGGCCATGCCCGCGCTCCTGGCCGATCGGCTCGGAGCCGGTGCTGCCGCGTACGGCGCGATCCTGGCGGCCACGGGCGCCGGGTCGCTGGTGGGCAACACGGTTGCCGGGCACGTCCAGCTCAAGGGGCCCGCTCCGGCCCTGTACTGCGGACTGTGGGCGCTGTCCGGGGCTCTGCTGGCGCTGACCGGCGCCGCCTTCTCGCTGCCCTTCCTGCTGCTCGTGGCGGTGCTGTCCGGGATGGTCGCGCCGTTCCTCCAGATCACTCTTGCCACCCACCTTTCGCGCTTCGAAGGCGCCGCTCGGCTGCGGCTGATGTCCGTGGACCTCACGGTCATCCGTACCGCCGGTACCGGCGCGATGCTGTTCGTCCCTGCCCTCGCGGCCCCCAACCCCACGGTCGCCTACGCCATCGCCGGGCTCACGACGGTCCTCGTGGGCGGCTTCAGTGCGTTGTGGCTGTGGCGGCGGACGCCGAGCCGGGCGATGAACGAGGACGCGGTGGCCCGCGAGCTGGTCCGCGAGTGACGGCGGGCCCCGGCGTCGCGCTCCGGGGCCCGCCTCTTGCGGTGTCAGTGCCTGGGGGCGGTTACTCGACGATCAGCCGCCAGTGCGACACGTCCACGTTCTCCAGCGGGATGCCGAGCTGCTGGTAGATCCGCTTGTGCATGGCGCCGAACCAGGCGTTCTTCCGGTCGCTGAAGAACTCCTCGTCGTACCAGGCGACGCCGAGGATGACCGTGCCGCCGCCGTTCTCGTTGCCCTGCTCGGCCTCGAAGTACGTGGCCTGCCAGTCCCAGAGCATCAGCTCCTCGGGCCGCTCGCGGAGCCGCTTGTCCGACTCCTCCAGCGACTCGATGCAGCGACGGGCGGTCGCCTCGTCGGGGCAGTAGTAGGTGCACTCGCTCCGCACGAGCGGGTGCTTGTCGCCGCGACGGGCGGCGTCGGTGTCCTCACCGTTCAGGACGCGTACCCGCGTGGGGGCGTCCTGGGCGAGGAACTCCTTGAGGATGGTCACGGTGGTGCTCTCCTCTTCTTTCGTCCGATGGGACTACCAACCCGTCCCGGCGACCGGGAGCAGGCTGGGGCTGGAGCCGTCGCGGATGGCGAAGCCGCCGGGCGCGACGAAGCGGATGTTCAGGCCGATACGCGGGCTGGTGCCGGCATTCGGCCCGGAGCAGTGCACGGTGCGGGTGTCCATGAGCACGCCGTCTCCCATGGCGGCCGGGACCGGCAGGCCGACAACGCCTTCGGGCGGCTGGACACCCAGTGCTCGACCGCGAGCGGCGCCGTTCGCGTCCTCGGCCTTGTAGGGGAGGTATCCGGCGCGCTGGGAACCGGGCACGATACGCAGGCAGCCGGATGTCTCGGTGGCCTCGGTGAGGGCCAGCCAGACGGCCACCGACCGCAGCGGGTCGAGCTCGATACGGTCGTTGATGCCGTCCTGGTGCCACGGCACCTCGAAGTCGGCGCCGGGCCACTTGATGAGGAGGAACGTGTTCTCCACCGCGAGATTCGGCCCCAGAAGTTCCGCGACCGCGTCCAGCAGCGACGGAGAGACGACCGCGGAACGTGCCCACTCCTCGGAGTGATGCGGGTTACGGACGACTTCCGTCCGGCTGGGACCGTACGTGTCGATCAGTTCCGTGACCCAACCGAACACGGTCTCGTCGGGGGCCCAGGCCCTGAGCGCACGGAATCCGGGAAGTCCTAACGGCCCGTTGTCCGCCGAGGTCCCGCCGGTCTCCACTTCCATCACGGTCTCCTTAGCTCGTGTGACGTTCGGTTCCACATCTGGTCAGGGGTCCGCGGTGACGCGGGTGATCGGCCGGTACACGGTCATGGCGCGGCCCATTCGCCATGGCGGGCGGCTCTCGAAGAGAAGGATCTTGTCTCCGCTGTGGCCCGCCCTCATGTCCGCGACCCTGTGGTGCTCCCCGTCGAGCCGGACGTAGTCGCCCACCTCGACCTCGCGCGGGCCCATCGTGCTTGAGTAGGTTCCCGGCGAGGGCCTGATGGGCAGCGCCGGCTTCGGTTTCTTTCGCTCGTACATCAGCTCCTCCACGTGCCGAGGATGAGGGCGGTGCCGACCACGAGGACCGTCAGGAAGTTGATGATCTGTTCGTTCCTGGGGCTCACATCACCGCTGCCAACTGAGCTCTCATACGTTCGTGAAGCAGTGGGCTCCCGAGCTCGTCCAGCCGGAGCCAGCGCACTTGGCCCGTCTGTTCCATAGAGGGCAGGACGGCGCCCGAGTGGGCGTAGAAGAGGTACCGGAAGCCGAATCGCAACCGCGATCCTTGCTCCGCTTCTGCCACCTCGATCAGGAGGGGGCCTTCGATGCCGGGAGGCGTCCACACGTCGTAGACGCCGTAGTTCTCCTTCAGCACCCGAATCGCGGTCTGACCGAGGCTGGTGTCCTCCTGGCTCGGCGAGTCCTCGATGAACCCCCACTGCCTTCCGTGCCAGAGGGCGAGAGTCCGTTCCTGTTCATCGACGAGCACGGCCCCCACCCTGACCTGCGGGCACCGTTCTTCGTGGGAGCAGTGCCGGAGGCGCGAGTGGCTGAGCATGACGTCGAACAGAGGCATCAACGTCAAGGTCTCGTCGGGGTGGAGGTGGAGGTAGCGGTTGATCTCTCTGGCGATGGCACTGTCATCGACGCTCACGGCAGCTCCGTCCCGACGACCTGTTGTGCTCGCGAGGCACCGCGTTCCCGCACTCCGCTGCCAAGGCGCAAGCGGTTGGCACGGTTCGTTTGCAGCTCGCGCTTCTCCTCGTCGGTCGCGTTCTTGCAGTGACCCTGCGGGGTGTTCCAGGTCAAGCCGGAGGGCCGAACGAGGGTGAGCACATCGCCGTTGACGGCGATGACTTCTCCCGTCTGGCTCCGAGCCCGGTCCCTTACTACGTCCCCTACTTCGTGAGGAATCACGGACGCGCCGCCTTCAGCACTCGCGTGAGCCTCTGCGCGCCTCGGAGCTGGATCGAACCGAGCACGAAGAGTTCACCATCGCGGTGAAGGGCCGGAAACGTTAAGCCAACGGCCGTGAGCGCGGCCTTGAGCTCCTTGTAGGTCTGCGCCGGGACGTCATCCTCGGTCGGGGGTGCGGTTTGGGGGAGAGACATGAGTTACCAGCTCCTTGGAGCAACTACCCGCCCTTGCAGCGGTCTTGGGGTGGCTGCCGCACACCCCATGTTCCTCACGAGCAAGGTTGCTCGCAAGATATGTCGCTACAAAAATGTCTCACGGGCAGTATTGGCATATGCGCAAGGCGGTAACCTGCGTCTCGGGAGGTAGCAAATGACCGACGCCCAGCCGAACGTCCATCGGCGCAGACTCGGGCTTGAGTTGCGAGCACTTCGGAACGGGGCAGGCATGAGCCTGGCCGAAGCAGCCACGGCCCTGGAGCTGTCCGGATCGTCAGCCCTGAGCAAGATCGAGAACGGCAAGCAGCGCGTGCCGGCGATCACTCTGGCGGGATACTTCGAGGTCTACGGCCTCACTGATGACCTTCGAAAGCACAAGATCCGCACCATCGCTACGCTGGCGCTGTCCGGCAAGCGGAGCAACCTGTTCGAGCAGTACCGGCAGTCCATCCGTGACCCCTTTGCCGAGTACCTCCACCTCGAAGAGCTGGCCAGCCGGAACGAGACCTGGTCGTACGTCGTGCCGGGGCTGCTCCAAACTCCCGACTACGCCAAGGCGGTTGTGGAGCGGAGCCGGAAGTGGCAGACCGGGCGGGAGATCGACAACTTCGTAGAGCTGCGGATGGCGCGTCAGCAGGCACTCACGCGGGAAGACCCACTGCACCTGTGGTGCGTACTGGATGAGGCCGCGCTCCATCGTCAAGTTGGTGGCGTCGAGGTCATGAAGGCGCAACTGAAGCATCTGCTCGTTGTCACGGAGGAGCACAAGAACGTAGCGATACAGGTTCTCTCGAACGAGCGCGGTGGCCACGCCGGCATCGATGGCCCCTTCCACCTCCTACACTTCCCCGCAGGGCCGCCGGTCGCCGTGGTGGAGCCGCTGACAACCGCCATCTACCTGGAGGAAGATAGCGACATCGGTCGTTACGAGACGGCGTTCAACCATCTCCGCAGCGAGGCCCTCGATGCGGACGCCTCCCGGCGATACATTCACGACTTGATCAAGGACTGAGCATGAACAAGAAGGTCGATCTCACCAACGCGGCCTGGGTCAAGAGCGACCAGAGCAACGGTGGCGACAACTGCCTGGAGATCGCATTCGTAGACGGCGTGGTAGCCCTCCGCGACTCCAATGACGTCGGCGACCCCGAGGCCAAGATCCTTGTCATCTCCGAAGACGACTACCGCGCCTTCACCGGCGGCGTGTCCAAGGGCCAGCGCAACCTTCTCCTCCCCTGATCCGCAACGCCGCACGCCCGAGGCTCCGTAGCCCTTAAGCAGGACTACGGAGCCTGTCGGGCTGCCGGCAGCGCGGGCGTGGGCCGGCGGCGGCCGGTCGGCGCTGAGCACACTGCCGGGTCCCGATCCACTGGGGGCGGTCCATGTGACGGCCGTGTTCGTCGCCGCGCTGGGGCTGGCGCTGTGGGGGAGGACCGGATTCCTCGGTGTTCTCGCCGCATACGACGACACCGTCACCGCGATCGTGAACGGTCGGTCGCCCGGCTTCTGAGAACGCGAATCCACCGCGACGGTCAGTGGTCAGTGGGCTTCTTCGCCCTCCAGGACGGCGCGCTGCGCGACCAGGGAGGGGGCGTGCTGGTGCCCTGCCTTGAAGGCGGCGCCGTCGGTCGAGGCGTCACGTTCCTCTTTGTGCCCGGGGTCGCTGAAGCTCAGCCCGGCGCCGTTGTCGGTGCCGGCCACCTTGCCCTTGCTCTGCTGCTTGACGTGGAGGGCCTCATGGCCGAGGGTCTCGTCGTTGTTGGCGCCCGCGCCGAGCACGATGTGATTCTCGACCGTGTAGGCCTTTGCCCCGATCGCCGCGGCTGAGCGCTGGGCCACGAGGCCCGTGTGCAGCTGAACACCGGAGAAGTTGGCCTGGTGGAAGGACTCCAGCTTGGTGCGCCTGGGGGCGTCGATCGGCCGGCTCGGAGAGCTCAGGGCCTTGGTGACCAGGTCGAGCTGTTCGGTGGGGGTATGGCCGCAACCCGCGTCGTGTGCGTGCTGTTCCTGCTCCGGGTCGTACCGCCGGGAGACGGCCTTGTTGCCGATGGAACGCTGGAGCGCCAGCATCGCCGCGGGATTCATCGGCCCCGCGGTGACGGGATTCACCCGCGCGGCGGGCGCGACCGTCGGCCGGTGCGTGGTGTTGGCTTGCCCGGTCGGTCGCTTCTCCTGTGCGTACATGGAATTCGCTCTCATACGGTCGACGTGGGTGGGGCTGTTCCCATGATGAACCGTGCGCGTCCGTCATGGGCCTGTTACCGGGGTACGGGTGAGGGCAGACGCGCGTCCGATCGGGGCAACGGGGGGATGAACGGGGGTATGGGGCCGGGCTGTTCAGGTCTCGCTGTTGAGCGCCGCCGGCAGGTCAGCCCTCCGGCGTATGCCCAGTTTCCGGTAGGTGCTGGTCAGATGGGTCTCCACGGTACGCAGCGCCAGGTGCAGCAGTTCGGAGATCTCGGCGTTCGTCCGGCCGCCGGCGGCCAGGGCCGCGATGCGGCGTTCGCTCGCCGTCAGTGAACTCCGGCCCGTCAGGGAGGCGTTGGTACGGCGGGCGCCGCTGGCGCGCAGGGCCTGGTCCGCGTCGCCCGACAGCCGTACCGCGCCCAGCCGTTCGGCCGCCGCCGCGGCCTCCCTGAGCAGCGGGCGGGCCCGGCCCGGCTGTCCTGCGGCCGTGAGCTGGAGGCCGTGGGTGATGAGCGCGGGGATCAGCTCGGCCTCCGGCGAGGCGCCGCGCAGGGTGTCGACGGCCTCGGCGGTGAGTTCGAGACCGCGCCGGCCGCCGGTGGCCGCGCCCAGGACGCGCAGCGCGCGGCCCCTGACCCGGGGGGTGTTCCACACTGCGGCGTACCGGTACCCCTCCTCGGCGAGGGCGAGGGCCTCCTGTGGTTCGCCGAGGAGGAGATGGCACTCGGCGGCGGCCGAGCGCCACGGTGTGACGACGGGGCTCTCCACACCGCGGCCCAGCTGGCGCCTGCCGCACTCCCGGAAGTCGTCCAGGGCGCCCGCCGGATCGCCTGCGGTCGCGCGCAGCACACCGCGCGCGTAGAGGAAGCGGTTCAGCTCCCAACTGTCGTACGCGTCCTTGACGTTGACGTCCGTGGTGAGCCGTTCGGCCTCGGCGGGACGGCCGCACTCGACGAGCGCGAGGACGCGGTGGGCCAGGAAGTTGCTCGCTCCGGTACGGGGCGCGTCGCCGGGAGCCGGGATCTTGCCGGCGGTCTCCTCCAGCACCCACCGGTAGTGGCCGCGCGCCGCGGCGGTGTCCAGCCGTGTGTTGAGCAGCGCGCTGTGGACCGGGTGCAGCGCCGAAAGACGGTGCTCGGCCAGCCCGTTCCTGGTGATCCGCTCGGCGTCGTCCAGCGCGTCGGCCCACTGCGTCACGGTGGCGGCCGTACCCAGCAGATACGGCACCAGCAGCGGGTCCTCCGGGGCCGTCAGCAGCTCCTGGATCTGCCGCACGGCGGACTCGGCGGACAGTAGCCCGGCCGTCGCCTCGTACCGGACCAGCAGGGCGCGCAGGGCCGGACTGAGCTGCTCGGGGGAGCGCTCGGCGCTCTCGCGCAGCCGCGTGTAGACGGCCCGCCGGATCTCCCGGTCGTGGTCGGAGAAGAACGCGGACGCCGTCCTGACCGTACGGGCGAGGACGGGTTCCCCGTCCAGCGTGCCCAGTTCCCGCATGACGTCGAGCGCGGCGTGCGGCTCGCCCCTGCTGGTCAGGGCGCTGCCCAGGGCGACCGCGGCCAGCACCCGCTCCCTGGGCTCCTCCTGGAGGCGCAGCGCCTCGGCCAGCAGGGGTATTCCACCGGACCGTTCGGCGGGCCCTTCGGCGGCGAACTCCAGTTCGCCCAGGGCGGTGAGCGCGGCGGCCCGGCGCTCGCGCGGCAGCGGTTCGTCCAGCGCGCGGCGGAGATACTGCGCGGCGGCGCCGGTCCTGCGGGCCCTGGCCGCGTCGGCCGCCGCGTCGAGGAGGCCCTCGATGACGGACGCCGTACCGACGGGGGTGGTACGCAGCAGATGCGCGGCCACCGCCTCGGCCCCGTCGCCCCGGCGCCTGCGCAGTTCGGCCGCGCGGAGGTGCAGGGCCTGCCGCTGGGCGTGGGGCCAGCCGTCGAGGACCGCCGCGCGCAGCAGGGGGTGCGCGAAGCGCGGGGCGCCGGTGCCGGGGGCGCGGCGCAGCAGGCCGATCCGGATCATCGCGGTGACCCAGCCGCCGACGCGGGCGGGATCGGCCCGGGTGAGCTCGGCGAGGAAGTCGTCGTGGGCGGTGCCGGTACCCGGGTCGTCCTGGTCCAGGGGACGCGGGCGGGGGGCGGGCGCTCCGGGACCGCCGGAGGACCCGGACCCGGACTCGTACCCATACCCGGACCCAAACCCGGATCCGTACCCATACCCGGACCCGGATCCGTACTCCCCTCCGTCCTCCTCCGTGCCCTCCAGCTCCGCGAGCGCACGCGCCACCGAGGTGCTCCCCGGGCCGGTGCTCTCCAGCCACCACGCGACCGCCGCCACGAACGCCCCCGGATACAACTCGGCGCTCTTCTCCGGCAGTTGAGGCTCCGGGCCGACGCCGTCCGGGAAGACCGCCCGCAGATCGTCGAGCAGGGCACGCAGCAGCAGCGGGTTGCCGGCGCCCGCCCGTACACAGCCGTCCACCCAGGCGCCGGTGGTGTCCGTACCCAGGGAACCCCGGACCAGCTCCTCGGCGGCGCGCCGGCTCAGCGGGCCCACCGGGTGCACCCGGACCGCACCGGGCGGCAGGGAGTACGCGAGGCCCGGTGTCGGCGGGGCGATGTCGTACTGCCCGCGCTCGGTCACCACCATCAGCACCGGCATCCCGGCCATCCTGCGGGCGCCCTCGGTCAGCCAGCGCCGGGAGTCGGGGTCGGCGAGGTGCGCGTCGTCCACGGCGACCAGCAGGGGCGACTCGGCCGCGTGGTCGCACAGCAACTGCCACAGGCGGGCCGGGTAGCCGAGGTGGTGCGGGGTCTCCGGGGTGTCGTCGCCGGGGCCGCCGAGACCGGGCGGCGGGTCGAGGAGCTGCCGTACGAGGGCGAGCGGCACGCACGCGTTCTCGGCGGAGGCGTGGGCCCGCAGGACCCGCATGCCGAGCTTCGCGCCCAGCTCGGCGGCGGCCTCCAGCAGCGCGCTGCGGCCCGCACCGGTGGGCGCGCGGAACAGGACCAGCCGGCCGGATCCGCCCAGGGCGCGGTCGGCCTCCGCGACCAGCAGGTCCAACGCGGCCCCGCGTTCCAGGAGTTCGGCCGACGCGGGACCCATGACCGGGGCCGCCGACGGAGCCGGGGCCGCCGATGGAACCGGGGCCGCCGACGGGACCGGGACCGGCGACGGGACCGGGACCGGCGGGCGAACCGGCGGTGGGTTCGCCGGCTGACCCGGTGTCACGGTCACGGGGAACCTCCCGCCGATCTCGTGGTCGGTCTCGTGGTGGGCCACGGTTGTGGTCGTCCTATCGGGGAAGGGAGGGTGGGGAGTGCAGGAATGGGTTGTTCCGCTGAGGCAAGGACGTCAGGACGTATGGGCACGGTTCTCCGAACTCCGGTCAGAATCCCGGTTGAGATCCATGCCTCGGATCCGCTCTCCCACGACGGAGCGGTCAGCCAGCTCCGCCCGCAGTCCGAGATAGAGCTGGTCGACGAGGGCGCGGGCCGGCAGGGCACGGTCGCGGTCCTGCTCGCCGAGGGCCTGGACGAACCCACACTGTCGCGGCTGCGGCGGCTGACCCGTACCGACGGCACCAAGGCCGTCCTCGTCACCAGCCTGATCCGCGAGGCGGAGCTGCTCCAGGTGATCGAGTACGGCGTCGGCGCGATCGTCTGGCGGCGCGAGGCCACCGGCCACCGGCTGCTCCAAGCGGTCCTCGCGGCCTCCCGGGGCGACGGGGACCTGCCGGCCGACCTGCTGGGGCGGCTGATCGCCCAGGTCGGCACGTTGCAGCGCGGTACGACCGGCCTGTCGGGAGCCACGGCCTCCGGCTTGGCGCCGCGCGAGGTCGATGTGCTCCGGCTCGTGGCCGAGGGGATGGACACCGGGGAGATTGCCAGCAAACTGTCGTACTCCGAACGCACCGTCAAAAACGTTATGCACGGTCTAACGACCCGCCTGCAACTCCGCAACCGCGCCCATGCCGTGGCGTATGCCTTACGGGAAGGCTACATCTGATGGTCCGTACCTGAGTCAAGGGTCCTGAGGACAGCTCTGGGGAGACGCGGGGGCAGTGGTGTTGCCCCTTGATCGTCCCCCGGGTGCCTCGCCGGGTGGGCGCAGGGACGGCCATGATGGAGTGGGGCGCACCATGCCGAGGCGCCCGAGACCGGCTGGACCGCGGACGGTCCGGCGCCTGTGACGTACAGGCTGTTCGGTGACGGGTCGTCCGGTGACGGGCGGTCCGGTGACGAGCGGCGACAGTGAAGGGCAGCGCGACCGTGATCCACGATGTGGACGACATCCTCAAGGGGCTGCTCACCCGCGGCGCCTTCGCGGGGTCCGATGTCGAGGTCACCTTCGACGCCCCGACGCGCGACTGGGCGGCCAGGCGCAACGCCCCGACCATCGACGCGTATCTCTACGACATCCGCGAGGACACCAAGCGGCGCCAGCGCGGCAAGATGTCGCTCCGCGACGAGCAGGGAATCGTCCTCAAGCAGCAGCAGCCGCCGCGCTGGTTCCGGCTCTCGTATCTCGTCACCGCCTGGACCAAGCGTCCGCAGGACGAACACCGGCTGCTCACCGCCGTACTGCACACCCTGCTGCCCAAGGAGATCCTCCCGCAGGAGGACCTGACCGGCCCCCTCGCCGAACTCGGCCTCTCCATCCCGATGTCCGTCGCCGGGGTGCACACCGAGGCGCGCTCGCTCGCGGACATCTGGTCCGCGCTCGGCGGCGAACTCAAACCCTCGCTCGACGTGGCGATCACCGCGCCCTTCCTGGCCTCCCCCGAGTACCTGGTCGGTCCGCCGGTCACGGAAGGACTCGGCGTTCAGGTACGGGGGGCGGACGGCACGCCCGACGACAGCCGCACGCGGTTCCTCAGCCCGGAGATCATCAACATCCACAAGGAAGACCTGGCGAAGAAGTACGCGAAGAAGTACCTGAAGAAGCGCGGCACGCCAGGAACGGCCCAGGAGCGGCAGAAGTGACCGACCCCGCCTCTCCGCTGCTCGAACGGCTCGCGGCGCTGCGCGGCCGTGTGGCGTCGCTGGTCGAGGACCGCAGCGCCACCGACCCGACGGCCGCCGACCCGATGCGCGGGATGTATCTGACGGACGACGCGGTACGGCACCTGCTGTTCGGGGGGCCGAGGGGCGCGCACACCTCCGAGGCGGAGACCTCTGAACCGGAGAAGCCGGACGAGGCGCACGAGACTCAGGAGCCGGACGAGGCGCACGAGACCCGGGAGCCGGAGAAGCCGGACGAGGCGCACGAGACCCGGGAGCCGGAGGAGCCCGACGAGGCGGACGAGGCTCAGGATCCCGACGACCGCCTCCACTGGCTCGCCCACTGGCTGGGCCTCGGCCCGCTCGACACCCAGATCCTGCTGGTCGCGCTCGCGCCCGACCTGGACCGTACCTTCGAGTCGCTGTACGGCTATCTCAACGACGACGTCACCCGCCGCCGGGCGACCGTCGCGCTCGCGCTCGAACTCTGCGGGGTGCCCACGCACTCCGCCTTCGGACGCTCCCGCTTCCAGCCGTACGCGCGGCTGCTCGCGCACGGGCTGATCGAGGTGGAGGAGCCCGAACGCCCCTTCCTCAGCCGCTCCTTGCGCGTTCCCGACCGGGTCGTGGCGCATCTGCTGGGCGACGACACCCCGGACCCGGCGCTCGACGGGACCGTACGTCCGCTCCCGTACGCGCGGAGCGCGGGCACCGCGTTCGGCGGCGATCCGCTGGTACGGCGGCTGGCCGAGCGGCTGTCGGGGCGCCCGCTCACCGTCTACCTGCGCGAACACCGCGACGGCGACGGGCTCGCCTGCGCCATCGCAGCCCTGGGCGCGGCCGGTATCGAGGCCCTGCATCTCACGCCGGGGGGACACCCGGCGGACCAGCCGGGGGACCACGGGCCCGGCGAGCACGCGCCGGTGGAACGGACCACGGGGGAGCGCCTCCCGTACCGCGAACTGCTCCGCGAGGCGCGGCTGACCGGCCGCGCGATCGTGGTGACCTCGCTGCCCGAGCGGCCGGAGAAGCTGGTCAGGGCGCTGGCGGTGAACGACGTCCCGGTGCTCCTCGTCGACCAGCGCCCGTACGACCCGCAGTGGTGCGACGGCGGGCGCGACCCGCTCGTACTGGAGGCGCCCCGGCGGCGGGCCGGCGATCTCGACGCCTGGCGGGCGGCGCTCGGCCCCGAGGAGCCGGGGTTCGACCTGGCGCCGGTCGTCGCCGCGTACCGGTTCGGGCCCGGCGGGATCGACCGCGCGTCCCGCGCGGCGCTGGAGCTCGCCGCGTTCGACGGTACGGAGCTGACCGCCGCGCATCTGCGGCTCGCGGCCCGGCAGCAGTCCGCGTCGGGCCTTGAGCGGCACGCCCGCCGTATCCGGCCCGACGTCGGCTGGAACGACCTCGTCCTGCCCAAGGGCCCCATGTCGCAGCTGCGGGAGCTGGTCAGGCGCGCCCAGCACCGCGACCGGGTGCTCGGCGACTGGCGGCTGAGCGCGGGCGGCGGGCGCGGGCGGGGTGTGGTGGGGCTGTTCGCGGGCGATTCCGGTACCGGGAAGACGCTCTCCGCCGAGGTGGTCGCGGGCGAACTCGGCCTGGATCTCTACGTCGTACAGCTTCCGTCCATCGTGGACAAGTACGTCGGTGAGACGGAGAAGAACCTGGAGCGGATCTTCACCGAGGCCGACCGTACGGACGCGATCCTGCTCTTCGACGAGGCGGACGCGGTCTTCGGCAAGCGCTCGGAGGTCAGCAGCTCCAACGACCGCCACGCGAACATGGAGAGTGCCTATCTCCTCCAGCGCCTGGAGTCGTTCGACGGGATCGCCCTGCTGACCACCAATCTGCGCTCCAACATCGACGACGCCTTCACGCGCCGGCTGGACCTGGTGGTCGACTTCCCCTTCCCCGACGAGGCCCAGCGCCTCGCGCTCTGGCGGCACAGCCTCACCCATGTCCCGTGCGCCGACGGCCTCGATCCGGCGCCCTGCGCCCGGGACTTCGAGCTGGCGGGCGGGTCGATCCGCAGCGCGGTCGTCACGGCCGCGTACGCGGCGGCGGACAGGGGCGACGGCGTCACGGCGGCGGACCTGCTGGCCGGTGCCCAGCGCGAGTACCGCAAGGCGGGCCGGCTGGTGCTGGACGACGCGACCTGGTAGCGACGCGCGTCCTGGCGGATGACGTGCGTGCCGGCGGACGACGTGCGCGCCGGCGGACGCGGTGCTACGGCCGGACCCCGGCCGTAGCACCGCACCGGTCTGCGGCACCGGCGCCGGGAGCCAGTCCTTGGCCGTCACGGTGCCCGGCTTGTCACCGCCGTTGATCCAGCCCATCGTCAGCTTGGCGAGCGTCGGCTCGTCGATCACCCCGGTCTTGTCGGCCCCGAACTGGCCCTGGTACTCCTTGATCCTGCTGGTGAGGGGCGCGGTCAGGACGTCCTTGTCCTGGACGTGGTCCCGCACATACCTGATATTGGACTTCGTGTAGGCGATCGTCATCCTCAGGTCGGCGTCGTCGATCTCGAACTGGGTGCCCCAGAGCAGGGCGTTCCGAATCCACGGCACCTCGGGGCTGGGCTCGCCCTCCTTCAGCGGCACCGTCTTCACCGCGCCGAAGTGGGCCGTGATGAGCGCGGTCATCGTGGTACGGCCCAGGTTTCCGTAGCCGTCCATCTTGCCCATCTGGCTCCAGTCGCCGTAGGCATTGTCGCTGCCCTCCTGGAAGCACTTCAGGGCGTCCGCGGTCGCCTTGTCCAGCTTGCCCACCGAGTGCGCGGCGGTCAGCTTGCAGCCGCCCGCCCCCTCGACCAGCCGCACCTGGGCGAACTGCACGAAGAGGTTCGGCGGGTCCTCCCCGGTGATGGGCAGCGGGCCCTTGGCGACCTTCTCCTCCTCCTTTTCCTCCTTCTCCTCCTCCTCCTCCTTCTTCTCCTCGCCGCCGCCGCCTCCTCCGCCGCCGTCCGCGCTGTCCCCCGGGCTGTCGTCGGCCTTGGGCAGTTCGGGGGCCACCTCGGTCGCGGGCTTCTCGGCCGGCAGCTCCGGGGCCTTCTCCGGCGGCTCCTCCGGCAGCGCGGTCGCCCCCACCTTCTGGATGCTCGGCTGCGCGAGGGTGCGGACCGGCGCCTTGTAGGTGAACCAGAGCACGAGGCCGGTGATGGTGAGCGCGAGCACCAGACTCAACGTGGTCATCAGCCAGAACGGCATCACGCTGCGCTGTACGTACGTCCCGCTCACCATCAGGGGTTCGGTCCCCGAGCGCCGTATCGCCATCTCGTACGGCCGCTGCTGCTTCTGCCCCGCCCAGGTGATCTGCCGGGGCTTGAGGGTCGCGTCCACGAAGGCGGCGCGGCCGGGGGCGATCTGGACGTTCGAGGGGACGACCTCGTACGACAGCTGGTCGCCGTTGTCGCCGCCGCTGATCGACGCGGTGAACGGGGTGTTGCCCAGGTTGTCGACGGCCAGCTTGGGGCGGCCCCGGAAGCGTCCCTTGACGGTGTGCGGGACCAGCTCGGCCCGTATTTCCGTGAACGCGGTGAAGGTGACGTTCCCCTCGGTGACCGTGGCCGCCTCGGGGTGCTCGGTGGGCAGGATGCGCACACCGAACGGATGCGGACCCGCGGTCGCGTCAGGCGTACGGGGCGGGGCGACCGTCAGCTCCACGACTCCGGTGGTGCCGGGGAAGAGCCTGATGGACGGTGGCTCCACCGTGACGTACGGCGCGATGTCGCCGACGGCCTCGAAGCGGTACTCATCGACGACGTCGCCGGTGTTGCGCAGACGCAGTCGTACGGTGGTGCTGCTGCCCGGGTCGACGGTGGTCGAGGCGGGCTCCAGAGATGTCCAGGTGGTCACCCGACGGACGTTACTGTCCACCGCGGAGGCGACGGCAGAAGCGGCAGGGTACCGCCGCTGCCCGAAAGTTGGCGCGCGATGCCCTCGAACCCCCGCGCGCAAACGCCTGGTTGCCGCCGGACCGCGACCGCATCGCGGTGCGGGGAGAGGCGCGGTCGGCCCGGCGGCGCGGGAGTTGCCCCCGGGGACATATTCCGTGCCCTTGATCATGTACCTGAGGACGTTTACCCGGGCACCCTTGGCGCGGGAGGGTAAGTCTGGTCTTGTCTTGTACCCCGAGGAGAGCAGAGCATGCCGTCTTACCTGTCGCCGGGCGTATACGTGGAAGAGGTGGCCAGCGGCTCTCGTCCGATCGAGGGAGTCGGCACCTCGGTCGCCGCTTTCGTCGGGCTGGCGCCCGAAGGCCCTCTGAACGAGCCGACGCTGGTCACCAACTGGACCCAGTACGTCGCGTCCTTCGGTGAGTTCACCGACGGGTACTTCCTGGCTCACTCGGTGTACGGCTTCTTCAACAACGGCGGTTCCGCCGCCTATGTCGTCCGGGTGGGCGGCTCGCGTGGCGGAGTGACGGGCGCGCCGGGCGAAGGCGCCGACTCGCTCAACGGGCAGCGCGGCCGGTCGGCCGTCGCCGGTGGCGCCGCGGGTCCCGCCGCGCTGACGGCCGGTGAGCCCCAGACCCTCGGTACGTTCAAGGTCTCGGCCATCGCGCCGGGCGAGGGCGGCCCGCTCAGCGTCGAGGTCGCGGACGCCGAGGGCGAAGGCCCCGCCGAGCGCTTCCGGCTGATCGTCAAGGACGGCCCGAAGGCCGTGGAGAGCTTCGACGTCTCGGCGAAGAAGAGCGCCCGCAACTACGTGGTCACGCAGGTCAAGGAACGCTCCAAGCTGATCTCCGTGCAGGAGGCGGTCGCGGCGTCGCAGCTCGCCCGCCCCGACAACCAGACGGTCGCGCTCGCCGTTCCCACCGCCGCTCAGACCCCCGCGGTCCCGGACGCGGTGGAGACCGAGTCGGTCGGCATCGCCGAGTACCTGGGCGACTCCTCGGACCGTACGGGCTTCGGCGGTCTCGAAGCGGTCGACGAGATCTCGATGGTCGCCGTCCCCGACCTGATGGCCGCCTACCAGCGCGGCGCGATCGACCTGGAGGCCGTGAAGGCCGTCCAGCTCGGTCTGATCGCGCACTGCGAACTCATGGGCGACCGGCTGGCGATCATCGACCCGCCGCCCGGCCTCAACGCCCGGCAGGTCCGGGTCTGGCGCCAGGAGACGTCCAACTACGACTCCAAGTACGCCGCGCTCTACTACCCCTGGATCAAGGTCTTCGACCCGGCGGGCGGCCAGACCCGGCTGATCCCGCCGAGCGGTCACATCGCCGGCATCTGGGCCCGTAACGACTCCGAGCGCGGTGTGCACAAGGCTCCCGCCAACGAGGTCGTGCGCGGCGCCGTCGACCTGGAGATGCAGATCACCCGGGGCGAGCAGGACCTGCTCAACCCGATCGGCGTCAACTGCATCCGCACCTTCCCCGGCCGCGGTATCCGCGTCTGGGGTGCGCGCACCCTCTCCTCCGACCCGGCCTGGCGCTACCTCAACGTCCGCAGGTACTTCAACTACCTGGAGGAGTCGATCCTCAACGGCACGCAGTGGGTCGTGTTCGAGCCCAACGACCAGGCGCTGTGGGCCCGGATCAGGCGCAACATCTCCGCGTTCCTGGTGACGGAGTGGCGCAGCGGCGCGCTCTTCGGCGCCACGCCGGAGGACGCCTACTACGTGAAGTGTGACGCCGAGACCAACCCGACGGAGTCGGTGGACCTGGGCCGGGTCATCTGCCAGATCGGCGTCTCGCCGGTCAAGCCCGCCGAGTTCGTGATCTTCCGGCTGGCTCAGTTCTCCGGCGGCGCCGGTGAGCTGGAGGAGTAGGACCGGCCGGTCCACGTCCTCCCGCACACCCCCGACTCGCATCTGATCTCACGTACAGGCACGGGCCCCGCGGGCCCCGGCATCAGTGGAAGGAACGGCTTTCATGACTCTCTCGCAGGGCGATACCCTAACTACCCATAACTTCGGCCTCCAGATCGACGGCGTCATGGTCGAGTACCTCCACGCCGTGGGCGAGGTGGGGATGGAGCAGGACGTCATCGAGTACCAGCAGGTCTCGGCGAACGGCCAGCCGATCACCAAGAAGATGCCCGGCATCAAGAAGGCCGGCGAGACGACCGTGACGCGCGGTATGGAGCAGTCCGCCGCCTTCACCGAGTGGATCGCCGCCTCGCTCCGTGGCGACATGGGCTCGGCGCGCAAGAACGCGAGCATCATCTACATGGACTACCAGTTCAACCCGGTCCGCCGCCAGCACCTGCGCAACGCCTGGTGCTCCAAGGTGATGGGCGCCGGCGCGACGGCGGGCGAGGCCTCCGTCATGACCGAGACCGTCACGATCGTCTACGAAGAGCTGGTCACCGAGTAATGCGCCGCGGACCTTCGAGGCCCGCCGCCGACGCCGCTGCCGCCACCTCCGCGTTCGCGGACGTGGCGGCCCCGGCCGTCGTACCGGCGGAAGCACCCCCCGTACGGCAGGAGTTGCGGACCGAGTTCGCGTTCGAGCTGCCGCGCGGATACGTGGACGACATGGGAACCGTGCATCGCGAGGGCGTGATGCGTCTGGCGACCGCCCGGGACGAGCTGATCCCGCTGCGGGACATGCGGGTGCAGGAGAATCCCGCGTATCTCTCGGTGGTGCTGCTCGGCCGGGTCATCACCCAGCTGGGCACCGTGGCCCATATGCACGACGGCGTGGTGGAGAACATGTTCGCCTCCGACCTCGCCTTTCTGCAGGACTTCTACCGGCAGGTCAACGCCGAGGGCCACACCAGGGCCGGCGTGTCCTGCCCGCACTGCGAGCAGCCGTTCGAGGTCGAGCTCGGCGGGAGCCGCCTGGGGGAATCGTGACGTACGCGACCGACCGGATCCATGAGGAGATCGCGTACATCGCCTACCACTTCCACTGGAACCTGGAGAGCATCCTGGACCTCGAACACCGTGAGCGGCGGCGATATGCCGAACAGATCGCCACATTGGTGACGCGTGCTGCGACGGAGCGGTGATGGGGATATTCGACCGGCTCAAGGGCCGGGGCCGGGGCGGGAATCAGAGCCGGAGCCAGAGCGTGGCTGGGGGCGGGGACGGTACGGTACCGGGCTCCGCCCCTGAGGCGTCCGCCGGTACGGGCTCTGGTGTTGGTGCGGGTGCGGGTGCGGGTGCCGCTGCCGGTGTTTCCGGTGGCGGCGGGCGCGCGTGGGCCACTCTGCCGCCGATCCAGCGAGCGGTGCGGGCGCCGGGGCGGCAGACGGTCGCGACCGCCGACTTCGCGGGTTCGCTGAACACCTGGCAGAACCACTCCTTCTCCGGGTCGCTCTCGCACGCCGTTCTGGACAGCGCTCCGACCGGTGTCATCAAGGACGCGCTGTCGCCCGCCGTGGGGTCCAGGGCGGGCGGCCTCGGCGGGGCCAGGCTCTCCCTGCCGGTCGCTGTCGTCGACGACGGTGACGGAGGTCCCGGTGCCGGTGCCGGTTCCGGTTCCGGCGGCCGGGGGTATGCTCCGGTGCCGTCGGTCCAGCGTGCCCAGGGCCCGCGGGTCGCTCCCGTACGGCCGTCCGCGCCTAGCCCGGCGCGACCGGCGCTGACGCGGTCCGCCGCTCCGAACTCGGTGCGGCCCAGGGTGCTTCCGGCGGTGGCGCCGCGCAAGGCGGCGTTGGTGCCTGCGCCTGCGGCGAAGGCTGCGCCTGTCTCGTCGTCCTCTTCTTCTTCCCCGTCCTCCTCTTCGCCCTCCACCCCGCCTCCCTCCGCGACGCCCTCGGCCGCCACTTCTGTGCAGCGCTCCGAGGGCGACCAGGACGGCCCTCGCGGAGGCTCCGCGAGGATCGAGCCGCAGGGTCCCCGACGGCCGGGTCCGGGTTCGGGTTCGGGTCCGGGTTTGGTTCCGGGGCCGACGGGCACGGCCAAGATCTCCGTGGACCGGACTCCGACCCCGCTGACCCCGCCGACTCCGTCGGCTCCTCCGGCTCGGGCCTCCGCGCTCCCCGTGCAGCGACGTGAGGCGAGCGCACCGGCGGCAGCACCCGGCGGGGCGTCCTCCCCGGGGAGCGGACCGACCGGCACCACGCCACCCCGTCGCCCGCTGCTCGGGCCTCCCCTGGCGGGGCCGGTGGCTCCGCCCACTCCGTCGGCATCACCGGCACAGCGCCCTCGTGACGTCGCCGGTCCTGTCGTACGGCCGTCCGCGCAAGGACCGGCGACGCCCGCGGCTTCGCCCCCGGGGTCGACTGCGGGCACCTCCGTGGGCCAAGTGCCGCCGGTACGGCCGACCTTGGCGGCGGGCTCGTCCGCGTCCGCACCGGCCACGGGTTCCGCCGGTCGGGCGCGTGCGTCCAGCGGCGGCCGGAGCGGTGGAACGCCCTCCGTGCAGAGGGCACTGGCAGCCGGTCCTGGAGCTGCCGCGCCCCGGGCCGGAAGGCTGGGGACGGGCACCTCCGGAACAGGCGCTGCCGGAACAGGTGCTTCCGGAGCCGGGGCTTCTGCGACCGGTACGTCCGGAGCGGGTACGTCCGGAGCCGGTACGTCCGGGACCCGGCCGGCCGTTCGGCCGAGGCTGGGCGCTCCGCTGAGTGGGCCTGTCGGCGGTCCGGCGGCGGCCCACGTTGGCCAGGCGGCGCAGGTCGGCCAGGCGGCGCAGCCGCCGGTGCACCGCGCGCCCGGTACCGCGACCCCGGGTGGCACAACCCCCGTACAGCGTTCAACGGCGGCCGGTGGGCCGCCGAGCACCCCGGCGCCTCCGTCCGTACGGCCGCCCGCACGGCCCGCTCAGGGGCCCGCCGCGCCCGTTGCCGGTCCCGCACCGGCGTTGCCCGTGCAGCGGCACATCGCCTCTGGCGGCGCGCCGTCGAGTGGGAGCCGCCCGCCGGGCGTTGGGTCCGGCTCGGCTCCCCGATCCGGTTCGGCCACTGGCTCCGGCTCGGCCCCTGGTGCCGGTACGCGCCCGACCGGCGCGGCGCCGAGGCCCGTCACCCCCGCTGGGCCGCCCGTCGCTCCGCCGCGTGTGAACTCCGCGGTGGTCGCCGACTCCACCGCGGGGAAGACCGGCGGCGCGCTGCCGGTGCCGAAGCTTTCCCGTGGTTCTGATGCCGCTCCGCCGGTGCAGCGGCTCGCCGCACCCGGAGCCGGTGACTCCTCGGCACCGACGACTCCGGCTGCGGTTCGCCGTCCCGGTCCGACGTCTACCGCTCCGGCGCCAATCGGGCCGGCAGTTTCCGGTCCGGTGGTTGCCGGAGGTGCGCCGGTGTCGAGTGCTCCTGTGCGGCGGCCGGGTGGTTCCGGTGGCGGCGCTACCGGGGCTGCTCCGACCGGTTCGGTTGGTGCGTCGCCGGTGCAGCGGGCTTCGTTGCCGACCGCGTCGGTACGGCGGCCGGAGACCGATTCTGTGCGGTCGGTTCCCGAGGCCGGTGCTGTGGCCCGCGAGGCGGTGCGGCCCGTGGTGAGTGACGCGTCGTCAGGGTTGGTTCCAGGTCGTTCGGTTGGCGCGCTGCCGGTACAGCGGGCGTCATCGCCGACCGCGTCGGTACGGCAGTCGCCGGAGACCGCTCCTGTCGTCCCTTCGGTGGGTGCCGCGCGATCGGTGCCCGTAGACGGTGCCGCTCCCGCACCCAGGACCACGCCCGGTTCCGTACCCGGCTCCACGCCTGGTGCCGCGGCCGGAAAGCCGGTGCGGCCCGTGGTCAACAACGTGTCCGGACCGGGCCGTTCGGCCCGTGCTCTGCCGGTGCAGCGGGCGTCTTCCGACCGGACACCGCCCCGTACGTCGCCCCAACTGCTCGCTCCCGTCTCCGCCCCCGTCTCCGCTTCTGCCTCCACTTCCGCATCCGCTCAGGCCCCCGTGGCCCCGACGAACACCGCACCCTCGGTGTCGGTGTCGGTGTCGGTGTCGGTGTCGCGGTCGCGGTCGTGGCCGGTGCCGGCCGCCCCGCTGGTGGGTTCCTCGCGGCCGGTCACGGCTGCCGGGTTCACCCCGCCGTCTCCGTCGCGGGCGGGCCGGCAGCCCGCGCGGTCCGCCGCGGCCCCCGTGGCTCCCCGGCACAACGCTCCGGCCGCCGCGCCGCGTCCCCTCGCCGCCCCGGCGGCCGGTGCCGCTCCCCTCGCCATGCAGCGGGCCGCCGTTCCCGGGGCGCCTGCGCTCCCGGGTGTGCGCGGCGCCGTGAAGTCCGCACCGCCCGCACCGTCCGTACAGCCTCCGGCTCCCGCGCCTTCGGGGAGGAGCATCCCAAGTGCTGTTCGCCTGCGCCGCGTTGGGGCCTCTGCCGCCACTGCCACTGCCACGGTCGCTACCGCCGGCGCTCCTCGGCATGCCGTACAGCGTTCCGCGTTGTCATCGTCATCGCCGTCGTCGGCGCCCTCCGCGGCCGTCCGTCCCCCCGCGCCCAGGGCTCCCCGCTCCGTGGAGGCTCCGGCCCCCGTGGCCTCCGCGCCCGTTCAACTCGGCAACGAAGGACACCGGTTCAACGGCGTGGCGGAAGCCTTCCCCGTCATTCAGCGCGCTGTGTCGGCGTCCGCGCCCGTGTCGGCACCGCCCGCCCCGAGCGGGCTCGCCCGTATGCCGGTGAGGGGTGCCTTGAGCGACTCCGGCACCTCCGACGCCTTCAGCCCCCTCGCGAAGCCCGTCGTCTCCCTCGCGCCCGCCCGGTCCGCTCCCGCCATAGCGCTTCCCGTACAGCGGGCGCCCGCGAACCCGGCCGCGCTGCCCACTCCTTCCCGGGCCCTGACCCCGGCTCCGGCCCCCGCCCGGGTGACCGCGCCGCTCCGCGGCACGTCCGTCGCGGTGCAGCGGAAGGGCGGTGGCCGCAGTGGCACCAGAGGCTCCGGCGGGAGCGCCCCGCTGCCGACGGGCAACTCCTCGGGCGGGGGCCACTCGGTCCCGCGCCCGCGCTCCGTGACCAGCCAGTTCAGACCCCGCGAGCTCCAGGAGGACCAGATGACCGAGCTGGTCCACCGGCTGGTCGGGCCGCTGACCCGGCTGCTCCGCACCGAGCTGCGGCTCGACCGCGAGCGGATCGGCAAACTGCGCGACCCCCGCCACTGACCGGACCGGCCGGCCCGCGATCCGCACCACCCCGACCCACCGCACGTGGAACCGTAGGAAGGCGCCACTCCGATGTCCCAGCAACTCGACGCAGGCTCCACCATCTTCTTCAACCTCACCATCGACGGTGAGAGCCTGGGCACCTTCAACGGCTGCGAAGGGCTCTCCTCGCAGGTCGAGATCGAGCAGCGGCAGGAGGGCGGCAACAACGGATTCGTCTGGCAGCTGCCCACCCGTGTCACCTTCTCCAACATCACGCTGACCCGGCCCCTCACCGAGGACACCGGGAAGGTGGCGGAGTGGATCTCCTCCGTGACGACCGGGGTGACCCGGCCCACCGGGCAGATCGCCGCGCTGCGCGCCGACGGCTCGATGGTCGCCCAGTGGGGGCTGATCGATGTGCTGCCGGTGAGCTGGCGCGGTCCTTCCTTCGACCCGTCGAGCCCCTCCGTGGCGACCGAGGTCCTGGAGATCGCCCACCACGGGTTCACGGACGCGGGGGTGGCGTAGCCGATGAGTATCAGCAGCTTCGGCGGCTTCGGCGTGGGCGACAGCCTGGTGAAGGCGACGCTCGCCATCTATCAGCCGCCGATCGGCAGCAGCACCTCCCCGGGTGCGCTGATGAAGACGTTCAACTTCGACTTCAACCCGTCCCAGATGTCGCTGACCCGCAGGGCTCAGTGGAAGACCACACCCACCGCCGCGGTGCGCGACGGTGCCGTCCCGGAGTTCATGGGGCCCGAGCCCCGGGAGATGTCGGTGGAGATCTTCCTCGACCGCTCCGACGACCCGGACAGCAACGATGTGCGCAAGAACGTGGAATCCCTCTTCGCCTGCTGCGAGACGACCACCGCCAGCCTCGCGGCGAACCAGCCCTCGACCCCGTGGGTGGTCTTCGAGTGGGGCGCCTTCTCCACGGCACGCTTCAACGCGTACGTCAGTTCCGTGGAAGCCTCGTACACCCTCTTCAACACCAACGGGATGCCGATCCGCGCCACCTGCCAGGTGACCCTGCACGAGATCCCGGGCAGTGTGCACGGCCAGAACCCCACCTCCGGCGCGCTCACCTCCAGCCGGGTGCACCGGGTCGTGGCGGGCGACTCGCTCCAGTTCCTCGCCTGGCGCGAGTACGGGGACGCCACCGTGTGGCGCACGATCGCCGAGGCCAACGACATCGACGACCCGAAAGTGCTGACGCCCGGCATGGAACTCATGCTTCCCGCCGCCGAAGAGGTCGGCGCCTGATGTCCGACATCGGTTTCTCCAACATCCTCACGGTGAAGATCGCCGGCATGAAGCTCAAGTCGCCGGAGGACAAGAAGCTGGTGGGGGGCTGGGTCGACTTCGGCGCGGGGGTGCCCGGCGCGTTCCAGCTCACCTTCCGTGACGAGAAGAGGGACATCCTCGCCAAGCTGAACGTCAAGATCGGCGTGCCCGTGGTCATCGCACCCCTCTCGGACGGCAAGGGCACGCCGCTGATCACCGGTGAGGTCACCGCGCTGGAGACCGACTACGACCGCACCGGTACGTTCACCGTCATCCGTGGCTACGACAAGGGCCACCGGATGCTCCGGCAGCGCAGGGTCGCGGCGTACAAGAACAAGACGGCCACCGAGATCGCCGTCGAACTGGCCCGCAAGAGCGGCATTCCGGTGGGCAAGACCCAACGGACCAAGGGGCAGTACGACTTCATCAGCCAGGCCAATGTCACCGACTGGGACTTCGTCCAGCGGCTCGCGGACGAGAACGAGATGGTGATGTCCATCAACTCGTTGGGCAAATTCCAGTTCGTCAAGCGGCAGCGGGCGGCCCTGGCGCCCCCGGAGAGCATGCCGAGCGAGAAGAGCGCGCTCATCCTGAAGGGCGGCGAGGAGATCACGCGCTGCCGCGCGGCCGTCACCTCGGCCGACCAGGTCACCGCCGTCGAGGCGCGCGGCTGGAACGTCACCACCAAGCAGCCCCTCGTCTCCAAGGCGCCCGCCCTGGACAACTCGGGCTTCGCCATCGGTACGACGCCGGCCGAGGTGTCCGCCATGTTCGGCAAGGCCGAACTCGTCGAGACCGAGACGCCGTACGACAAGCTGGACGAGGTCAAGCACGCGGCCGACGCCCTGGCGGACGATGTGACCGCCTCCTTCGCCGAGGTGGAGGTCACGGCGCGCGGCAACACCGAGCTGCGTCCCGGGATCGCCGTCACCCTCAAGGAGGTGGGCAAGCCGTTCCAGGGCAAGTACACGATCACGGCCGCTCGTCACACCTTCGGCGACCAGGAGCACTACCAGACGTTCCTGAACGTCAGCGGGCGTCAGTGGCGTTCGCTGTACGGGCTCACCTCCGGCGGCGCCGGCGCGGGCGCGGCGAGGATGCCGAGCGTCGCCAACGCCCTGGTCACCGACATCAAGGACCCGCTGAAGCAGGGCAGGGTCAAGCTGAAGTTCCCGTGGCTGGACGACACGTACGTCAGCGACTGGACCCGTACCGTCCAGTTCGGCGGGGCCAAGGGCGGCAGCATGATCTCCCCGGACGTGCAGGACGAGGTGCTGGTGGCGTTCGACCGGGGCGCCCTGGACCACCCGTACGTCATCGGCGGCCTCTACAACGGCGTCGACAAGCCGGACCGCAACGATGTGCCGGTGTACGAGGGAACCCGCGGCAAGGTCACCCGGCGCACCCTGTCCGACCGCAGCAACAACCGTATCGACCTGCTCGACCAGAGCGTCGGCCGGAAGCGCGGGGTGCGGCTGTCCACCGGCGACAACCGGCTCACCATCAATCTGGACCGGACGAAGACCGAGATCGTCGTCGACAGCAAGGGCAAGGTGTCCATCCGGGGGACCGAGGCCGTGGCCATCCGCGCTGGCGGCAATCTCTCGCTGTACGCGGGGGGCACCCTGACGATCGGCAGCGGCGGACCGATGAACATCAACGCGGCCAGCGCGCTCTCCGTGAAGACGGGCGGCCTCACCTCCGTGACCTCCGGCGGGGCGCTCAGCATGATGGCCGGCGCGGCCATGTCGCTCACCGCGGGGGTCTCCCTCCAGATGACCGCGGCCATCAACATCGGCCTGCAGGCGGTCAACGTCAAGTCCATCGGCGCCCTGACCTCCAACGGTAAGTTGGTAATCTGATGGCGGAACAATTCGTTGGCTCCGGATGGGCCTTTCCACTGCGCATCAGCCCCACCGGCGGGATCGCCATGGTCAGCGGGGACCGCGAGGTCGAGGAGGCCATCAGGCTCGTCCTGTCCACCGCACCCGGTGAGCGCCCGATGCGCCCCGAATTCGGCTGCGCCATCCACGACATGGTCTTCGCCCCCGTCAACGAGGCCACCGCGGGCCGTATCCAGCACGAGGTGCACAGCTGCCTGGACCGCTGGGAACCGCGCATCGAGGTGGACGAGGTGGTGGTGTCCGCCGGCGCGGAACAGGGCGTCCTCTTCATCGACGTCCGCTACTCGATCAGGGGCACCAACAACCCGCGCAGCCTGGTCTTCCCGTTCTACGTGATCCCCTCCCACGACGGACCCGAGGGGTCCGGCACGTCCGACGAGCACTTTGGAAGCGACCGCTGATGGCCCTCCCCTCCCCGAACCTCGACGACCGGCGCTTCCAGCAGTTCGTCGACGACGCCAAGCGTTATATCCAGCAGCGCGCCCCCGAATGGACCGATCACAACGTCTCCGACCCGGGTGTGACCCTCGTCGAGACGGTCGCCCACATGGCCGACCAGATCGTGTACCGGCTCAACCGGGTGCCCGAGAAGAACCACCTCGCGTTCCTGGACCTCATCGGGATCACACTCTTCCCGCCCTCCGCCGCGCGCGCCGACGTCACGTTCTGGCTCTCGGCGCCGCAGGAGCAGCCCGTGGTGCTGGCGACGGGCACCGAGGTCGCCACCGCCCGTACCCAGACCGAGGACGCGGTGGTCTTCGCCACTGAGCGTGAACTCACCGTCATACCGTGCGAGTTGACGAATCTCGTGGTCCATCGGGCCGCCGAGGAGGCGGTCGACCGCACCTCGGACCTCGCCGAGTCCAAGGACGTGCACTGCTTCACCGAGGCACCGCGCCCCGGCGACCGCATGCTGTTCGGGCTCAGCGCCGCCGTACCGGAGTGTGTGGTCGTCCTGGAGCTGGACAGTCAGGTGGACGGTGTCGGTGTCGACCCCAGGCAGCCGCCGCTGACCTGGGAGGCGTGGACGCCCGACGGCTGGGTCGGCTGCGAGGTCGAACGGGACACCACCGGCGGCCTCAACCGCCCCGGCGAGGTCGTGCTGCACGTCCCCGCCGGCCACGCGCTCTCCCGCGCCGGGCGGCGCGAGGCGGGCTGGCTGCGCTGTGTGGTCACCGAGCCGGCCCAGGACCAGCCGTTCTACACCACCTCGCCCACCATCCGCTCCGCCGAGGCGTTCAGCATCGGTGGCACCACCGGCGTGGTGCACGCCGAGACCGTGCGGGACGAGGCGCTGGGGGAGTCCACCGGGCTGCCCGGGCACCGGCTGCGGCTGGCCAACAGCCCCGTCGTCGGCGGCCCCGAGCCGCTGCTCCTCCAGGTCGCCGAGCGCGACGGCTGGATCGACTGGGCGACCGTCGGCCACTTCGCGGGCTCCGGCCCCACCGACCGCCACATCACCCTGGACGCGGCCACCGGCGAGATCGCCTTCGGCCCGTCCGTACGCGAACCGGACGGCACCCTGCGCCAGTACGGTGCCGTACCGCCCAAGGGCGCGCCCATCCGGGCCCGCCGCTACCGTACGGGCGGCGGAAAGGCGGGCAATGTCGCCCGGGGCGCCATCCAGGTGCTGCGCGACTCCATCCCGTACGTCTCCGATGTCGTCAACCGTGAGGCCGCGCGCGGCGGGGTCGACGGCGAGACCGTCGAGGAGGCGAAGCGCAGGGCGCCCATCGCGCTGAGCGCGCAGGACCGTGCCGTCACCCTGCGGGACTACGAGGAGCTCGCGCGGCGCGCGGCGCCCGAGACCGCGCGGATCACCTGCCTTGAGGCCGAGCCGGACGAGCACGGCGCGCACGGTGTACGGGTGCTGGTCGTCCCGCAGGCCGTCTCCGACCCGGGCGGGCGGCTGCGCTTCGAGCAACTCGTCCCGGGCGACGCCCTGTTGGGCCGTATCACCCGGTTCCTCGACGAACGGCGCCTGATCGGGACCCGGTTGGCCGTAGGGCCGCCGTTCTACCAGGGTGTGACGGTCGTCGCGACCGTGCACGCCTTCCGCGGCACCGACACCGACCGGGTCAGGCGGCAGGCGCACGACGCCCTGTACCGCCATCTCGACCCGCTGACCGGGGGAGCGCACGGCACGGGCTGGCCCTTCGGCCGCCCGGTGCAGGCCGGCGAGGTCTTCGCCGTACTGCAACGGGTGCCCGGCGTCGAGCTGGTGGACGAGGTGCTGCTGCACCCCGCCGACCCGCTCAGCGGCAAGCGCGGCGACCCCACGGAGCGGATCGATCTCCAGCCCCCCGCGCTGGTCTTCTCGTTCGACCACCGTGTCCGGGTGATCGGGGACGCGTCATGAGTACGAGCGCCGAAGGGCGCGCGGGAGCCGGCGGGAGCGCGGGCGCGGACGGGAGCGCGAGCCGGAGCGCGCGCGGCTCCATCGACGGACTCGGCTCCTCGGCCCCGCTGGGCGTGATGCTTCCGGCGGTGTTCGCCGACGACGACCTCGCCCAGCGCTTCGTCGCGGGTCTCGACGAGGTCCTCGCGCCGCTCCACAACGTGCTCGACTGCCTGGACGCCTACTTCACGCCGTCGCTCGCGCCCGCGGACTTCACCCGCTGGCTCGGCGACTGGGTGGGCGCGGAGACCGAGGGGCCCGATCCCGCCGGCCCCGACCTCAGCAAGAACCTGCCCACCACACCGGGCACCGGCCACCACCAGGACACCGAGGCGACGGTCGCGCTGCGCGCCGCGGTGACCGCCGCCGTACGGCTGCACCGCATCCGCGGCACCCGGCACGGACTGTCCGAGGCGGTACGGCTCGCCTTCGGTGTGGAGCCGGAGATCACCGAGAGCGGCGCGGCCACCTGGGACGCCAGGCCCCTGGGCCCGGTCCCCGGCGAGGGCCGCCCGCGCCTGCACGTCACCGTACGGCTGCCGGATCCGGGCCCCGCCGCCGAACACCGGCTGGATCGCCTCGTAGCGGCAGCTCGCCCCGCCCATATGCCTTACACGGTCCAGGTGACCGTAGCCGAAAGGACTTCCGACAGGTGACCAGTCAGCAGGCTTCCCCCTCCACACCACCCGCCTCCGCGGCCGGTGGCGGGGGGAACAAGGCGCGTCACTGCGCCGAGTGCGGTACGCGGCCGACCCCGGGGCAGTCCTTCTGCGACGGCTGCGGCGCGGTACTGAGCTGGACCCCGGACACCCCGGACACCCCGGACACGCGGGAACGGGGTGCGAGTACGCCGGCACAGGCGGACGGGGATGCCGGGAGCGCGGATCCGGTGCGCGAGCCCGCGCGCGAACCGGCACACGAGCCCGTACGCGAGCCGGTGCGCGAGCCGGTGCGCGAGCCCGTACGCGCCGATTCGCCCGAGCCCGAGCCGGAGCCGGAGCTCGAAGAGGCCGACACTCTCCCCTCGTTCCCGCCGGTCACCGTCGCCGACGCGGCGGCTGCTTCCTCGGCCGCCGCTGCGGCAGCTCCTCCCGCCGCGCCCGCGCCCGTGTCCCCGGCCGCGCACACGCCCGCGCACACGCCCGCGCACACGCCGACGCCTCCGGCCGCGTCCTCGGACGCGGACGCGAGCGCGCGGGCCAGGGCGCTGCTCGTACCGGTCGCCGACCAGCGCGCCGCCGCACCACCGGCACCGGACGTCGCCCCGGTCCTGCCCGGCATGCCCGCCGCGGCCCGCCCCCGCGTCCAGGCCCCCGTCGAACCGGCCGACGAGACCGGCCCGCCGTGCCCCTGGTGCCAGGTCGGCAACCGCCCCGACCGGCACTTCTGCCGGCGCTGCGGCATGTCCCTCGCGGACCGCCCCGGCGTTCCCGAGGCCCGGCTCCCGTGGTGGCGCCGGCTGTGGCACTTCGGCGATGGACCGGTGCCGTGGGCGGGCGACCGCCCGAGGCTGCGCCGGGGGATCGGCCGTATCTTCACCTGGATCGCGTACGGCCTCGCGCTCGTACTGGTGATCTACGCGGCGTTCAACGTGGGTACGGCGTGGAACGCGGCGCGCGACCACTTCGCGAAGCGGGCCCAGGTCAGCCCGGATACCTACGCGGCGTCCCGCTCCTTCGGCAACCACCCGCCGAAGCTGCTCTTCGACAAGGTCAACAACAGCTGGTGGGGCCCCGGTATCTCGGGCAACGCCGAGGGCGAGTGGGTCGAGGCGCGCTTCGAGGAGCCCGTCCGGCTGCTGGACATCCTCATCACGTCCGGCATCTCCACCAAGGCGCCCGACCTCTCCGAGGCCGCGCTGCCGCACCGTATGGACGCGATCGTCACCACGTCCGACGGCAAGAAGGCCACGCGCCACATCAAGCTCGACCAGGTGAGCGGTCCCCAGCGGCGGAAGTTCCGGGCGGCGAACGTCATCAGCGTCCGGTTCGTGATCCGTTCGGCGTTCAACGTGGGCGAGGACAAGCAGGTCTCGATAGCCGAGATCGAGTTCTTCACCCGCGCCACGACCAGCGGCACGTAGTACCCGGAGACACCCGGCCCGCCTCCCCAACAGACCTCACCGGAGGGCTTGTTGGGGAGGCGGCTGCGTTGTGGGTACGTCCCCCGCCGGTCCTCAGCTGATGAGCCCCTTGGCGCGCAGATACGGGATCGGGGAGATGTCGGAGCCGAACGCGGGCCCGGTGCGTACCTCGAAGTGCAGATGCGGCCCGGTGACATTGCCGGTCGCGCCGGACCAGCCGATGAGTGTGCCGCCCAGGACGCTCTGGCCGACGACGGCCTTCACCTGGGAGAGATGGGCGTACTGGCTGTACGTACCGTCCTCGTGGCGGATGACGACCTGATTGCCGTAGTCGCCGCCTGCCCCGGCCGTCACGACCTCGCCGGGGCCGATGGCCTTGACGGCCGTTCCGGTCGGGACCACGAAGTCGACGCCGGTGTGCAGGCCGGTGGACCAGGACGAGCCACGCTGGTGGTACGGGGTCCCGGCCGGTCCCTGGACGGGCAGGGTCCAGCCCCCGGACACCACGGCGCCGCCGGCCGGCACGACCATCTGGGGGTAGGACTTCATCACGGCCTTGACGTACTGGTACGTCTCCTCGTCGGCCCCGGTCGCGCGCGGTACGCCGCCGTACTTCTCGACGGTCTTCCAGCCCGCGTGCCAGCCGGCCAGGGCCAGTTCCAGGGGGGTGCCGCGGTAGCCGGGATGCTCCTTCGCGGTCTCCAGGAGCGTGCACATCTTCCTGCCCAGGGAGGGTATGGCGTCCGCCGGGTCCAGGATGTCCTTGACGCCGTCCTTGTTGCCGTCGATCCCGTCGACCGCCCAGTCGGCGTCGGAGAACTGCGCGATGCCTCGGGTGACGGGCCGTTCGGTCAGCGTCTCGTCGGGCAGCTCACCGTCGGACGGGCTCTCGGCGGAGGGGCTTTCGTCGGACGGGCTTTCGGCGGACGGCGGACTCTCTTCGCCCGTCTCCTCGTCCGCTGCCTTCTCGTCGTCGGTCCGGGGGTCCGTGAGCGACTCCCCGGCATCCTCCGACCCGCCCGACCCGCCCGATTCGTCCAAGGCGACGGACCGGGCCCTTGCGCTGAAGTTGCTCGCCCGCTTCAACTGCGCTGCCAGCACAGGCGCGGTGAGCGACTTCTCGTCGCAGTCGGCCGCGGCGTCGCGTATGAGCTTCGCGTATATGACGGGCACACCCACGTCGCCCGGCTTCAGCTCGGTGCCGATCGGTGCGGCGGCGTTTCCGTCGGCCGCCTCGCTGTCGTCGAAGGTCCCGAGCATGACGGCTCCGACCCCGATCGATATCGGTGTGAGCACGACCACGACGATGACGGGCACCATCCAGCCAGGGATCCTCACAGGCTCGACACTCCCCCTACTCGACCACCGTGGCGGGTCTCACTATGCCACTACTGATCGTTGGCCTCCGCGGCGGCGGACCGGATGAGCGCGAGACCGGTGAGCAGGGCCCAAATCAGGTAACTGTAGAGGGAGATGCGCTCGGCCAGCCCCGTGGGAACCCATCCGTAGGTGAGCGGGATGTTGAGCAGTCCGACGGCGCCGAGGGCGATACTGGCCGTCCCGAGCCACCGGGGGAGCCCGAGGGACGGCCGGGAGAGTCCGGTGACGATGGCGAGGGTGACGATGGCGAGGGCGGCGGCGGTGAGGGCGGCGGGCCGGAGGCGTCAGGGCGCGAGGATGATCTTGCCGAGGTTGGTGCGGCCGGCGGACTCCGACAGCTCCATCGCCGCGGCGGCCTCGCTCAGCGGGAAGCGGGCGGCGATCTTCGCGGTGACCACACCGTCGCTCAGCAGGCCGAAGACCTGGGCGAGGTCGGTGCGCATCCGGGCCCGGAACGCCTCGCGCTTGGCCGAGCCCGGCTTGCCGAAGCCCGACCAGACGTCGTAGAAGCTCGCGCGCCTGGCGGTGGGCAGGTAGTTCCAGAACGCCAGCTTGGCCAGCAGCGGCATGAAGTCGAGCAGGATGGGCCGGGTGTCGTCGAGCGCCGCGGCGATGCTGTACGAGACCAGTGTGCCGGTGCGGTTGAGCAGCCGGTACGAGAGGCTGACGCTCGCGCCGCCGAGGTGGTCGAACACGGCGTCCACCCCGTCGGGGGCCAACTCCCGTATGCGAGCGGCCAGCTCGGGATCCCGGTAGTCGACAGGCTCCACGCCCAGCGCGCGCAGCGCCTCGTGGTGGCGCGGGTGGGCGGTGCCGAGCACCCGGGCGCCGGCGTGCCGGGCGAGCTGGGCCAGGATCGAGCCCACGCCGCCGCTGACGCCCGTGATGAGGACCGTCTGTCCTTCCCGTACCCCCGCGCTGCGGTGCAGCATCTGATACGCGGTCAGCCCGTTGACGATCACCGTCTCCGCCTCGTCGGCGCCGATCCCGTCCGGCACCTCCACCAGGTCGGCGGCGGTCAGCAGGGCGGCGGTGGTCCAGGCGCCGGTCTTGGTCAGCGCGGCCACCCGGCGGCCGACGAGCGCGCGGTCCACACCGGCGCCGACGGCCTCGACCGTACCGACGAGGTCGTAGCCGGGGACGAACGGGAACGCGGGCTGGCCGTAGTAGCGGCCCCGGCGCATCGCGCTCTCGGCGAAGGAGACGGCGGTCGACTCGACGCGCACCAGGGCCTGGCCGGCGGCGGGCGCCGGCAGTGTGCGCTCGGCCAGCCGCAGGCCGGACGGCGCGACCTTGCCCGGCAGTACCACCTCGGTGGCGGTCACGGTGGTCCCGGTGGCTGCGTTCATCTCGGACATGGCGGACTCCTCGTAAGCTCTGCGACTGTTCGTCACTCGGTTAATGACCGTAACTATGCACCAGCCCATCATGGAGCGTCAACTGATCGCGTTATGGTTCGTTACGATGTGACGATGACTGACGAACCGCGGGTCATCGGCAGGCGCGAGCGGCTGCGGGCCCAGACGCTCCAGGAGATCGTGGACGCGTCCTTCGCGATCATCGACGCGGACGGCGTTCACGCCCTGTCCATCGCGGCGCTGGCCCGGCACATGGGGATGTCCGCGCCGGCGGTCTACCGCTACTTCCCGTCGCGCGACGCGCTGGTCGCGCACCTGGTGACGCTCTCGTACCAGCAGCTGGCGGAGGCGATGGGCCAGGCCGCGGAGGGCGGCAGGCGCGCGCCGGGCACGCGGGTACGTCTGCTGGTCACCGCGTACCGCGAATGGGCCCTGCGGTACCGGCGGCGCTACGGAATGCTGTTCGGCGAGCGCGCGGGCGAACTGCCCGAGGACCGGGCCGAGGACCGAGCCGAGGACCGGGCCGACGGCACCGCCGGCGGGACCCCGCTGGACGAGGCGATGGCGCTGCTCATCGACCTGCTGACAGCCGCCCAGGACACCGCCCAGGACACCGCGCGGGCCCACACCACCAGTGGTGACCGCACACTGGACGGGCAACTGCGCCAATGGGCCCGCTCCCAGCGGCGCCCGGACATCACACCGCCCGTGGCCCGCGCCGCCATCCTGATCTGGTCACGCGTCCACGGGATCGTGAGCCTCGAACTCACCGGCATGTTCGACCACCAGCCCCTGGAGGCGCGACGGTTGATCGACCTGGAGATCGACGGCGCCCTCCAGTCCCTGCGCCCGGCCAACGCCTGACCGGGCGTGCGGCCGGCCGGCCTGTCCGCTCGGCCGACGACCTCCGCGCGCGGGAGGCCAGGGGGTGCCGGTCGGCGACCCGGCCGCCCGATCCGGATGATCCGGATGATCGGAGCGGCAGCCGCCGACCGGGCCCGTGGTATCAGGTGCCGTCTGCCTGTGCGCGGGCGCGGGGGGACGGCTCCACGCCGAGGGCGCGGCGCATGGTCGCGAGCTTCGCCGCGGTCTCGGCGAATTCGATGTCCAGGCGGCTGCCGGCCACGACACCGCCTCCGGCCCGCAGGCTCAGGCTGCCGTGCCCCCGTGAGTCGAGGTCGAGGCCGCGCAGCGCCATGTAGAACTCGCAGTCGCCCCTGCTGTCGACCCAGCCGACCAGCCCGCCGTAGTAACCGCGCGTCGATTCGTTCGCCGTGATCAGGTGGAGCGATTCGGCCTGGGGGACTCCGCACACCGCCGGGGACGGGTGCAGTGCGGAGACGAGATCGGTGACGCGTACGCCGGGGTCGACCAGCCGGCCGCGGATGGGTGTTCCCAGGTGCCATACGCTGGGGACGCCCAGGAGTTCGGGTTCGTCGGGGTGGTCCAGCGCGGTGCAGAAGGGGGCCAGGCCCTTCAGCATGAACGTGACCAGGTGGCGGTGTTCGGCCAGATACTTGTCGGTGAAGAGTTCGGCACGCGCCCGTTCCTCGTCCCGCCCGGCGGGGAGCGACGGGTCGCGCGGGACGGTGCCGGCCAGCGGTGTCATCGTGACGACATCGCCGGTCTTCCTGAGGAAGAGTTCCGGGCTCGCCCCCAGGGTGTAGACGCCTGGGGTCGCCAGGTGTTCGACGAGGTAGCTGTGCACCCCCGGGTACATGTCGGCGATCAGCCGGAACAGGCGCGTCGGGTCGACGGGTTCGGTGGGGAAGAACCGTTCGGTCCGGGCCACGACGATCTTCTCCAGGGTGCTCTCCGGCGAGCGGAGCATCGGCAGCACGCGCTCGACCAGCCGGATGTAGTCGGCTGTCTCGGCGTCGTTGAACCGGACGTCGGGGAGGAAGTGCCCACCCCCGGCGCCACCCCCGGCGCCACCCCCGGCGCCGCGCTCGGCGAGGACCGGCCGGCCCGTACCGCGCTGCCCCAGGAAGAACGACGACGTCCCGGACCCGTGGTCGAACGGCACCGCGCCCGCGACGAGATGCCCGTGGGTGCCCTTCCGTACGGCGGCCTCCGCCTCGGCCAGGTCCGTGAACCGGGTCAGCGGGCCGTTGAGCCCGACGGAGCTGTTCGGGCCGTGCAGCAGGAACCGGGCGGGAGCGGTGGCCGGGTGCTCCGCGGCGGGCCCGTTCCAGAGGTGCGGGTCAGCTATGGATCGGCTGCTTGTTCGTATCTGTCCACCGTTCATAGTCGGTGTATCCCTCGCTCTCGCCCTCGTAGAAGTGCGTGAAGTCCGGAACGGCCAGGGGCGCTCGGCGCCGCAGCCGTTCGGGCAGGTCCGGATTGGAGATGAAGAGGCGGCCCAGGGACACGGCGGACGGTCCCGCGCCGAGCCGGGCCCCGATCCTGCTGACGAGTTCCTCGGCGGACCACTCCAGGTCCGTGCCCAGGTTGTGGATCCAGCCGCCCGTCCGGTGCGTACGGATCCAGTCGAGCACCTCCGGGGCGCTCCTCGATGTGGTGTGGACATAGGCGAGGCGCTGGACCGAGGGGTGGGACAGCAGCGTGGTGTACACAGCGAACTCGTCGCCCTCCGCGGTGCGGTTCGCGGAGAATCCGGGCGACAGCCGGAGCCCCACCCGGCCGTGGCCGACCGCCGCCGAGACGGCCTCGACGACGCGGACGGGGAACCGGCACCGGTTCCCGGCCGGTCCGCCATGGGCGTCGTGACGGAGGTTGGTCCCCGAGCCGAGGAACTGGTGCAGGAGATAGCCGTTGCCGCCGTGGACCTCCACACCGTCGAAGCCCGCCTCCATCGCCATGGCGGCGGCGCGCGCGAAATCCTCGATCGTGGCGTCGAGTTCGCCGTCGGTCATCGCGCGCGGAATGGGCGCGTTCGCGTCGCGCGGGGTGACCGCCGAGGGGGCCAGCGGGGCCTTGCCGCCGTTGACCCGGGGCTGGGCCGTACTGCCGGAGTGCATGAGCTGCAGGACGATACGCCCGCCCCGGCCGTGGACCGCCTCCGTGACCCGGGCCCAGCCCGCCAGATCGCGGTGGTCGATCAGATGGGGGCTGCCGGCGTACCCCTTGCCGATGAGCGAGGGGTTCGTGCTCTCCGTCACGATCAGACCGGCCGAGGCGCGCTGCCGGTAGTACCGCCGCATCAGGTCGTTGGGCGTTCCGTCGGGGTCCGCCCGGCGCCGTGTCATCGGACACATGACGATGCGGCTGCCGGCGGCGATGTCGCCGAAGGTCACCGGTGAGAACAGGTCTTCCGACATGTCATCCTTCCCTGCCGTGGAGGGGGGCGTAGGTGTGGACGGACGGGGCGGCGCTCAGCCGCGCCCGTACCGCGGAACGGTCGATCTTGGCGTTCGGCAGCAGGGGGACGTCCTCGTGGAAGACGATCCGTTTGGGCATCGCGGCCCTGCCCAGACGCAGACGCACCCGGTCCCTGAGGGCACCGGTGTCCGGCGGTGCCGTACCCGCCCGGAGGACGACATGGGCGCCGACCAGCTCGCCCCACTCGTGGTCGGGCAGCCCCATGACCACGGCGCTGTCGACCCCGTCGACACCGAGCAGGGCCTGCTCGACCGCGCCCGCGGAGACCTTGAACCCGCCGGTGTTGATGAGATCGTCGGTCCGGCCGAGCGGGACCAGCCGGTGGCCGTCGTCCCACCGGCCGCGGTCGGAGGTCCGGTACCAGCGCAGGCCACCCTCGGTGGAGAACCTGCTCAACTCCTCCTCGGCGGCGCCGAGATACGTACTCGCCACGGTGTCCCCGCCGATGTGCACGATCTCGTCCACGATCCGTACCCGCACCCCGTCGAGGGGGACTCCGTCGTAGACGCAGCCGCCGCCGGTCTCCGTCATGCCGTACGTCGCGACGAAGTCCGTGACGGCGCCGAGCCGCGCCGCGGTGTCGCCGTCCAGCGGCGCCCCGCCCACCATGACCCGGTCGAAGCCGGACAGGGCCGCCCTGCCGCCGGGATCCGCGAGCAGCCGCTTGATCTGCGTGGGGACGAGCGCGGTGTAGCGTCTGCCCGGCCCCATCCGGCGGGTGGCGGCCACGAAGGCCGGCGCGTCGAACCGTCCGCCGTCGAGCGTGGTGACCCGGTTCCCGCCGACGACGGCGCGGGAGACGACCTGGAACCCCGCCACGAATCCGACCGGGAGACACAGCAGCCAGTCGCCGGGGCCGCCGAGCCGGCGCAGCGACGCCGCGCAGGACGCCAGGAGCGCGCTCCGCGGCAGGGCCGTCCGCTTCGCGGCGCCGGTCGAGCCCGACGTCGACAGCACCGCTCCGGTGCCGTCAGGAACGGCCCCGGGGAGGTCACGGGCCGCGGCGCCGGTGACCGGGGTGATGGGCGGCCCGCCCGAGTGCATCCGCTCGATGGCGCGCATGAGGATGCCGACGGCCCGGGCGGGAGCGGTGGGATCGGTGGGGTCGGCGGGATCGTCGGGCAGTACGACAGCGTGCAGGGGGACGGTCGACACAGCGCGCTCCGTCAGAAGAAGTAGGGGTGGCCGGACCAGTCGGGTGCGCGCTTCTCCAGGAACGCGTTGCGTCCTTCGACGGCCTCGTCCGTCATATAGGCGAGGCGGGTCGCCTCCCCGGCGAAGACCTGCTGGCCGACCATCCCGTCGTCGGGGAGGTTGAAGGCGAACTTCAGCATCCGGATCGCCTGGGGGGACTGGGCCGTGATGTCGCGGCAGTACCCGATCGCCGTACGCTCCAGCTCCGCGTGGGGGACGACCTCGTTGACCGCGCCCATCTCGCGCATCCGCTCGGCGTCGATCTCGCGGGCCAGGAAGAAGATCTCGCGGGCGAACTTCTGGCCCACCTGACGGGCCAGCAGCGCGGAACCGTAGCCGGCGTCGAACGAACCCACGGTGGCGTCCGTCTGCTTGAACCTGCCGAACTCGCGGGAGGCGATGGTGAGATCACAGACGACGTGCAGGGAGTGCCCGCCGCCGGCCGCCCACCCCGACACGGCGGCGATGACGACCTTGGGCATGGTGCGGATCAGGCGCTGCACCTCCAGGATGTGCAGCCGCCCCGCGCGCGCCGGGTCGATGTCCCGCGCGGTCTCGCCGTCGGCGTAGCGGTAGCCGTCGCGCCCCCGGACGCGCTGGTCGCCGCCGGAGCAGAACGCCCAGCCGCCGTCCCGGGGGGAGGGGCCGTTGCCGGTCAGGACGACGGCGCCGACGTCGGAGGACATCCGGGCGTGGTCGAGCGTGCGGTACAGCTCGTCGACCGTCGCCGGCCGGAACGCGTTGCGCACCTGCGGACGGTCGAGGGCGATCCGTACCCAGGGGAGGTCGCGTACGACGGCGCCCCCGGCGTCGCGTTCGACACCCCGGTGGTACGTCGTGTCCCGCAGATCCTCGAAGCCCTCGACGGTCCGCCAGCACGCGGGGTCGAACGGGTTGGAGACGGGGGTGTCCGTGGTGGCCGTGGTGGCCGGGGGAGTCGGGGTCGCCGGGGTCGCCGGGGTGGGGTCCGTGGTGGTGTGGGTGGTGGTGGTCACAGTCATCGTCGGACTTCCGCTTCTCAACTGATCAGGGCGGCCGGGCCGGCCGCCTCGGTCATGACGGGGTGCAGCGCCGCGTCGACCCGCTGCCGTACGGCGGCGTGGATGTCGCGCAACGTCGTGCGGGTGACGGGGACTTCCAGGACGACCGGTCGCCGGGTGCGCCGGGCCGCCCGGATCGCGGCGCCGAGTCCGTCGGTCTCCACCGTCCGGTGCGAGACCGCGTAGGCACCGCACAGCGCGGCGAAGTCGACGCTCTGCGGAGTTCCGTAGATCCGCTCGAAGGTGTTGCCGTAGGGGGCCGACCGGTAGGTGGGATGTCCCTGTTCCAGCAGTTCGAAAATGCCACCGCCGGCGTCGTTGGACACGACGACGACAAGGTTGTCCGGCACCCGTTCGAGAATGCCGGTCTGCAGCGCTGACGCGTCGTGCGCGAAGGTGAGATCGCCCACGAGCGCGACGACCGTCCGGTCGGGGGAGGCCAGCGCGACGCCCACCGCCGCACTGACGTTGCCGTCGATCCCGGCCACACCGCGGTGGGCCAGGGCCCGGCTCCCGGCGGGCAGCGGGCCGCCGGCCAGCGACACGTCCCTGACCGGGTTCGAGGCCCCGAGCCAGAGTGTGTCCCGCGGTTCGAGCGCGGCGGTCACCGCGTGCGCGACGCCCAGACCGGTGTACCGATGGCCCTCGTCGCGCAGGATGTCCGACCAGGCGCCGCGTACGGCCCGGTCCACCCGCCCCAGCTCCTCGGTCCACGACGGGCTCACCGCCCCGCCGAACACCGGGCGCGCGGTCACCACATCGACATGAGGTGCCGCGTAGATCCAGTCGTCGTCCCCGTCACCGACGAGGACCGTGCTGACCTCGGGCCGGGACAGCAGCGCCCCCACCTGCCGGTGCAGTGTGGGGCGACCGCACACCACGACCTGCCGCGGCCGTACGTGGTCCAGCACCCAGGGATGCAGGGTCCGGCGGCCACCGGCGTCGACGGTTGGCTCCACCACACACGGGACGTGCGCGGGGATCGCGCCGAGGTCCGCCCCGTCGCCCGCGATCAGGACCGTACGGTGGGACAGGTCGATGTCGTACGGCGCCGAGGAGTCGCGGTCGCGCGCCGCCGTACGGAGCCACGGCCGCCCTTCCGGCCGGCCGTCGGGGAACGGTACGTGCCTGCTCACCGGCGGCAGCCCGGACGGCAGCGGCACATTGATCTGCACCGGCCCGGGGCGCCCGTGCACCCGTCCGGCGCCGATCGCCAGCGCGTGGCAGATCTGCGAGCGCACCTCACCGTTCAGCTCCGGGCCCGGGTCGGTCCCGGTCGTCAGATGCTGGACGCGCAGCACCTGCGAGGCGAGCAGCCGGGTCTGCTCGACGGTCTGCGACGCCCCGGTCCCCACCTCCGCCGGCGGCCGGTCGGCCGTCACCAGAACCAGCGGAATCCGCGAGTAGTTGGCCTCCGTCGCGGCGGGCAGCAGATTCGCCACCGCCGTACCCGACGTGGTCACGACGGCGGTCGGGACGCCCGTCGCCTTCGTCATGCCGAGGGCGAGGAAGGCCGCCGATCGCTCGTCCAGCCGGACATGGAGCACGATGTCCCCCGCGGCCTCCCGCCGCGACAGCTCGAAACCGAGGGGGCCGTTCCGGGAGCCCGGGCAGTAGACGAACGTCCCGATCCCGCCCCGGACCAGCTCGTCGACGACGACCGCCGCGATGACGGACGGCACCGCGGCCCGCGCGGTGGACTCAGACCGCATGGGGGGTCTCGGCCCGCAGCAGCCGCTCCAGTTGATTGCGCTGGATCTTCATGGTGGCGGTGCGGGGGAACCTCTCGAACGGCAGGATCACCGGCGGCTCAAGCCGGGGCAGATCGGCCACCGAACTCCACCACGCGTCCCAGTCCATCTGGTGCCCGGTGACGACCGAGACCACGGGCTGCGGGTCACCGTCCGGCGTACGGACCAGGACGACCTCGTTCAGGAACGACAGCTTGTCCAGCAGCGAGTCCTCGACGGCCAGCGTCGACCTGACCGAGTCGATCAGGTCCACCTCCCGGTCGTGCAGGGCGAGTTGCCCGGCCCGTCCGACCTCGCCCTGGTCCCCGCTGTTCCACCAGCCGCCCCGCAGGTTCTGCTCGAAGCGCTCCTCCTCGCCGAAGTAGGTGACCGCCCGGCCCCGCGAGAACATCTCGATGGCGCCCTGCTGCCCGCGCGGCAGCGGGTTGCCCGCCTCGTCGGTGACCCGGACACGGGTGAGCCTCGGCATCCCGATGCCCATCCACCGGGCGTCGCTGAAGCGCAGTGTCGTCCGCGTGTGCGCGCGCACCACCATCGGGCCGCATTCGCTCTGCCCGTAGACCTGCACATAGACCGGCATTCGATGGCTCGACGCGCTCAGGTACTTCAGCATCGTGCCCTTGTTGACCGCGTCGAAGGTCGAATGCAGGTATTTGACACTGGAGAAGACCGACGGGTCACGGTCCAGGATGGACGTCCACCGCACCAGGTGGTTCGGGTGCGACTCCAGGGCGACGGGGCGGTACGTGCGCAGCACGGCCTCGACGTTGTCCTCCTGGGGATCCCCGATGTTCAGGAACGAGTGCCCGTACGACATCAGTGAGGTGATGCCGATGTTGAACCTGCTGTGCACCGGGGAGATGTGGAAGGCCACCAGCTCCGTCCGGTCGAGGAAGGAGAAGAGCCGGCGCTGCCAGGTGACCCGCCAGCCCATCGAGGTCGGGGAGTGGGCGATCAGCTTGGGGATGCCGGTGGTTCCCGAGGTGTGGGTCATGTAGGCGATGTCGAGCACGCCCGGCTTCCGGCCGGCGCCCGCGGGACGCGCCACCTCGGTGTCACCGATCTCCAGGGCGTGGAGCTTGCGGGCGTTGTCGACCGAGGTGATGTCAGCGGCCTTCGCCGTGGTCACGTCGTCGTGGATCAGCCACGGCTGCTTGAGCCGCGCCGCCATCACGGTGACCGTACCGGCGTCCAGGTGCGGGGAGATCATCACGGGCACACCGCCCGCGTAGGAGACGGCCACCGCCATGAGGTAGCTGTCGAACAGGGCGGACTTGTAGATGACGACATGGTCACCCGGCCCGATGCCCCGGGCGATGACCTGCTCGCCGCGCCGGGCGACGGCCGTGGCCGCGTCGGCGTACGTCACATGCAGCCCGAGTTCGGGAAACGCGGGCGCCGGTGCGTCGAGATGGATCATCGACGCGGGATATGTGTCCGCCGCCGTGCGGAAGTTCTCGAACAGATTGAGCGGCGTGGACGTGGGCTTCAGAAGATCCCGGAGCGGGAACATCAGCGGTTACCTCCGAACGTCGTCATTTCGATGCGCGGCGCGGACATTTCCGCACCGCGCGCAGAGGGAGGTTCTGGTCAAGATGATTGGCGAGCGTGAAGTGTTCGACAAGTAGGAACTTTCAAGTGCCCGGGGCCGGCGCGGCGCCGCGGACCACCCCGGGGCGCCGGGCACTTGAAAGTTCCTACTTGCCGGTCGCCGCGAATCGGCCGAGCATGAGGGAATGACATTCCGTGCGGACCATTCAGGTCATTGACGGTGGTCCCGCCCGCGTCAAGTGAATGTCGTCGAAACCCCGTCCGTCTTCGAGACCCGTCCGTCTTCGAAAACCCGGCGGGGACGAATGCGACACCGGCGCGGTCGCTCCTCGCATTTCTGCGGAGAAACTCCAGTGAATACCCGGCCGCGGCCCTCCCGGCGCGGCGGGTGTCGACAATCAGAGGGACTTCTGATGCCCGAATTCATCCGTCACATAGGAATCGTCGGCGCCGGACCGCGCGGCCTCTCCGTGCTCGAACGCATATGTGCGAATGAACGGGGCGCGCCCCTGGCCGGCCCCCTGGTCGTGCACCTGGTGGACCCCCATGTGCCCGGCGCCGGCGCCGTATGGCGTCCCGACCAGTCGGAGCAGTTGCTCACCAATACCGTCGCCTCACAGATCACCGTGTTCACCGACCGCAGTGTGCGCATCGACGGCCCGATCGAACCGGGGGCGAGTCTGTACGAGTGGGCGCAGAGTCTCGCCCTGCTGGGCGAGCCGGGCGACTACGACGAACGGACCCTGGCCGAGGCCCGGCGGCTGGGGCCCGACTCCTACCCGACCCGCGCCTTCTACGGGCGCTATCTGCACGACTGCTACCGGGGCATCGTCTCCAAGGCCCCCACCCATATCGAGGTCCGTGAACACACCACCCGCGCGGTCGCCCTGTCCGACGAACTCGGGGTGCCCGGCGGCCCGCAGAGCATCCGCCTGGAGAACGGCACCCTGCTGACCGGCCTCTCCGGCGTCGTCCTCGCCCAGGGCCATGTGGGCAGCAGGCTCTCCGCGCGCCAGGAGCGCCTGGCCGGCTTCGCCCGCGACCACGGTCTGCGCTACATCCCTCCCGCCAATCCGGCGGACGTGGATCTCGACGGGATCGCCGCGGGGGAGAACGTCCTGCTCCGCGGGCTGGGCCTCAACTTCTTCGACTACATGGCCCTGTTGACCGCCGGGCGCGGCGGCCGTTTCGTACGCGGGGGCGGCGGACTCGTCTACCGGCCGTCCGGGCTGGAGCCCCGGCTGTACGCGTTCTCCCGCCGCGGTGTGCCCCACCAGGCGCGCGGCGAGAACGAGAAGGGGCCGTACGGACGTTACTATCCGCGCCTGCTGACCCCGGAGTTCGTCGCCGAGCTGCGCGCCCGCACCACGGACGGCGAACGGATCAGCTTCAGAAGGCACTTGTGGCCCCTCATCGCGCGCGAGGTGGAGAGCGTCTACTACGCCGCCACCCTGCGCGCCCGCGGTACGGCGGAGCCCGCGGTGGAGGCGTTCACCTCCCGCTATCTCGCGCTGCCGGCCGACGCCGATCCGGCGCCGCTGCTGGCCTCGTACGGTGTCGCGGAGGGGCAGCGCTTCGACTGGGCCCGGCTGACCGCACCCTGCGGCCCCCTCGTCTTCGACGGCCACGACGCCTACCGGGACTGGCTCCTGGACTATCTGCGCGCCGATGTCGCGGCCGGCCGGGCGGGCAATGTCAGCGGCCCGGTGAAAGCCGCCCTGGACACCCTGCGCGACCTGCGCAACGAGATCAGGCTGGCCGTCGACCACGGCGGTCTCGACGGCCACTCCCACCGCCATGACCTGGACGGCTGGTACACCCCGCTCAACGCGTTCCTCTCCATCGGCCCGCCGGTCCGGCGCGTCGAGGAGATGATCGCCCTGATCGAGGCCGGTGTGCTCGGGCTCACCGGCCCCGGCACCACGGTGCGGCCGGACACGGCCCCGCCGGCCTTCACCGCCGCCAACTTCCGGGTGCCGGGCCTCCTGGTGTCCGCCCGGGTGCTGATCGAGGCCCGGCTGCCGGAACCGGACATCCGGCGCACCACCGATCCGCTGATGCGCCATCTGCTCGACACGGACCAGGCCCGCCCGTACCGGATCCCGGGGGCGCGGGGGACCGGTTACGAGACCGGCGGCCTCGCGGTGACCGAGCGGCCCTACCGGGTCGTCGACGGCCGGAAACGCGCCCATCCGCGGCGCTTCGCCTACGGCGTACCGACGGAGGCCGTGCGCTGGGTCACCGCCGCGGGGGTCCGGCCCGGGGTGGACTCGGTCACGCTCGGCGACTCGGACGCCATCGCCAGAACGCTGCTCGCCCTCTCGCCCATGCCCGTACAGACCTTCTCCCTTCCACCGAGGTGATCGCGTGACCTTCCCGGACTTCCTCGAAGCACAGCCCGATGCCGGTCTGCTCTCCCCCGTAAGGGCCGGAACACCCGTGGAGGCCGCGGTCGGTGACCTGGCGTGGCTGCAGGCCATGCTCGACGCGGAGGCGGCCCTCGTCCGTGCCCAGGCGCGCCTGGGCACGGTGCCGGCCGGGGCCGCCGAGACGATCCGGCGCGCGGCCCGGGCCGAGCTGCTCGACCTGCGTGCCCTGGCCCTCGCGGCGCGCGAGACCGCCAACCCCGTGGTGGGTCTGGTACGGGCCCTCACCGCCGTCGTGGCGCGGGAGGACCGCGCGGCGGCGGAGTACGTGCACCGCGGCTCCACGAGTCAGGACATCTTCGACACCGGCGCGATGCTGGTGGCGCACCGGGCCACCGGCCTGATCCTCGCGGACCTGGCCCGCGTCGCGGACGCTCTGGCCGGCCTCGCCGAGCGCCACCGGGACACACCGATGGCCGGCCGTACCCTGGCCCTGCACGCGGTGCCGACCACCTTCGGGCTGAAGGCGGCGGGCTGGCTGCGGCTGGTGCGCGACGCCCTGGAGCGGATCGCGGCGGTACGCGAAAGGCTTCCCGTCTCCCTCGGCGGCGCCGCCGGCACCCTGGCCGGATATCTGGAGTACGCGCGCCTGGACGCCCCGGAGGCCGCCGGCGACGACTACGCCGCCCGGCTGACGGAGGCCTTCGCCCGGGAGACCGGGCTGGCCGGCCCCCCGCTGCCCTGGCACACGGTGCGTACGCCGGTCGCCGACCTCGCGTCGGCGCTGGCCTTCACCACCGGCGCGCTGGGAAAGATGGCCGTGGACGTGCAGACGCTCTCCCGTACGGAGATCGCCGAGGTCGCCGAGCCGACCGCGGCGGGCCGGGGCGCGTCCTCGGCGATGCCGCACAAACAGAACCCGGTGCTGGCCGTACTGGTGCGCAGCGCCGCGCTCCAGGTGCCGGCGCTGTCGGCGGGGCTTCTCCAGTGCCTGCTCGCCGAGGACGAGCGGTCGGGCGGCGGCTGGCAGGCGGAGTGGCTCCTGCTGCGCGAGTGCCTCAGGCTCGCCGGGGGCGCCGCGCACACCGCGGTGGCGCTCGCCGAGGGGCTGCGCGTCGACGAGGCGCGGATGGCCCGCAACCTCGGACTGACGGGCAGTCAGGTCGTCTCGGAACGGCTGGCGGCCCATCTCGCCCCCGTCCTGGGCAAGGCGGCGGCCAAGGAGCTGCTGACCCTGGCCTCCGCGCGGGCCACGGCCGAGGCCCGGCCGCTGGACGAGGTCCTGGCCGAGCTGCCGGGCGCCGCCCATCTGCGGGAGCGGGGCACGCTCAAGGAGCTGTGCGATCCGGCCGGTTACCCGGGAGCCGGCGGCGAGTTGGTCGACGCCGCGCTGAGCGAGTGGCGCCGGCGCCCCGGCCGGTCAGGAGCCGGGACGGATCAGCTGCCGTGACCGAGCGGAGAGCGCTCCCACCGGCTCCGTACCCGGCCCAGCCGGTCGTGCCACCACGCGATCCGCCGGGGATCGGCGGGCCGGTACGCGTCGAGCCGCGCCGGGTCGGGCACCGGGGGCGTACGGTGCACCGGGAGATGGCCGTCGACGGGACGCGGCGCCAGGTCCGGGTGCACACTGTCGCCGTCCAGCAGGCTCAGGGTGCCGAGCCCGCAGGCGAAGTCGAGCCGCGGCAGGGCGCCGGCCAGGGCGAGCTGGGCGGCGAGACCGACGCTCGTCTCCAGCGCGGACGACACGACACAGGGCAGGCCGGAGGCCTCGGCGACCCGGAGGGCACGGCGCACACCGCCGAGCGGGGTGCATTTGATCACCGCGATGTCGGCCGCCCCCGCGACGGCCACCTTCAGCGGATCGTCGGCCCGGCGGATGGACTCGTCGGCGGCGATCCGCACCTCGACCCGGCGGCGTACGGCGGCCAGCTCATCGATCGTCGCGCAGGGCTGCTCGACGTACTCCAGGCCGCCGGCGGCGCGGTCGAGCAGCTTGATGCGGCCGATGGCCGTGTCGACGTCCCAGCGGCCGTTGGCGTCGATCCGGAGGTGGCCGCCGGGGCCGAGAGCGGCGCGGACGGCCTCCACCCTGGCGAGGTCCTCGGCGAGGGAGTCCGGATGGTCGGCGATCTTCACCTTGGCCGTCCGGCACCCGGAGCGGGCGACGATCTCGAAGGCGCGCTCCGGGCCGACCGCCGGCACGGTGGCGTTGACCGGGATCCGGTCGCGGACCGGCGCCGGCCAGCCGAGCGTGATCTGTTCGACCGCGGTGGAGAGCCAGGCCGTCGCCTCGCGGTCCCCGTACTCAGGGAAGGGGCAGAACTCGCCCCAGCCGAGCGGGCCGCGCAGCAGCATGCCCTCGCGGACGTCGATTCCCCTGAACCGGGTGCGCAGCGGGATGGCGTAGACGTGGGCCGAGGCGAACTCGACGCCCTCGATCACCGGACGCCGCCGCTGTGGAGGGTGCGCCGCGCGAGCACCTCGGTGATGTTCTGCTCGGCCCACGCCTTCAGGGAGTAGATGATGGGGATCAGGCTCTCGCCGAGTTCGGTGATGCAGTACTCCACCCTCGGCGGCGTTTCGAGATAGTCCTCCCGCGTCACCAGGCCGTCCCGTTCCAGATTCCGCAGGGTCGTCGTCAGAACCTTCCGGCTGACCCCCGGCACCGACCGGTGCAGCTCCCCGGAGCGCATGGGGGACTGTTCGTCCAGGAGATAGAGGATGACGGGCGTCCACTTGGTGGCCAGGATCTCCAGCAGCCATCCGGCCCGCGCCGGAGCGTCGTCCTCCGGGCCGCTCTCCGGGCCGCTCTCCGGGCCGTACTTCGGGCCGCTCTCCGGGCCGTACTCGCGCTCGGTCTCCGGGGCGCGGTGTCGCTCCCGCACGGAAACGGTCATGGTCATGTCGACTCCCGAGTCGGTATCGTCCTGGCGGACGGGTACGTGAGGGGGTGCTCGGCAGGCTCTCGTTCGGTAGAGGGTGACCGGATCGGTTCAGGCGGCGGCCGGGACGGTGGCCGGGACGGTGGATGGAGCGGCGGCCGGCGCGGTGGACGGGCGGGCCGCGGCCGGGGCGTTCCGGTCCCGGTACAACTCGGCCACCTGGAAGGCCAGATCGAGCGACTGGGACCGGTTCAGCCGGGGGTCGCAGGCCGTCTCGTACCGTCGGTGCAGATGGTGGACGAGGATCTCGTCGCCGCCGCCCACGCACTCGGTGACGTCGTCCCCCGTCAGCTCGATGTGGATGCCGCCGGGGTGCGTCGCGAGCGACCTGTGCACCTCGAAGAAGCCCTTGACCTCGTCCAGGATGTCGTCGAAGCGGCGGGTCTTGTGCCCGGAGGAGGCGGTGAAGGTGTTGCCGTGCATCGGGTCGCAGATCCAGGCGACCTGCGCGCCGGCGTCCTTCACGGCCTCGACGATCCCGGGGAGTACGTCACGGACCCGGTCGCGGCCCATCCGGGTGATGAAGGACAGCCGGCCGGGATCGCCGTGCGGGTTCAGCCGCTCGACCAGCGCGACGGCGTCCCGGGGCGTGCTGGAGGGGCCGAGCTTGACCCCGATGGGGTTGCGTACCCGCGCGGCGAACTCGAGGTGCGCGCCGTCGAGCTGGCGGGTGCGCTCGCCGATCCAGATCATGTGGCCCGAGGTGACGTACGGCAGTCCCGTGCGGGTGTCGGTACGGGTGAGCGCCGTCTCGTAGTCGAGCAGCAGCGCCTCGTGGCTGGAGAAGATGTCGGTGAACCGGAACTCCGACGGGTTCGCCCCGCAGGCCGTCAGGAAGGCGAGCGCGCTGGTGATCTCCCGGGCGATGCGCTCGTAGCGCCGGCCGGCCGGGGACTTCGCCACGAAGTCCTGGTTCCACTCGTGGACCTGGCGCAGATCCGCGTAGCCGCCCGTGGTGAAGGCGCGGAGCAGATTCAGCGTCGCGGCGGAGGCGTGGTACATCCGTTTCAGCCGCTCGGGGTCCGGGGTGCGCGACGCGCGGGTGAAGGCGAGTCCGTTGACGGCGTCCCCGCGGTAGACGGGCAGTTCGACGCCGTCACGCGCCTCGACGGGACGGGAGCGCGGCTTCGCGTACTGGCCGGCCATCCGGCCGACCTTGATCACCGGCACCGAGGTGGCGTACGTCAGTACGGCCGACATCTGCAGCAGGGTCTTCACCTTGTCGCGGATCCGGTCGGCGGACATCCCGTCGAACGTCTCCGCGCAGTCGCCGCCCTGCAGCAGGAACGCCTCACCGCGGGCCACCGCGGCCATACGGTCGCGCAGTTGGTCGCACTCGCCGGCGAAGACCAGCGGAGGATACGCGGCCAGCTCGGTGGTCACCGCGCGCAGCGCGTCCGGGTCCGGCCAGTCGGGTTGCTGGGCGGCCGGCGCGCGGCGGGCGGGGTGCGGGGCCATGACGGCCGGGGCAGTGTCCATGGTCGGCTGTCCTCATTCCGTGGGGGCGGCGAGATCAGTGCTGGGGAGTGTGTTTCGCGCGGACGGACATGGCCTTGTCGCGTCGGCCGGCCGGTGGGCCGGACCGCCGGCGGCGTCCCCGCGGACGCCGCCGCCGTCAGTCGAGGGTGACCACGATCTTGCCCCGGGTGTGCCCCGCCTGGCTGAGCCGGTGCGCGTCGGCCGCCTTCTCCAGCGGAAAGACCTCGCTGACCTCGACGACCAGCCGCCCCTTCCCGGCCAGCCGGGCAAGCTCGGCCAGATCGGCGGAGTCGGGGCGGGCGAAGACGTAACTGCCCCCGACGGACCGGACGTTGGGGTCGACCACCGAGGCCAGCCGGCCACCGGTGGCGAGCAGCGGACCCAGTGTGCGCAGGGTCCGCCTGCCCACCGCGTCGAGGATGACGTCCACGCCCTCGGGGGCGAGCGCGGCCACCGATTCCGTCAGGCCCTTGCGGTAGGCGACCGGTTCTCCGCCCAGGAACCGGACGAAGTCGTGGTTGTGCTCGCCGGCCGTACCCAGCACCCGCGCCCCGAGGCCGACCGCGATCTGGACCGCGAGGCTGCCGACACCGCCGGCCGCGCCGTGCACCAGTACGGTCTCCCCGGCGCGCACGTCGAGCGTCCGGACCAGGGCCTGGTAGGCGGCGAGGCCCGCGAGGGGAAGCCCCGCCGCCTGGGCCCAGCTCAGCGTGGTCGGCTTGTGGGCGAGCGCCCGTACGGGAGCCGCCGTGAGCTCGGCGAAGCTCCCCCGGGACAGGTAGTCCTCGCGTACGTAACCGATCACCTCGTCACCGGGGGAGAACTCGGTGACGCCGAGCCCGGTCCGTTCCACCACCCCGGCGACGTCCCAGCCGGGCACGACCGGGAACACCGCGTCCAGAATCGGGGCGAGGTGCCCCTCGCGCCCCTTCCAGTCGACAGGGTTGACGGACGCCGCTCTCACTCGGATCAGCACCGAGTCCGGTCCGACGGTGGGCTCGGGCAGCTCGCCGACCTCCAGTACGTCGGCGTCGCCGAAGCTTCGGTAGAAGACCGCCTTCATCGTTGCTCCTGAGGGGTGGTGGGACGGGGACGCGGTCGGAGTGCGCGGTTCAGCGGCGGGCTACGCCCATGTAGATGGACGAGAGGTCGCCGGTCTTACGGGTGATCAGGCTGCCGTCCTTGCGCGAGCCGTAGATGGCGATGCCCTGGGACTTGCCCACCGGGGTGAGTCCCGCGTCCAGGAGATAGCGGCGCATCTCCTTGGGCTTGATGAAGTCCTTCCAGGTGTGCGCGCCCTTGGGAACGATCTTTATGACGTTCTCGGGGATCCAGATCATGACGAACCGCGACCGGACGGTGCGGTTGATGGTGTCGTAGAGGAAGACACCGCCGGGGGCGAGCACCCGGCGGATCTCACGGACCGCCTGGGCCGGACTCTCCACGTGCTCCAGCACGTCCACGCAGGTGACGATGTCGAACGAGGCGTCCTCGTAGGGCAGGCGCTCGGACTTGCCGACGGTGTACTCGATCTGCTTGCCGGTCTGCTTCGCGTGCCGGTCGGCGGCGGCGATCAGCTTGGGGGACGGGTCGAGGCCGGAGACCTGGGCACCGCGCTCGTGGAGGAACTCGGTGGTGAAACCGCCTCCGCAGCCCACGTCCAGCACCCGCTTGCCCTCCCAGCGGTCCACGAACCGGTCGAAGTACTCGAACCGGGGCGGCTGGAAGGACGCCAGGTTGTTCATCTTCGAGTTGTCGTCCCACCACGAATCGGCGTAGGTGGAGAAGAAGTAGTCGTCCTGGAGCGTCGGCTTGTTCATGATGGGTCTCCTCGTCGGATGCGTTGGGGTGAGGGCGGTGGGGTGAACCGTTCCGGGCGGTGGATGAACCGTTCAGCTCCTGAGTTCCGGGCCGGTGCCCGCGTGCCGGTCGAGCGGCGGACTGAGCCACCGCCGCCCGTAGGCGACCTGGTCCTTCTCGGCGGCGCGGAAGGCCCGGTCCGGCCAGAAGGCGCGCATGAACGTCTCGCGGGCCGCGACGGCGAAACGGTTCTCGACCGCGCCCATCCGTCCGATCCGCCAGGCGATCCTCTGCATCGGTGCGGTACGTGCCATCCGCTCGGTCTCGTAGGCGCGCAGGGCCGCGACCGGGTCGGTGCGGCCCCGGTCGAGGTGCTCGGCGAGGACGAGCGCGTCCTCCAGGGCCTGGCAGGCGCCCTGGCCGATGTTGAAGGTGATGGGGTGCGCGGCGTCGCCGAGCAGCGTGGTCCGGCCCGAACCCCAACGGCGGTCCGGCTTACGGTCGATGACATCGCCGCGGATGACGCCGCCGTCGGGGGTGGCCGCGAGGATGTCCTGGACCGGGCCGGCCCAGCCGCGGTGCCGCTCGGCGAGCATCGCCGCGACCCCGGGCTCGTCCCGGCCCCCGGCGGGGCCGTTGGCCACGCTCATCCAGTGCACGGTGCCCGGCGCCACGTCGTAGTAGGTGAACCGGGTGCCCGGGCCGAAGACGGCGTTGAAGGTGCCCCGGGGGATCGCCTCGTGCTCCAGGGCCGCCTTTCCGCGCCAGGCGATGTAGCCGGTGTAGCGGGGCGGGACGTCGCCGTGCAGCCCGGTGCGTACCGCGCCGTGGATACCGTCCGCGCCGATCAGGATGTCGCCGCGCTCGGTCCGCCCGTCGGCGAACCGTACGGTGACACCGTCCCGGTCCTGGGTGAAGCCGACGACGTGGGTGCCGGTGCGGACCGGCGTTCCGTGCAGCGCGTCGGCCAGCACACCGTGCAGGACCGAGCGTTCGACGGCGATGGTCGGCCACCCGTACCGCTCGGCGAAGTCGCCGACCGGCCAGGCACCGAGCGTCTCGCCGCGCCAGGTGCTGAAGTGGCAGGTCTGCTGGGCGGGCGCGGTCTTGAGCACCGCGTCGGCGAGGCCCAGGTGGGCGAGGGCGATCACGCCGTTGGTCCACACGTGCAGGCCGGCGCCGCCGTCCCGCAGCGACTCGGCGCGTTCGAAGACCAGCGTCTCGAAGCCCTTGCGCTGCAGGGCGACTGCCGCGGCGAGGCCGCCGATGCCGCCACCGGCGATGAGCACACGCCGGATGCGTCCGCTTGCCATCTTCTGTCTCCTCCGGGAAGGGGGCGGTGGTGGTCGATCGGTAGTCTCGCCGCGCCGGGTGGCCGCCCGTCTTGAGCCGACCTTGAATGCCTCGGCAGCGATGCCGTACGGACCCGGTCAGCCGTTCAGATAGGCCATCGCCGGAGCCGGGTAGCGGTCCCCGGCGGCGATACCGGGGGGCGCGACCTGATCGAGCGCGGCGAGGTCGGCCGCGGTCAGTTCGACGGCCGAGGCGGCGGCGTTCTCCTCCAGGTAACCCCGGCGCTTGGTACCGGGGATGGCGACGATGTCCTGTCCCTGCGCGAGCACCCACGCGAGCGCGAGCTGCGCTGGGGTGATGCCCTTCTCCTTAGCCAGCTCCACGACGCCGTGGACGACACGGAGGTTCTTGTCGAAGTTCTCCCCGAGGAAGCGGGGGGCGATCCTGCGGAAGTCGATCTCCGGAAGGTCGTCCGGGGTACGGATGCGCCCGGACAGGAATCCCCGTCCCAGGGGGCTGTAGGCGACGAAGCCGATACCCAGCTCCCGGAGGGCCACGAGCACGCCGTTGGTCTGGATGTCGCGGGTGAACAGGGAGAACTCGGTCTGGACCGCCGTCAGCGGGTGTACGGCGTGCGCGCGCCGGATGCTGGCGGCCGAGGCCTCGGAGAGCCCGAGGTGGCGCACCTTGCCGGCGGTGACCAGCTCGGCGAGCGCGCCCATGGTCTCCTCGACGGGCACCTCGGGGTCGACGCGGTGCAGGTAGTACAGGTCGAGGTGGTCCGTTCCGAGGCGTTCGAGCGTGCCGTCGATACTGCGCCGGATGTAGTCGGGACGGCCGTTGACGCGACCGGTCATGGCGCCGGTCCCGTCGATCTCGGAGCCGACCTTGGAGGAGATCACCACCTGGTCCCGGCGCCCGGCCACGGCCCGCGCGACGAGCCGTTCGTTGGTGTGCGGCCCGTACATGTCCGCCGTGTCCAGCAGGGTGATGCCCAGTTCCAGGGCGCGGTGCACGGTGGCCACGGCCTCGTCCTGGTCCGCGGGACCGTACCCGAACGACATCCCCATGCAGCCGAGTCCCTGGGCGGAGACCGCCAGACCCGTGCTGCCCAGCTTGCGTTGCTCCATCGTGTGCTCCTCCGTCTGATGGGGGAGCCCGGCGGGTCTTCCCCCTGAGCGACCAGTTGTTATCGACGCTAGCATTCGCGGCGGCGATAATCTAGCGTGGTTATTTAATCTAGCATCGCTAATAACCACTGGCCCGAGTTGACCTCGGGAGCGGCCGATCACGCGGCGGGCGTGGTGTGTTATCAGTGCTAGTTTTCCAATCGCCGCTAAGATACCGTGGCCGCATCAGCCGTTCGCCGCCCATGGGGAGGATCCCTGTCATGCTCACGACCATCGCCTACGTACTCGCGGGGCTGGCCGGCGCGGCCATCTGTTTCGTCGGAGTGCACGACCTCCTGGCACCGCAGAAGGCCGCCGCCGGCTTCGGCCTTCCCGAAGGGACGGGCGAATCGCCCACGTCTCATGGCTGGATGTCCGCCAGAGCGGTGCGCGACATAGCCTCGGGGCTGTTCATCTTCATCCTGCTGGCCAACGGCAAGCCCCATGTGCTGGGCTGGATCATGCTGGCCGCCTGCCTGATCCCCCTGGGCGACGCCTGGGTGGTGCTGCGGAACAAGGGCCCCAAGTCGGCCGTCTACGGTGTTCACGGCGGTACGGTCGTGCTGATGCTGGTGATCACGGGGATGCTGCTCGGGTCCTGACGCGGGAACGCGGAAACGCGGGAACGCGGGAACCAGCCCGGCGGAAACAAGCCCGAGGGCGTGTGGCGAGTCGTTTCGAGGAGAGCGCGCCCCGGTCGGCCGGGGCGCGCTCTCCGTGCGGCGGGCGAGGACGCCGGAAGAGCCGCGGCCGGCGCCCGGTCCTGGCCACCGGCCCCCGCCACCGGTCCCGGCAACGGCGACGGGCCCGGCCTGGGGAGGCCGGGCCCGTCGCCGTGCGGGTCGCCGTCGGGCCTGACGGCGTCGCGGTCGGTGTGGTGTCAGGAGGTCGCGATCGTGCGCAGCAGTTCGGCGCGGTCGGTGCGTTCCCAGGTGAAGTCCGGGAGTTCGCGGCCGAAGTGGCCGTACGCGGCGGTCTGGGCGTAGATGGGGCGGAGCAGGTCGAGGTCGCGGATGATCGCGGCCGGCCGCAGGTCGAAGACCTGGCCGACCGCCTGCTCGATCCGTTCCACCGCGACCCGCTCCGTGCCGAAGGTCTCGATGAAGAGGCCGACCGGCCGGGCCCGCCCGATCGCGTACGCCACCTGGACCTCGCAGCGCGCGGCGAGGCCCGCGGCGACGACGTTCTTGGCCACCCAGCGCATCGCGTACGCTCCCGAGCGGTCGACCTTCGAGGGGTCCTTGCCGGAGAAGGCGCCGCCGCCGTGGCGGGCCATGCCGCCGTACGTATCGACGATGATCTTGCGGCCGGTCAGGCCGGCGTCGCCCATCGGGCCGCCGATCTCGAACCGGCCCGTGGGGTTCACCAGCAGCCGGTGTCCCCCGGTCTCCAGGGTGACCCCGGATTCCGCCAGCGCCCGCAACTCGGGTTCCACCACGAAGTCGAGGATGTCCGGGGCGAGCAGCGAGTCGAGGTCGATGTCGGACGCGTGCTGCGAGGAGACGACGACGGTATCGAGCCGTACCGGCCTGTCGCCTTCGTACTCGACGGTGACCTGGGTCTTTCCGTCGGGGCGCAGGTACGGCATGGTGCCGTCCCGGCGTACCTCCGCGAGCCGTTTGGACAGCCGGTGCGCCAGCATGATCGGCAGCGGCATCAGCTCCGGTGTCTCGTCGCAGGCGTAGCCGAACATCAGGCCCTGGTCGCCCGCGCCCTGACGGTCGAGCGCGTCTCCCTCTCCCTCGGCCGCTCCTTCTCCTCCCTCGCCGCCGGTGTCCACGCCGAGGGCGATGTCCGGGGACTGGGCGCCGAGGGAGACGCTGACGCCGCAGGACGCGCCGTCGAAGCCCTTGCGGGACTGGTCGTAGCCGATCTCCAGGATCTTGTCGCGGACGAGCGCGGCGATCGGTACGTAGGCGCGCGTCGTCACCTCGCCGGCGATATGGACCAGGCCGGTGGTGATCATCGTCTCGACGGCGACCCGGGAGTTCGGATCCTCCTTGAGCATCGCGTCGAGGATGGTGTCGCTGATGTGGTCGGCGATCTTGTCGGGGTGGCCCTCGGTGACCGACTCCGAGGTGAACAGGCGGTTGGCCATGGCTTCCTCCGTTGCGGTGGCGTGCTGCGAGTACCGGGACGAACGCCGTCAGGCGGCGTTGCGCCAGCTGCTGGGGGCGCCGAAGCCGCCCGCGTACTCCCGCCGGTGCCAGCGGGCCACGCCGCGGGTTCCGGCGCCGCCGGGCCCGATGGCGGGGCGGCCGTCGGTGGAGCGGCCGTCGGCGGGTCGGGCGTCAGTGTTCGCGGCGGCGCGGGCGAGCAGTACGGCCATCAGGGCCGCCAGCTCCTCCGGTTCGGCGTGGCCGCGTTCGATCCTGAGCAGGCTTTCGGTGGACATGTCGGCACACTCCGGCGGTTATTGGGGTGGGTTGCCGTGCTTGCGGGCCGGCAGGTCCGCGTGCTTGGCACGGAGCATCCGCAGGGCGCGGACCAGGACGCCGCGGGTCTCCGCGGGGTCGATGACGTCGTCGATCAGGCCGCGCTCGGCCGCGTAGTACGGGTGCATGAGTTCGTCCTTGTACTGCTTGACCATCTGCTCGCGCATCGCCTCGGGGTCGTCGGCGGCGGCGATCTTCCGGCGGAAGATCACATTCGCGGCGCCCTCCGCCCCCATGACGGCGATCTCGTTCGTCGGCCACGCGTACGCCAGGTCCGTGCCCACACTGCGCGAGTCCATGACGATGTACGCGCCCCCGTACGCCTTGCGCAGGACCAGCGAGATCCGGGGGACCGTCGCGTTGCAGTACGCGTACAGCAGCTTCGCGCCGTGCCGGATGATTCCGCCGTGCTCCTGGTCCACGCCCGGCAGGAACCCCGGCACGTCCAGCAGTGTCACCAGCGGAATATTGAACGCGTCGCACATCTGCACGAAGCGCGCCGCCTTCTCCGAGGCGTGGATGTCCAGCACCCCGGCAAGCGACTGCGGCTGGTTCGCCACGACGCCCACGACCTGCCCGTCCAGCCGGGTCAGCGCCACGATCACATTGGTCGCCCAGCGCTCGTGGATCTCCAGGTACTGGCCGTCGTCGGCGATCTCCTCGATCACCTTCCGCATGTCGTACGGCCGGTTGCCGTCCGCCGGGACCAGGTCGAGCAGCGCCTCGCAGCGCCGGTCGGCCGGGTCGTCGGTGGGCTCCACGGGGGCGGTCTCGCGGTTGTTCTGCGGCAGCATCGACAGCAGGAACCTGACCTCCTCCAGACAGGTCCGCTCGTCGTCGTAGACGAAGTGCGAGACGCCGGAGACCTCCGAGTGCACATCCGCGCCCCCCAGCCCGTTCTGCGAGATCTTCTCCCCGGTCACCGCCTGCACCACGTCAGGGCCGGTGATGAACATCTGCGAGGTCTCGCGGACCATGAAGACGAAGTCCGTCAGCGCCGGCGAGTACGCCGCCCCGCCCGCGCACGGGCCGAGGATCACACTGATCTGCGGAATCACCCCCGACGCGCGGGTGTTGCGCTGGAAGATCCCGCCGTACCCGGCCAGCGCGGTCACACCCTCCTGGATCCGGGCGCCGGCGCCGTCGTTCAGCGAGACCAGCGGCGAGCCCGCCGAGATCGCCATGTCCATGATTTTGTGGATCTTCTGCGCGTGTGCCTCGCCCAGCGCGCCGCCGAAGATCCGGAAGTCGTGCGCGTACGCGAACACCGTCTGCCCGTGCACCGTGCCCCACCCGGTGACCACACCGTCGGAGTACGGCCTCTTGGCCTCGAGGCCGAACCCGGTCGCGCGGTGCCGCCTTAACGGCTCCACCTCGTTGAACGAGCCCTCGTCAAAGAGAAGCTCGATCCGTTCGCGCGCGGTCAGCTTCCCCTTGGCGTGCTGCGTCTCGGTGGCTGCCGGGCTCGGTCCGGCCCACGCCGACTCCCGTATGGACGCCAGTTCGGCCACCCGGGACCGGGTGCCGGCGGCGGCCATCACCCCTCCACCGACGGTACGAGCGCCGTCTGCGCCGTCCAGCCCAGCCCGGGTTCGGCCGGCGGCTGCTCCGCCAGCCGCGCCCACGGGTCGACCCCGTACACGTCCAGCGCCGCCTGCCGCAGCCAGATGTCGAAGGGCTCGACGGAGTCGCGCAGCCGCCGGCCCGCCCGGCCCGCGTCCCGGGCCTCCACCCGGTGTACGGCGACCTCCCCGGCCCCCGACTCCTGCTTCCAGAAGGCCTCGTGGACGATGCCCGCGCGGCGCCGGGAATCCTCGTACTCCCGCAGCCGGGGACCGGACAGCTGCTTGTGCAACAGCTCCCACCGCGCGGACCTGCCCGGCAGGACCGGCAGCACCTGGGTCGTCGGCGCGGCCGGGGACCTGACCCCGGCCCTCCTGCCCCGGGCGCCGCCGGCCGGGGCGAGCCGCCGCATACCGAGCCCGGCCAGCATGTTGGACTCCACACCGATGCCCCAGCGCTCGGCGATCAGACCCTCCGTCAGCCGCCACACCACCACACCGCGGAACTCCAGCGGCCGGCCGGTCGGCGGCGCGCCCAGGAACTCCCCGAGATGTGTGCCGCGCCAGGTGTTGTGGATGACCACCTGATCGGCGTGGGCGCTCATGTCCTCGATCGTCACGTGCAGGTCGGGGAAGCCGGCCCGCAGCCCGGCGATGGTGTACCTGACACCCTCCAGGCCCTCGGGAGCGCCCGGCAGCGGCTGGTGGTCGACCATCGAGGGATGGTAGATCTCGTCCACGACGGAGAAGTCGCCACGGTTGACGAACTCGTCGAAGACCCTGCGGATGATCGCCTTGTTCTTTTCTTCCTCCGATGTGTCTGCCATCGGTACCGTCCACCCTTCGGTATGCGTCTCACGGAACTGCGTGTGTCGGGCTCACGTGCTGAACGGGCCTCTGCGGGTCTCAGCTGACGGTGGGGGCCGGCGCCTCCCAGGTGAGCGTCAGCCCCGCGTACAGGTAGCGGCTCGCCTCGATCGCCAGCAGCAGCACCGTGTCACCGGGCCGGATCCGGCCCTCGACCCAGCCCGCGTCCAGCGCGAGCGGCACCGCCGCCGAGCCGGTGGCGCCGACGTCGGTGAGGTTCTCGACGATGCTCTTCTGCAGCGCGGCATGGTCCTGTGCGGTGAGCCCCGAAGCCTCGAACTCGCTGCTGAAGTACTCGGCGTTGCCCTCCGGCAGCACACACGCGTCGATGTCGTCCATCGACAGACCGGAGCGCTCCAGCATGTCGTGCAGACCGGCCACGAAGACCTGCGGGCCGAACGCCGCCGTGCCCGGGATGTCCAGCCGGATCTCCATCAGCCGCTTGCGGCGCTGCTGTTCGGCGAGAGGCGCGTCCGTACCGCCGCCGACGACCAGCATGCCCGGCTTGCGCTTGCCGCCCAGGCACTGGGTGGCGAACACCTCGCGGAGCGGGGTGGCCTGTGCCGAACCCGGCTCGCCCGCGCGCAGGACCATGGCCGCCGCGCCGTCACCGAAGGTGTACAGCGTCAGCCGGTCGCGCATCCGCACACTGTGCGGGTCACGGCCGAGATAGACCGGCGCGAGCAGCGGCGAGATGGCCTCGGCGCCGATCACCAGCGCGGTCCTGTAGGTGCCGTCGGCGAGCAGCCGGCGAGCGGTGTCGAGCGCCTGGACGGCCCCCACACAGCCGGCACGCACCTCGATGACGGCGGCGCGCTCCAGCCCGAGATTCTCCTGTACGAAGGTCCCGGCGGCCGGCAGCACATGGTCGGGGCTGGCCGTCGACACCACCAGCAGTTCGATGTCGCCGGGTTCCATACCGGCCCGGCGCAGCGCCTGGCGCGCGGCGGCCGTGGCCATGGCGACCGTACCGCTGCGGTGCTCGCCGGTCTCCGGGTCGACGATCCAGTGACGGCGCCGCACCTCGATGCCCTGGAGCACATCGTCGGGCAGCGGACCGCAGTAGCGTTCCAGTGTGTCGTTGTCGATCGGGTCGCCGGGCAGATCGGCACCGGTGCTGAGGATCGACACATGCCGGTCGGGGAGCAGATACATCGTCCGTTCGCCTTTCAGGAAGAGGACGCGGGGCTGAGTACGAGGCTGATGTGCGTGCCCCCGAGCGAGGAGCTGTTGACCAGGACAGGACCGGCCGGGCCGCCCTCGCGCCAGCCGGTGAGGGCGAGCGCGGCGGACAACTGGGCTCCCGCGCCGACCGGTTCGCCCAGAATCCGCTTGGGCGACTCCACCGGGCAGCCGTGCGGCGCCGCCAGCCGCGCCAGGGCGCGGGCCTCGGGGCGGTCGACGGGGACGAGTCCGGCCGCGTTCGCCCAGATCGCGGTGAGCCGGCCGGTCTCGGTTCCGGCCGCCGCCAGGGCGCCGCGCATGGCGCGCTCGACGCCGGCGCCCGAGCGGTCCCAGCGTCCGACACCGGCCGCGTCGGAGGCGCTGCCGTGACCGGCCAGCACCCCCAGGACGCGGGCGCCGCGCGCCCGTGCCGCCGACTCCCGCTCCAGCACCAGAGCGACGCCGCCCTCGGCAAGGGTGTAGTTCCTGCCCGCCGGGCCGCCGAAGAGCGGCAGACCGCGGTACGCGTCCACCACCTGATCGGTCAGCTCGTCGACGGCCGGGCAGAGCAGCGCGTCGGCACGGCCCGAACGCAGCAGGTCGTAGGCGACGCACAGGGCCGAGGCACCGGCCGCGTGTGCGGCGGTGACCGTCGAGGTGGGCCCCTTCGCGCCGAGCACCATGGCGACCTGGCCGGCGGCGGCGTTGTAGACCGTGTTGGGGAAGATCGCCGGACTGCCTCCGGCCGGACCGCCCGCCACCGTGGGCAGGAAGAAGTCCGCGGTGCTCCGCATCGGCCCGAGCCCGGTGCCGAGGATCACCCCGGTCCGCTCGTCCGGCGTCAGACCGGCGTCGTCCAGGGCGCTGCGGCAGGCCGCGACGGCGAACTGGCCCAGCCGGTCCATCCGGCGCCGCTCACGCGGTGTGGTGTACCGCTCCAGCTCCGCGCCGATCCGGGCCGGACCCGGACCGTACGCGGGACGGCCGGATCCTGCGCCGTCCCGGTAGGCCCGCCACAGATCCGGCGCGCTCGTGGCGGCCGGGGCCAGCACCCCGATGCCGGTGACGACGATCCGCTCCTCCGGGTAGGCGGGCAGCTCCTGGAGCCGGCCGCCGGGCCTGCCGAAGGCCACCGTGGCATTGGCCCCGGCGAAGGCGAAGTTGTTGGAGAGGGCGACATCCATGGCCAGCGGCCGGGCGGCGCCGGGCACCGCGTCCAGACCGCACTTGGCGTCGACGGCCGTGAAGTTCGCCGTCGGCGGGGCCAGTTGCTCGCTCAGCGCCCGTACGGTCACGATCGCCTCGACCGCGCCGGCCGCCCCGAGCAGATGGCCGACCATCGACTTGGTGCTGCTCAGCGCGGTCTTCTCGGCGGCTTCGCCGAGAGCGGCCCGTACGGCGTTGGTCTCGGCCGAGTCGTTCTTGGGGGTGCCGGTGCCGTGCCCGTTGATGTACCGCACGTCCTCCGGGACCAGACCGGACGAGGACAGCGCCGCCCGGATCGCCCGGGCCGCGCCCTCGCCCTGGGGATGCGGCGCGGTGGGATGGTAGCCGTCGGCCGACAGACCGTAGCCGAGCACCTCCGCCAGCACCGGCGCGCCGGCCGCACGGGCCACCGGCTCCGCGACCAGCACCAGCATGCCACCGCCCTCGCCGAGGGAGAGCCCGTCACGGTCCTTGGAGTACGGGGCGGCCGGGCGCGGGGAGAGCGACTCCACACTGTTGAAGCCGGCGAACGCGGTCTCCGTGAACGCGTCGGTGCCGCCGACCAGCATCGCGTCGACCCGCCCGGCCCGGATGGCCTCCAGCGCGTGCCCGAGGGCGTGCGCACCCGAAGCACAGGCGGTGTTGACCGACAGGACGGGCCCCTTGAGCCCGAACGCCGCGCTCAGCGCCTCGGCGATGGCCTGCGGCCCCACCAGCAGCAGCTGATTGCCGTCACCGGGCTCCGCCGCCCCGTCGATGTCACGCCGCAGCACCCGCTCCGCGCTGCGCAGCCCGCCGTTGCAACTGCCGAGCGCCACCCCCCAGCGGTGCGCGGGCAGCGCGCCGGGACGCGGCGGCTCACCCTCGCCGAGGACGGTCACACCCGCCGCGGCCATCGCCTCCTGGGCGGCCAGCAGCGCGAAGTCCAGCGCGGGCTCGGACTCCGAGCCGCCCACGGCGGACAGATAGTCGTAGTCGGGACGCGCGGCCCCCGTCACCTCGCCCCCCAGCGCGGTGCGGTAGCCGTCCATCGGCAGCCCGCGTACGGGACCGATGGCGACGCGTCCGGCCCGTACCCCTGCCCACAGTTCGCCGGCGTCGGCGCCCTGGGCGGTCACGGCCCCGACCGCGGTGACGACCACGCGCAGGGTGCCGTCCGGCCGCCGGTTCTCTCCGTCCATCCGCGGTGCCCCTTCCGTGAGCTTCGTTCCGGTGTCCCGGTCGGCGTTCATCCGGCCCTCCCCAGGGCCACGGCGACCGCCTGCCCCTCCAGGCCCCGGGCGAGCGCGAGTGCCGAGCCGGGACGTGATTCGCGGGCCGCGCCCGGTATCCAGTCCAGGTCGCAGCCGTCGGCCGGGGTGTCCAGGTTCAGCGTCGCCGGGACGACACCCGAGTCGAGCGCCAGCGCGGCCACCCCGACGTTCAGCGCCCCGGCGCCCCCGACCAGATGACCGGTCTGCGGCTTGACGCTGCTGATCTGCGCCGTCCGCGCGGCTCCGCCCAGCGCGTCGTGGAGCGCCCGGGTTTCACTGACGTCGCCCAGCGGGGTCGCGCAGCCGTGGGCGGCTATGTAGTCGACCTCCGCCGCGCCGCCCGCGTCGGCCAGGGCCCGGGTGATCGCCCGGGACAGACCCCGGGCGCGCGGGTCCGGGCTCGGCGGCGGTACGCAGTCGTTCCCGCTGCCGAAGCCGGTGATCTCGGCGTAACAGTGGGCGCCCCGGGCGAGGGCGTGCTCCCGCTCCTCCAGTACGAGCAGGGCGGCGCCCTCCCCGAACACCGAGCCGCTGTGCTCCCGGTCGAACGGGCGGAAGGCCTTCTCCGCCAGGTCGTTGCGGGGCGTCAGCACACCGAGCCCGTCCATCTTGGACATGGACCACCAGGACGTGGCGTCGTCGTAGCCGCCGGCGACGGCCACATCGGCCTCGCCGCGCCGCAGCGTACGCATCGCCCGCCCGATGGCGGTGGCCCCGGAGTCCGCCGTGCCGGCGAAGAAGGCGTTGGGGCCGCGGATGCCGTACTTCTCCGAGATGTGGAACGCGGCGGCGGGCTGGAGGCCCTCGACGAAGAACAGCGGAGCGACCACCGAGGAGGCCGTCCTGCCGAGCTTCGGCAGATCCACCCCGCCGTCCGGACCGCGCACGGTCCCGAGGCTGGTGATCAGCTCCTCCAGCTTCGGCACCTCCTTGTTCCCGCCGAGGAACAGCGCGGTCCGGTAGCCCAGCTCCCGCGCCTCGTCGAGGCCGGCGTCGCGCACCGCCAGGGTGGCCGCGGCGACGGCCAGCTGGTCGCCCCGGCTGACCGTGCGCAGCGAGCGGCGGGCGATGTAGTGCTTCGGGTCGAAGCCGGTGATCTCGGCCCCGATCCGGGTACGGAGCGGCGACGGGTCGTAGGAGCGGATCGGGCCGATCCCGGTACGGCCCTCCAGCAGCCCCTCCCAGGTCGCCCGGGCCCCCTCGCCGAGCGCGGTCACCAGGCCGATGCCGGTCACCACGACACGGCGCGGCGCGGCGCTCATGACGCCCGGCCCTGCCGGTCGTACGGTGCGCCGGCGAGAGCCACGGTGACGCCGCGCGCGGTGGCGACGGCGCGGCCCGCGACCGCGGCCTCGGCGCGCCACTCGGCGGTGTCAGCGGTCCGGGAGAGCCGCTCGACGGTGAGGGTCACCTGGTCGCCGGGGCCGACGAAGTGACGGAACCGCACCGTACGGATGGAACGCAGCAGCCACAGGCCGTCGCCGGAGGCCGCCGCGGCGAGGGCGCCCATGTCCTCCAGGAGCAGCACCCCGGGCAGGATCGGGTGGCGCGGGAAGTGGGTGGCGAACACGGGGAGCGTCCCGGGGACATTGCGCAGGGCGACTGCCCGCAGCCCCGGTTCGAACTCCAGAGTCCGGTCGAAACCGGGCAGTTGAACCGGGCGTGGCCGGTCGGGGGAGCGGTCGGGCGCCGGTCGGGGCCCGGCCGTGGCGGTGGTCATGCGTCCTCCTGGTAGGCGCCGACGACGAGGCTGGTGTTGCTGCCGCCGAAGGCGAAGGCGTTGACGAGTACGGCCCTGACGGGCATGTGCCGGGCGGTGTGCGGCACATAGTCCAGGTCGAGCTTGCGGTCCGGGGTGTCGAGGTTGAGCGTCGGCGGCACGACGGACTCGCGGATGGCCCCGATCCCGGCGAGGACGTTCAGCGCCGCGCCCGCCGACGTCAGGTGTCCGGCCATGGACTTGGGCGAGCTGACCACGAGACGGTAGGCGTCGTCGCCGAACACCTTCTTGATCGCGGTGGTCTCCGACAGGTCGTTGCCGTGGGTGCTGGTGCCGTGCGCGACCACATAGTCGATACCGCCGGTCCCGAGGCCCGAGTCGGTGAGGGCGGCCTCCATGGCCTGGATCGCCCCGGAGCCGTCGGGCGGCGAGTCGGTGATCCGCCAGGCGTTCAACGTGGAGCCGTAGCCGAGGAGTTCGGCGAGTACGGTGGCGCCACGGGCCCGCGCGGACTCCAGCTCCTCCAGGACGAAGGCGACCGCTCCCTCGCCGATCACGAAGCCGGACCGGTCCGCGTCGAACGGGCGGGAGGCGGACGTCGGATCGTCGTTGTAACGGTCCGTCAGGGCCCCCAGCAGGCTGAAGCCCAGCACGTCGATCCAGCTGGTGAGCGAGTCGTAGCCGCCCGCCACCATCAGCTTCGCGTCGCCCTCCTGGATACACCGGAAGGCCTCGCCCAGCGCATGCCCGGAACCGGCGCACGCCGTGCTGATGCCGATCATCGGTCCGGTGGCGTCGATCAGCCGCGCCATGGCGCTGAGCGGCACATTCTGGTCGGCGGTCAGCACCGCGCCGGGCGACTGCCGGAGGAAGGCGTCGGGCCGCCCGGTCTCCTCGCGTACCCGGCCCGTGTCCACCAGCAGCTGGAGATCCGGCCGGCCGACGCTGGCACCCATGGCGACCCCGCGCTCCTCGGCGCGGTAGGTCTCCTTGCCGGCGTCCGCGTGCCGCAGCGCCTCCGACGCCGCCGCGACGCCGAACGCGCCCACCCGGGAGAGCCGTTTGCGGTCCGCGGCGTCCGGGACCGCCTCCTTCCGGTCGAAGCCGTGCACCTGACCGCCGATGCGCACCGGGAAACCGGTGGTGTCGAAGACGGTGAGCGGACCGATCCCGCTGCGCCCGGCGGCCAGGCTCCGCCAGGTGGTGTCCGCGTCGCAGCCGAGCGGGGTGACCGCGCCCATGCCGGTGATGACCACCCGCTTCACCGGACCGGCCCCCCGCCCAGCAGCTGCCCCGCCATCCTGGTGGTGTCCGCCGGGTCGTCCAGGCTGTCGGCGTCGATCAGCGCGCACATGATCGAGCGCGCTTCGAGCACGGTCTCGCCGTCCACCCGGGCCACCCCGTCGATGACGGCGGCCCCGTCGTTCATCGAGACCACGGTGACGTCCAGCAGCAGCACGTCACCAGGGCGTACCGGACGGTGCAGCACGGCCTCGCCGACACTCAGCAGCGCTGCCCGGCGGCGGTGGCCGGTGCTGAGCAGGACCAGCCAGGTACCGGCCTGGCACAGCGCTTCCAGCGCCAGACCGAACGGCAGCGCCGGTCCGTCCGCCGTGTCCTGCCAGTAGTCCTCCTGGCGGGAGGTGACCTTACGGGCGGTGATGTGTCTGCCCGGTTCCCAGGATTCGATCCTGTCGATCAGATGAAACCGCATCGTTTGTTCCTCTCCTCGTGCGCGGACGGCGGATCAGGGGCGACCGATTCCCAGCTGGGAGGACAGCCCGCCGTCGACCAGCACCAGCTCGCCGGTGACATACGCGGAGTCCGGGCCGGCCAGGAACGCGGTCACGGCGGCGACCTGCTCGACGGTCGCGAACTGGCGCATCGGTACCTGCCGGCGGATGCCTCGTCCCCCGTCGCGGTCGAGGATCTCGCTGATCAGATCGGTCGGGACGACGCCGGCCAGCACGGCGTTCACCCGTACGTTGAAACGGGCCAGTTCGATCGCGGAGGCCCGGGTGAAGGCGTTGAGCGCGCCCTTGGACGCCGAGTAGTTGGACTGGCCGATCCAGCCGCGTTCGCCCATCACGGACGAGATGTTCACGATGGCCCCGTCGCGCTGGGACATGAAGTGCTCGGCCACGGCGTGCGTGCAGTGGAAAGCGCCTCCGAAGTTGACCCGCATCACCTCCACCCAGGCGTCCGGGGCCATGTCGTAGATGAGTCCGTCGCTGGTGATCCCCGCGTTGTTGACGAGGATGTGCAGGCCGCCCAGGCGGCGCCGCGCCTCCTCCACCAGCTCCCTGGCAGCGGTCGGATCGGAGACATCGGCGCCGATGGCGACGGCGGTGCCGCCGGCCGCCTCGATCTCCTTCACCACCGCGTGGGCGTCCTCCTCGTGCGAGCGGTAGTTGACGGCCACGGCGGCGCCGCGCTGCGCCAGAGTGAGGGCGATGGCCTTCCCGATGCCTCGGGAGGCGCCGGTGACCAGGGCGACACGATCCTGGAATGTCATGCTCTGCACCTCCTGCTCTTCCTACGGTTTCCGATCGATGGCCAGGGCCGTACCGGCGTCGTGGTCAGGGGTACCGGCCGGTGCCGGTACGGGCCGCTCGTCCGTGCACAGGAGTACGGCGCTGGCCATGGCGAGGCCGGCCGTGTGGCTCAGCGAGATCTCGGCCTGACGCACCCCTTTGCGCCGGGCCACCGCGGCGGCCCCGCCGTGCAGACGCACGGTGGGCCGGCCGCCGATCGCGTTGATCACCTCCATGTCGGTCCACTCGACGCCGGCCGAGGCGCCGGTTCCCAGCGCCTTCATCACCGCTTCCTTGGCCGCGAACCGGACCGCGAGGTGGTTGGGGCGGCGGCGGCCGCGGCTCGCGCAGTACGCCAGCTCCGCCGTGGTGAAGATCCGCTCGGCGAGACCGGGCTTCCCGGCGAGGAGCGATTCCACCCGGTCGACCACGACGAGATCGGTGCCCAGGAGGACCCGGACCGCCGGCGCCTCGCCGTCCCCGGCGTCAGCCGGCATGGGCCGCGGCGGCGCGCTCGGTCAGCAGGTCGAGCAGGTTCCGCACGGTGAACAGACCCAGCACCTGGTCGGCGGTGAGCGGCTCGTCGAGCTGGGAGCGGTCGAACTGCGGCAGCACCTTCTCCAGGTGGGTCAGGCCCGTGTTGTTGACGACCTCGTTCTCGTCGCCGAACTCCTCGTCAGGGATGCCGCCCTGGAGCAGCGCGCCGATGTCGGCCACGGTGATCTTCACGCCGGAGGCGCGCTCGATGCGGAACAGGATGTCGAGGAGGTCGATGGACTCGGCGCCGAGGTCGCCGAGGAGGGTGGCGTCCGAGGTCACCTCGGCCTCGTCGATGCCGAGGGCGTCGGCGATGGCGTCCTGGACGATGGGGAGGAGGTTGGTGATGGTGTCGGTCACGGCGAACTGCCTTTCAGGAGTGTTGCGTGGAAAGGGGAGTGAATCCGTGGTGCGCGCCCGCGCGCTGCTGGTGCCGGTCGCGGCGCTGGTGCCGGGAGGGGCACTAGGGCGTGTTGAGAAGTAGCGCCGTCCGCCCGTAGGCAGGCGGGACTTTCTGAACACGCCCTAGGCGGCGGGAGTCAGGGGCCGGTCGCGCAGCAGGGTCGCCACGCGGCGGGCGTCGTTGGTGCTCCGTACGGAGGCGTCGGTCAGGGACCGGTTGGCGAACCCGCTCAGTACGCGCCCGGGTCCGACCTCGACGTAGTCCGTGATGCCGCCCTGCCGCGCGGCACCCAGCACGTCCATCCAGCGGACGGGCGAGGCGAGTTGGCGGCGGAGCAGGTCCTTGGCCTCGTCCCCGCTCGCCACGGCGCGGCCGGTGACCGAGCTGAGCAGGGTCGACCGGGGATCCATGAAGGTGTATCCGGCCAGCTCCGCGGCGAACTCGTCCTCGATCTCGCGCATCAGCGAACAGTGGAACGGCGCACTCACGTTGAGCAGTACGGTGCGCTCGGCCCCGGCCGCGAGCGCGCGGTGGGTCAGGTCGACGACGTCCTCGCGGTTCCCGGAGACGACGGTCTGGCCGGCCTCGTTGTAGTTGGCCACCTCGACCACACCGTCACCGGCGGAGCTCGCGCACAGCTCCTCGATCCGGTCGGCGGCGAGGCCCATGACGGCGGCCATGGCTCCGGGCGTCCGCCGGGAGACCGCCGCCATCAACTCGCCGCGCCGGCGGGCCAGTCGCAGTGCGTCCGCGGCGGTGAGCACATCCGCCGCGACCAGGGCCGTGTACTCGCCGAGGCTGTGGCCGGCCACAGCCGAGGGGGCGAACCCGCCCTCCTCGCGCAGGACTTCGAGCACCGCCAGGCTGGTCGCCAGGACCGCCGGCTGGGTGATCTCGGTCCTGGCGAGGTCGGCCTCGGCGCCGGTGGTGCACAGCTCGGTGATCTCCAGGCCGAGCACCTCGTCGGCGGCGGCCAGCACCCGGCCGGCGGTCCGCGGGTGCTCCCGCACCAGATGGGCCGCCATGTGGCCCCGCTGGGACCCCTGTCCCGGAAACATCGCCAGAGTGTGCTGCGCCGCCGTCCGTTCGGGTTTCACCGCGGTGGCGGCGGAAGAGGATGTGATCATGACTATTTCCTGCCTGACGGGATTTCGGCTTGGCCGTATCGGCCACACAAGAAATATGACGGAGCCGTCTGGTCACGTTCCTTGAATTGACCTTTAAGGGCCGCGGGAAATCCGGAAAGACTGGTTCCACTGGAAATACGCACGGTGGAACGGAACTTCTCGTTCGTGTGGCGCTCGGGCGTGTGGCGCTCGGGTATACGGCGCTCGAGCCGGAGGGAAAAGTCGCGGGAATGAAGGGAAGGGCGGCGGTGGGCCGTCAGGCGGCGGGCAGCCGTGTCGCGAGGTGCGAGGACCGGGCCGCGCTGCGCGCGTACAGCCGGAGCAGATCATTCATGCGATAGCGAATTCGCCCGGCCGGATCGCGGCCTTCCACATATATCAAGTGCATGCCGACAAGAGTTTCGAAAGCGTCCTGCGCCTTGGCGGGAGGGAGACCCAGCGCGGGGGCGACCCGGAGGTCCATTCCGGTGTGGGCGGTCTCGCCCAGATGCTGGAAAAGCCGGCAGGCGGTCGTATCGAGCCGGTTATAGGTGGACTCAAGACTGGTCCGCAGGTCCAGGGAGCCGTAAGCGAGTTCGTCGAGGCGGCGCTCCTCGTCCGCGATCCTCACCAGCAGCTCCGCGAGCGTCCAGTGCGGCCGGCTCACCAGTCGGTAGGCCACCGCCCGCAGCACCAGCGGCAGGCCACCGCAGTACCGGGCCAGCTGGGCCGCGGCCTCCGGCTCGTCCCGCATCCGCTCCCGGCCCGCGATCCGGACCAGCAGTTCCAGGCTCTGCTCCTGCGACAGCTCGTGCAGCACCCGCAGCCGGGCGCCGGCCTGGGTGCCGAGCGGGACGCGGCTGGTGACGAGAACCCGGCAGGCGTGCCCACCGGGCAGCAGGGGTTCGATCTGCTCCTCGCTGGCCGCGTCGTCGAGTACGAGCAGCACCCGCCGTCCCGACATCCAGTTGCGGTACAGCTCCGCACGCTCGTCCAGGTCGGCGGGGATCCACGCGGGCCGGAAGCCCAGCGCGCGCAGCAGCCTGGTGAGCACCGCGCCGGAGGTGGCGGGCCGGTCGCAGGTGCCGCGCAGATTGACGTAGAGGCGGCCGTCCGGGAAATCCTCGCGGAGGCTGTGGGCCGCCCTGATCGCCAGTGAGGTCTTGCCGACGCCCACTCCGCCGGTGATCACCACGGTCGGCGGCAGGCCGGCGGCGGGTGAGGTCACGGCCGAGCGCAGCCATGCCAGCTCGCTGTCGCGGCCACCGAAGTCGGCGAGGTCCATCGGCAGCAGATCCGGGCTGGTCCCCTTGTGGTCGTCGTCGCCGTGATCGTCGGGGACCGGCACGACCGGTACGGGCCGCACACTCGACACCGCGGGGACCGGGGCGAGCGCGGCCGGGACGCGCGGTCCGACCGTACGGAGCGACGGCACCGGCGCGGTGCCCCACCGCTCGTGGGCCATACCGAGGGGCCGGCCCTGGAGTATCTGCCGGTGCAGCTCGCGCAGGCCGGAGCCGGGGTCGGCGCCCAGCTCGTCGGCGATGAGGTGACGGACCCGCTCGTACTGCTTCAGGGCCTCGGCGACCTGCCCGTTCGCGTACAGGATCCTGATCAGCCGCTCGTGCAGTGGTTCGGCGAGGGGCTCTTCGAGCAGGGCCTGACGCAGTACCGCGAGACCGGACAGGCCGCGGCCGGCACGCACCTCCGCGTCCACCCACTCGGCCAGGACCTCGTGCTTGAGCTGGAGCAGGGTGCCGCGGACGCGTTGTGCCCAGTCGCCGTTCAGCCCCGCGAGGGCCTCGCCGCGCCACAACCGCAGGGCCTGTCCGAGCAGTTCGACGCGGCGGGGATCGTCCGCGTTCAGGGCGCGGGCGCGGGCGACCGTGTCCCGGAAGCTGGCGAGGTCCACCAGATCCGGCCGGATGCCCAGCATGTAGCCGACCGCGTTGCGGTGCACCGTGACCGGTGTGTCCGTGGCGTTGGTCGCCTCCGCCAGCACGCGGCGCAGCCGGGTGACGTAGGTGTAGACCACGCTGCGCACGCCGGTGGGCGGGGTGTCGCCCCATACGCGGTCGATCAACGACTCGATGGTGGTGGGCCGTTCCGGCTCGACGAGCAGGGCGGCGAGGACACTTCTCTGCCGGGCGGGTCCGAGGTCGACCGTCTGGTTTTCCACCCGGAGTTCCACCGGGCCGAGCACTCTGAACTCCATCACAACGCTCCCATGAGGGTAGGGGAGTGGACTAAGGGTGACCTGGGATTCTCCGCCGGGCCCGCTGCGGCTCGAGTCGCCGGACAGGCCTGCTGAAGGTGTTCGCCGGTGCCGGCGGTCGCTGTGCGGCGACAATGGCGCACAGGGCGGGTCAGTGTGTGGCGACGGCGACGCACAGGGCGATCAGCGCGAGGGACTGCAGGGCGACCCGGAGGTTGATGACACCGTCCCAGGTTCTCTGCAGGGATCGCGCGTCGTCGGGGGTGGTTCCCGCCAGGGCCGCGGCCGTCAGGCGCTTGTTCACGGGCGCGCTGATCCTGGCGTACACAACCAGCCAGCCGATCAGCGCGACACTGGCCACGGCGCAGGCCACGGCCTCGGTGGAGCGGCCGTCGACGGCCGCGAGGACCGAGGCGAGCACGGCGGCGATCAGCCCGACCGCACCGGGGACGGGCATACGCCGGTCACCGTACCGATGTACCTGGCCCATCACGCTCGTGAGCGCGGCGTCGTCCACCTGGGCGAGAGCCGGGCGCTGGACGAGCGCGCAGAACGTGTCCGTGCCGTAGACCACCGAGTTGGCGAGAATCGCCACCACGGCCAACACCTGACTGAGCGTTCCCATGAGAGTTTCTTCCATCCTCCATTGGCGGAGCGGCCCTGGCCGGCCGCGCCTGCGGACACACGACGCCAGGTGGCGCCGGCCCGCTCAAGGAGTCCCCTCATCCCGGGCGCTAGCAACGCTAACACTGCTACGTGCGTCGTGCCAGTGCCGCTTGAGACACGCTGGAGAAGTCACACATATTCAACTTCCCTATGTAAAGGGATAGTTGGTCCACAGTCTGCTCCTGGGGCGGAATGCGGTGTGGCGGTCGCGGGAATTCCGCGACCGCCACGCGCCGACAGAACCTCAGTCGGCGTCCACGGCCGCCCCGGCCGTGACCACCCGGCCCGGCGCGACGGATTCCGCTACGGGTACCGGCCGCTCGGCCGCCGGCCGCGGGGCGGCGGGCGGTACCGGCCGGCCGCCCTTGACGAAGAACATCGCGACACCGCCCAGCGCCACGGCCGCCGAGCCCACCCAGAGCGCCGGCGCCAGGCCGTCGGCGAACGACTGCGCGGTGGCCAGGCTGCCCTGCGCGGTGAACACCGCGCTCAGCACGGCCACCCCGAGCGCGCCGCCCAGCTCGCGCAGGGCGTTGTTCGCCCCCGACGCGATGCCCTGCTCCTCGGTGCTCACCGAACTCATCAGTACGTTGGCGATCGGGGCGTAGAACATGGCCATGCCCACACCGCCGAGGATCAGGGCCGGCACCTGCGAACTGTAGGAGACGCCCACGTCGGTGACCCACGCGAACCAGCCGAGCCCCAGGGCCTGGAGGAACAGACCCACGATGACGATCGGACGGCCGCCGATGCGGTCGGAGAGAATGCCCGCGATCGGCGCGACCAGGATGGGCATCCCGGTCCAGGGCAGCATCCGCACGCCGGCCTGCAGGGCGCTGAACCCCTGGATGTTCTGGAAGAACTGGGTCAGCAGGAAGATCGCGCCGAACATGCCGAGGGCCATCAGCAGGCTGGCGATGTTGACGCCGGTGAACGACCGGTTGCGGAACATCCGCATCGGCAGCATGGGTTCGCGGGCGCGCAGCTCCCACAGCACGAACGCCACCGACATCGCCCCGCCGCCGATCAGGGCGGTCAGGATCGGCGCGCTGGCCCAGCCGTCGGCGTTGCCCTGGACGATGCCGTAGACCACACCGAACAGGCCGAGGCTGATCAGTACGGTCCCGACGACGTCGAGCCGGCTGTTCGGGCCCCGGCTCTCGGTGAGCTTCCAGTGGGCCAGCGGCACCAGCAGCAGGCCGATCGGCAGGTTCAGCCAGAAGATCCACTGCCAGGAGAGGTGTTCGACGATCGCGCCACCGATCAGCGGACCGCTCGCGACGGCAAGCCCGTTGACCGCGCCCCAGGCCCCGAGCGCCAGGCCCCGGTGCTTGGCCGGTACGGCGGCGGTGAGCAGTGTCAGTGTCAGCGGCATGACCACGGCGGCGCCGACGCCCTGGACGGCGCGCGCCGCGATCAGGGTGTCGATCCCGGGGGCCACGGCGGCGGCGGCCGACGCCAGGGTGAACAGGGCGAGTCCGGCGATGAACATCCGGCGGCGGCCGAACCGGTCGCCCGCCGCCGCGCCGAGCAGCAGCAGGACCGAGAAGGTCAGAGTGTAGGCGTTGACCGTCCACTCGAGCTCCTGGAGGTCACCGCCGAGTTCCTCGCTGATCGAGGGCAGCGCCGTGATCACGACGAGGTTGTCCAGCATCGCCATGAAGCCGGCCAGGCTGGTCACGATCACAGCCCAGACCACCGATGGGCGCCTGCCCGAAGGCAGTTGACTCTCCGACACGGTCGTATTCATCTCTCACACTCCAGCCAGGCCGTGATCGGGGGACCACGAACATAGTGATTGGTTACTAATTTTCTTGGGCGTGGAAGGCCCTGGCGGGTACCGGCTCAGCCGTCGGTCACCGGGCGCGGCCCCGTCCAGCAGGGGCTCTGTGCCGCGATGTCCAGGGCGAGCAGGGTGTTGATGTACATCCCGGCGGCGAAGAAATCGTTGATGTCTGGCAGGCGGTGCCCATGGCTTCCGGCGCGGTGTCTCCGTCGGGCCCCTCGGAGGCGTCGCGGAAGGTGCTGGTGAGCCGGGTGAAACACAGGTCGGCACAGGCCGGGAAGAGTGCCGTCCTGCCCGGGAACAGCCTGAACAGCCTGAAGACGTACGGCTGCGAAATCCCGGCCCGCCGCGCTGTGCGCTCGGTCGAGGTGCCGTGGTAACCGCCCGTCGAGAACTCGCCCAGGGCGACCCGGGCGATCATCCTGCGACGTTCCTCGGCGCTCATCCTTGCGGACCGGGTGGGTTGGGGAATGGTGCGCTGTTCGCCGACGGGCGCGTTCGGCCGTGCTCCGTCGTCCAAAGGTGGTGGCACGGCATGCTCCTTCACGCTGGTTCCCGGCGGCCCCGCATGTGCGTCAGTCCGCGTCCTGATCGGTCGGCAGCACGATGAACTGCTCGACGAACACGGACAGTCGCTCGTCCTCGTGGCTCGGTCGGAGCCGGCCGCTCCGGTTCAGTGTCACCATGCCGTGCAGTGCGCACCAGACCAGCTCGGAGAGGGTGTCCACATCGCGGCCTGCCGCCACGACTTCCACCGCCCGGCGAAGCTCGTCGAACGCCTCGACCAGCGAGTCCGGCGAGTCCGGCTGACCGAACACCAGGTCCACGGACATGGTGAACATGGCCTCGTAGACCGTCGGGTTCTTGGCGGCGAAGTGTGTATAGGCCCGGCCCAGCGCCCACAGGCCGGCCTCCGGCGAGTCCGCCCGGCCGCGCGCTTCGCGCAGTCCGGTGGCCAGCTCGTCGAAGCCCTCCAGGGCCACGGTGCGGACGATGTCCTCCTTTCCCTTGAAGTGCTTGTAGAGCACTGGTTGGCTGTACTCGATCAGGTCGGCGAGCCGGCGGGTGGTCACCGCTCCCCAGCCCTCCGAATTCGCCAGCTCACGCGCGGTGTTGATGATGAGCTTCCGGCGTTCGGCCTGCTCGCGTTCTTTGCGTTGATGTATGGCCATGCCGTGATGATAGCAAAGCTAGGTTCGCTGCCTAGGATAGGCGTAACATTGCTTCAAAGTCTAGCGTTGGCAACTGCGGCTCCACGGTGCGGTTACGAGGGTGCGCGGAGGGCGTCGACCGGTTCCATTCGGGCCGCGCGCAGGGACGGGTAGAGGCCGGCGATCAGGCCGACCAGGGCGCCGGCCAGCGGGGCGCCGAAGGCGAGGGTCAGGTCGAGGACCGGCGTCCACTCCTTGGCGACGGCCACACCCACCACCACCGCGATCCCCAGGGCCGCGCCCACCACACCGCCGAGCAGGCCGATCGTCGTCGACTCCAGCAGGAACTGGCCGGCGACCTGGCGCCGGGACGCGCCCAGCGCGCGGCGCAGGCCGATCTCCCCGACGCGCTCCATGACGGTCACCAGCGTGACGTTGGCGATGCCGATCGCGCCCACCACCAGGGACACCAGACCCAGGACGAGGAAGAGACCGTTGACGTCGCTCTCGACGTTGTCACGGGCCCTGGACAGATCGGCGGGGGCCACCACGGTGAGGGAGTCCTGATGCCCGGGGGACAGCGCGATCGGCGCCTGACGGGCCACCTGCTGGGCCGCGCCGAGCGAGGTGTTGATCAGTACGTGGGTGACCTTCCGCAGCCCGAGGCGGTCCCCGGCCGTCGTGGACGGCAGCAACACGGAGGTGGACAGCCGCTGTTCGCGCTTGATGCCGCCGAGGATGCCGATCACCGTGTACGACTGGCCCTTGAAGAAGACCGCGGGCGCGTCCTCCACCCGGCTGATGCCGAGCAGCTTCGCCGCCTGGTCGCCGAGCACCGCCACCTGGTCGTGCCGGGCGACGTTGCCGGCGTCGAAGAACCGCCCGGCGGTCATCCTCCCGCGTACACCGGCCGGTACGCCCTCCGAGGCGGCGACCACGGCCAGGGTCTGGCCGGAGGTGTCGCCGGGCGCGTTGATGTCGTTGGCCCGTACCAGCACACTGCCGGTCGCGGGGGAGTCGCCGAGCGCCGCGACCGACTCGACCCCGGCGAGCCGCCCGACCGCCTCGGTCCCCGACCAGGGCACCAGGGGGCCCGAGTCCTCCGAACCCGGCGCCGGAGCCGGCACCTTCACGGTCACCGAGGTCGCGGTGAGCGCGTCGAACCGGCCGACGATCTGGTTGCCGGCCGTGGCCGCCACCCCGATCGTGATCACCAGAGTCGTGATGCCGAGCACCGTTCCGAGCGTGGTCAGCGCGGACCGTACGGGCCGGGCGAGGATGCCCGCGAGCGCCTCCCCCCACAGGTCCCGGGGGTCCATCCACGGGCGGTCGATGCGGCCCTCGCGCACGGTGTCCGGCGTGTTCTCCGGGGCTTCCGGGGTCCCTGGGGCTCCCGGGGCTTCTGGGGTCTCCGGGGCCCGCGCGGCCCGTGTGCCCCGTACCGTTCTCACCCCGCCTCCAGCGTCAGCCGGCCGTCGGTGATCCGGACCCGGCGGCCCGCCCGGCGGCTCACCGTCTCGTCGTGGGTGATCAGCACCAGGGTCATGCCCTGCGCGGTCAGGTCGTCGAAGAGCGACAGCACCGAGAGAGTGTTCTCGCTGTCCAGGTTGCCGGTCGGCTCGTCGCACAGCAGCAGCGCCGGATCGCTCATCAACGCCCGTGCGATCGCGACGCGTTGGCGCTCCCCGCCGGACAGCCGGTCGGGCCGGAAGCCCGACCGGTGCCCCAGCCCCACCCGCTCCAGCGACTCCAGGGCCCGGACCCGCCGGCTGCCGCGCCCGCGTCCCTGGCGGGGCCTGCGGTACGTCTCGGCCATCATCACGTTCTCGTCCACCGTCCGGTACGGCAGCAGATGGAACGACTGGAACACGAACCCGATCCGGCTGCCGCGCAGCGCGGTGCGTTCCGGATCGCCCAGGCCGGTGGTCTCCACACCGTCCAGCCGGTAGGTGCCGGCGGTGGGCCGGTCGAGCAGGCCCAGTGTGTTCAGCAGCGTCGACTTCCCCGAACCGGACGGACCGACGACGGAGAGGTGTTCACCGCGCCGTACGGCCAGATCCACACCGCGCAGCGCCTGTACGGGCGGCACCGAGTCGAACGTCCGCTCCACAGCGGTGAGTTCGATGACGGTGGGCGCGGCGGATGCGGTGGATGTGGTGGGCGCGGCGGGCGCGGTCGGAGCGGTGGGCGTGCTCGGAGAGGTCACTCGCCCACCACCACTTCGTCGTCCTGCGTCAGCTCGCCGCCGCCCGCCGCCTTCACCTCGACGAGCCCGGCCGCGGAGAGCCCGACGTCGACCCGCACATCGGTCATCTCCCCGTCGCGCCGTACCCGCACCCGGGCCTGGCCGTCGGCCGCCGTACGGATCGCGGCGAGCGGTACGGTCAGCACCTTGCCGTCCGAGGCGCCGATCTTGATGGTCACCTTCACCGAGGCACTGGCCTGGCCGGCCAGCGGACCCGGGTCGGCCACGGAGATACGCAGCGGGACCGGGGCCGTGGAGTCCGTGGCGGACCCACCGGCCGACTCCTCCTCGTTCCCCTCCTCCTCGCCGCCCGGCGCACCGGAGCCTGACCCCGCCGCCGGGGAGGTGACGGCGTCGGCTCCCAGCGCGCTCACCTTGCCGACGGCCTTCTTTCCGTCCGCCGTGGTCAGCTCAACGGCCATGCCCTCACTGAGCAGTTCGGCGTCCGAGCCGGGCACGACCGTCTCCACCACCAGGTCCGAGCTGGTCACCGTGCCGACCGGGCCCGACGGGGAGTCCCCGGCCTTCACGGTCACCTTGTCCAGCCGTACCGGCAGCTTCGGGAAGAAGACGACCTCACCGGCCGGGATCTTCGTCCCGTAGGACTCCCGGAAGCCGGCGAGCGCGGCGTTCGCGAGGTTGAGCGACTTCCGCGCCGACGTGAGCTGGAGCTCCCGGACCTGCTTCTGGGCGGCGGACTCCACGGGGGGCGAGGCGGTGCCTTCCCCCTCGCCCGCAGCCGCGCCCTCGCCCGCACCGGTACCCGCACCGGCACCCGCACCCGCGCCACTGCCGGTGTCCGTCGCCAGGAGCAGCGCCTGCTGGGCCGCCGACACCGAGTCCTCCAGCGCCCCCAGCTGCTGCTGATCCGCCAGGCTCGGCTTCTGCGCCGCCTGCCCCTTGCTCGCGTACCAGTTGGTGACCGAGGTGGCCGTGCCCTGCCGGTACGCGCCACTGACCGCCCCCGGGTCGAACCCGAGCCGCCGCAGCGCCTTCTGGAGCTGCCGCACATCGTCGCCGGTGGCGCCGGGCCCCAGCGTGCGGTACATCGGTACGTTGCCGGTGAGCGCGAACACCGGACGGCCGTTGACCATCATCAGTACGTCGCCCTCCTTGACCTTCGTACCGGCGACCGGCGGTTTGGTGACCCGCTGCTCCCCGGCCTCGCCGCCCTCGCCCCCGGACGTCCCGGTGCCGACCTGGCCCGCCAGTGCGAGCGGCCGGGGCGAGGCGAACTCGACGGACCCCGTCGCCACCACGGTCGCGGTGAGGGACTGGCGTTCGACCTTGACGGTCACCGGGCCGGCCTTGGGCGCGCGGCGCGCGGCGGCGGCGTCGGCGGGGGAGTGCACCTGCGTGCCGGCGACCCAGCCGCCCGCGCCGACCAGGACCACCGCGCCGACCACCGCGCCGAGCTTCTTGCGGCTGCTGAGCTGTCGCGCCTTGCCGAGCAGGGTCACGCGCCATCCCCCCAGTACGGGTGGGCCTTCTCCTTGGGGAAGTACGCGGCCCGGAAGTCCTTGCCGCACTCCAGGTCCTTCAGAGCGACGGCGATCTCCTTGGTGAGCAGCGGCAGCGCCTCCTCCTTGGTGAGGGTGGGGCGGTGCTCCGGCAGGGCCGTGGTGATGTCCAGCCGCACCATGGAGGCCAGGCCGGTCGGCTGGGTGGTGGAGACGGGGATGCCCTCGCCCTTCAGGCAGGTCGCGTACTTCTGGGCGAGCTGGACCAGTTCGGCGTCACCGTTGAGTTCCAGTCCGTTCGCGCGGTTCTCCTCCTCACGCGCCGCCCAGTTCTTCTTCTCCTCCGCCTGGCTCTTCTGCGGACCGTACGCCGCTTCGTGCGCTTCGAGGGTGCAGCCGCCGAGCTGCTCCTTCTCCTTGGACTCGGCCGGGGGCCCGTTCAGCGCGGTGTCGTACGCCGCCTTCTGGGCCTCGCTGAACCCTGCCTGGTCGGTGTTGGGAGGGTCGAGGACCTTGCCGCCGGCGTTTCCGCGCGCGTTGCTGCCGGGGGCGTCGGAGTCGTTGGGGTACACGCTCGCCGCGTAGGTGCCGAACCCGTACTTCTGCCGGGACTTCTTCGCCGCCGCGTAGTCCTCCCCGTCGGACACGTTGCTCACGGGGGAGTTGTTCTGCGCCGCCACATGCGGGGTGTAGGTGAAGCCGAGCTTCTTCATGCAGGCCGCGAGGGTGTTCTCCTGGATGTACAGCTTCTTGGTGTAGTCGTCCGCGTCGTCGGGGACGCCGAGCTGGGCCGCGCCGTCGACGGTCTTCGTCGTACCGCCGCCCGCCTTCGAGCCGGAGCCGGTGCCGGAGCCGGAGCCCGAACCGGAATCCGCCGCCGAGTCGCTCGAACCGCCGCACGCGGCCAGCAGCGGCAGCATGCCGACCGCCAGCGCGGTGATCAGGGACGTGCGCAACCTGTTTTTGGGCATGCTCATGCCATCTCTTCTCTCGTGTCTCATTGCTTGCTGTCGGAGCTTGTTGTCGGAGCTTGCTGTCGGACGGGGAGCTACGGGGTGGCTAAGGGGGAGCTGTGGTCAGTCGTCCTTGACGGCGTCGAGGAGCGTCGGGTTGGTGGCCAGGTCGCACAGCTGATCGGAGGTCAGCGCCTGGTCCTGGCCGGCGCGGGAGCCGTCGAGAGCGCCCGCGATCACCTGCACGGTCCAGCCGTCCGGGGTCATGTAGGTGGCGCCCGTCGCCGTCGCCGACCGCGACTGAATGTCCGCCTTGGCGGACGGCGGCTCTGCCACGACGGCGTAGAGCAGCACCGGGCCCAGCTTCCACGGCTTGAAGGAGCACTCCCGCAGCAGGCTGTTCCATCCGGTGGCGTACGCGTCCTCCGCACTGGCAGGACAGAGCGGATCGCCCTTGGCGGACTTCAGCTCAAGCGCCTTCGGGGCGGCGGCGGTCCGTGTGATCGACACGTACAGCTCGTGCGTAGCGCCCCCGGGCGTGGTCAGCAGGAAGTACTGTCCCGGCCGCACCGGCAGCTTCGGTGACGCCGCCTCGACCGTGCCGGTCTTCGGGTGGACGACCGACCGCAGCACCTCCAGCGACGGGTATACGACCGCGTCCTCCCGGGTGGTCCCCGGGTTCGCGGGCGACGCCGTCGTGTTCCCGCCCGCGAGCATCGGCAGCACCACCGCGTACCCGCCGGTCAGGAAGGTCGCCGCGACCGCCGCGGAGCCCAGGGCCGTACCGATACGGCGCCGGCGGCGGATCCGTACGCCGCGTTCGATCGCGCCCGGCACCAGGTCGGGCATCGGCGGTTCCGCGCCGGTGCTCAGTCCGCCGAGGGCCTCGGCCAGGGAGAACCCGTCATCGCCGATGCCTCCGCCGCCGTTCCCGTCCGTGCTGATCATGCTCACCGCTCCGTCTTCGGATAGCTGATTCCGGCGCGCCCGCCCGCACCGGCCCCATTCCCGGACGACGTCAGCGGGGTGTCGCCCAGGACGCGGCGCAGCGTGGCCAGCCCCCGGGACGTCTGGCTCTTCACCGTTCCCGCGCTGCATCCCAGCGCCGCCGCGGTCTCCTCCACGCTCTGGTCCTCCCAGAACCGCAGCACCAGCACCGCCCGGCTGCGGGTCGGCACCTGCCGCAGGGCGGCCAGCAGCGTCAGCCGCAGCTCCGGGTCCTGCGCGGGGGCCACCACGTCGTACTCGTGCGCGGTCGGCCGGTCCCACCACCGCCGGCGCCGGTGCTCGTCCAGGAACGTACGGAAGAGCACCCTGCGGGCGTAACCGTCCGGCGAGTCCATGTGGACGCGGTGCCACACCGCGTACAGCTTCGCCAGCGCCGTCTGCGTCAGGTCCTCGGCCAAGTGCCAGTCGCCGCACAGCAGATACGCCGCGCGGCGCAGATGCGCCTGCCGGCTGCGCGCGAACTCGTCGAAGGCGATGGCGTTTCCGCCGGCACCTCTGGTGACGACGGAGGCGCCGCCGCCTGCCTTGGAGAAGGACTTCATGCCGTATTGACGGACGCTCCGGCCGGGCGGTTGTCACCGATCCGAAGAAAGTTTCCGGGAGGGGTAACCGGGGTAGCCCCGGCCGCGGCCTCAGCCCCGGCCGATGTACGGCATCGTCGTCGCCAGCACCGTCGCGAACTGGACGTTCGCCTCCAGCGGCAGCTCCGCCATGTGCAGCACCGTCCTGGCCACGTCCGCCACGTCCATCACCGGCTCCGCCATCAGCTCGCCGTTCGCCTGCGGCACCCCGCTCCGCATCCGCTCGGTCATGTCCGACGCCGCGTTGCCGATGTCGATCTGGCCGCAGGCGATCCGGTACGGACGGCCGTCCAGCGAGAGGGACTTGGTGAGCCCGGTCACGGCGTGCTTGGTCGCCGTGTACGCCACCGAGTCCGGCCGGGGCGCGTGGGCCGAGACGGAGCCGTTGTTGATGATCCGGCCGCCCACCGGGGCTTGTGCCTTCATCAGCCGGAACGCCCCCTGGGCGCAGAGGAAGGAGCCCGTGAGATTGGTGTTCACGACCTTCTGCCAGGCGGCGTAGGGGAGTTCGTCCACCGGGACGCCGCCGGGGCCCGTGGTGCCCGCGTTGTTGAAGAGCAGGTCGAGGCGGCCGTACCGCTCCCGTACCGCCGCGAAGAGGGCGTCCACGTCCCGGGGGTCCGACACGTCGGTCCGTACCGGCAGCGCCGGACCCGCCAGCGCCGCCGCCGTCTCCGCCAGGGCCGCCGGCTTCCGGCCCGCCAGGACCACGGTCCAGCCCGCGCCGCTCAGGGCGCCGCACACGGCGCGGCCGATGCCGGAGCCGGCGCCCGTCACCACCGCGATCCGCTCCGCCGGAACGCTGCCGCCGCCGTTGTCGTTGCCGCTCGCCACCGTGTTCATGAAACGGAGCGTACGGTCGTACGGTCTCGGGCGGAAGCGTCCACAGGGGCGTCCACCATGGCGTCCACCAGGCCGTCCACCGGCTACCTCACGCGGAAGCGTCCACCGGGTACCTCACGCGGAAGCGTCCACCGGGTACCGCACGCCGATACGGTCCCGTACCGCGTCCAGCGTCCGCATCACCGCGAGCGTCCCCTCCAGCGGAACGAGCGGCGACTCCGTCTCCCCCGCCCGCAGGCAGCGCATCGCCTCGGCGGCCTCGTACTGGAGCCCGTGCATACCGCCGTCCCCGGTGAAGCCGTCCCCCACGAAGCCGTCCGCCGTGAACTCCTCCGGCTCCGCGCCGTTCCTGCGCAGCACGAACCGCTCCGCCGTGAAGAAGCCCCCCGGCACATCGATCCGGCCCGTCGTGCCCGTCACCGTCGCCGTCGCCGCGGTGCCCGCCGTCACCGAGCAGGTCAGCAGCGCTGTCGCCCCCGAGTCCCAGCCCAGCAGCATTCCGGTGTTCAGATCGACGCCCTCCGGCGACAGCAGCGCGTCCGCCCGCACCCGGTCCGGCTCACCCAGCAGCAGATGCGCGAACGAGACCGGATAGACACCGAGGTCCAGCACCGCCCCGCCGCCCAGCGCCGGATCCCGCAGCCGGTGATCGGGCGCGAACGGCCCCTGGAGGCCGAAGTCCGCCTGTACGGTACGGACCTCGCCGACCGCCCCGTCCCGCACCAGCTCCGCCAGCCGCCGGATGACCGGGTTGCAGTACATCCACATGGCCTCCATCAGGAAGAGCCCCCGCTCCCGCGCGAGTGACACCAGCTCCCCGGCCTCGCGCGCGTTCAGCGTGAACGCCTTCTCGCAGAGCACCGGCTTCCCCGCCGCCAGCGCGAGCCCGGTGGCCGCCCGGTGCGCGGAGTGCGGGGTCGCCACGTACACGATGTCGACCTCCTCGTCCGCGACGAGCGCCGCCCACTCCCCGTACGCGCGCGGAATCCCGAACCGGTCCGCGAACGCCTTCGCGGGCGCGTCGCTGCGCGAGGCCACCGCGACGATCTCCGCGTCCGGCAGCTCCCGTACGTCGGTCACGAACCGCTCGGCGATCCCGCCCGTCGCCAGCACACCCCAGCGCACGGGCCTGTCCTGGGCTATGCCCCGCGCGGTCTCTCCCGTGGTTCCGTCCGTGGTTCCGTCCGTGGTTCCGCTCGCTGTCATGACTGCGCCCCCATTAATAGGTCCCGATGACTCCGGCTGAGCTGAGAGCATAGGTGTGTCAACAACGAATCATGGAGCTATGGATGCCGGACGGCGGCCGAACCACAGAAGGACGCGCGACCCGCGAAGGACACATACCGCCAGGACAGAGCCGTCCGGCAGACCTTCCGAACACCACGGAAACCCCCCTCCCCACGAAGATCCCCCTCCCGACGCAGGCCTCGGGGAGCGGCCCGGAGGCGGTGCAGACCCCGCAGGCCGCCCAGACTCCGCAGGCCGCGCCCGTCGTCGCCGCGCGCCGCGCCGGGCTGCTCGTCACCCTCGTACTCGGCGGACTCACCGCCCTCCCCCCGCTCTCCATGGACATGTACCTCCCGGCGCTGCCCGAGGTCACCCGCTCGCTGAACTCACCGGCAGCGACCGTCCAGATCACCCTCACCGCCTGTCTCGCCGGCATGGCGCTCGGCCAGATCGTCGTGGGACCGATGAGCGACCGGTGGGGCCGGCGCAGGCCGCTGCTCCTCGGCATGTTCGTCTACGTCTTCGCCACCGCCCTCTGCGCCCTGGCCCCCACCACCGAACTCCTCATCGGGTTCCGGCTGCTCCAGGGGCTCGCGGGCGCGGCCGGCATCGTGATCGCCCGCGCGGTGGTGCGTGATCTCTACGACGGCGAGGAGATGGCCCGCTTCTTCTCCACGCTGATGCTGATCTCCGGTGTCGCGCCGGTGATCGCGCCCGTCATCGGCGGCCAGGTGCTGCGGCTCACCGACTGGCGCGGCATCTTCGTCGTCCTCACCGTCGTCGGAATCGCGCTGACCTTCGTCGTCTGGAAGTGGCTGCACGAGACGCTGCCGCCGGAGCGGCGCCACAGCGGGGGCGTCGGCCACGCGCTGCGCACCATGCGCGGACTGGTCGCCGACCGGGTCTTCACCGGCTACATGCTGTCGGGCGGGCTCGCCTTCGCCGCGCTCTTCGCCTACATCGCGGCCTCGCCGTTCGTCGTACAGGAGATCTACGGTGCGTCGCCGCAGACCTTCAGCCTGCTCTTCGGCGTCAACTCCATCGGACTGATCGCCGTCGGCCAGATCAACGGGAAGATCCTGGTCGGCCGGGTGGCCATGGACCGGGTGCTGGGCTTCGGGCTGACCGTCATCGCGCTCGCCGCGCTGGCGCTGCTGCTGATGACCAGCGGGGTGTTCGGCTCCGTGGGGCTCTTCCCGGTCGCCGCCGGGCTGTTCGTGCTGATGTCGGCGATGGGGCTCGCGATGCCCAACACCAACGCGTCGGCGCTGATGCGGACCCCGCACGCGGCCGGTTCCGCGTCCGCGCTGATCGGTACGGCGTCGTTCCTGATCGGCGCCGTCGCCTCCCCGCTGGTGGGGATCGCGGGCGAGGAGACGGCGGTGCCGATGGCGGTCGTCCAGCTGGTGAGCGCGCTCGGGGCGCTGGGCTGCTTCGTGGGCCTCGTACGGCCGTGGCAGCAGCGGCGGCCGATGAAGCAGCCGACGGCGCACAGCTGAGCCGTCGCGTTCGAGGGTCAGTCCTCGTCGGAGCGGTGCGGGTAGCCGATCAGATGCGGCCTGTCCCTGCCGTCCGTCCAGCGGAAGAGACCGACGTTCATGGTCTCTCCGCTGGGCAGCCGCACATTGGCGGCCATCGGCGCGGGCGCCGCGTTCGTGAGATCCACCCTGACCGGGCCCCCGCCGCCCGCGAGGGCGTCCGCCGGGCTGCGCACGCTGATCGCGCCGTACGCCGTGCCGTCGTCCGAGACCGTCGTCAGGGTCAGCGGATCGGTGCCGTCCTCCTCCTCGAAGCAGTACGCCTTCTTCTCGTCCAGATCGAAGGCGAGCCGCCCCGCGATCAGGAAGTGGCCGCCCGGCGAACTGACGAGCCGCGGGTCGTCGACCGGCTTGATCGCCGGCCTGCGGCAGCGCACCTGCGTGACGGCCTTGCCGGTCGCCACCTCGTGCAGCACCCACAGATCGTGCGTACGGACGTCCTTCGCGCCCTTCTTCGGCTGCCACTTGGCGAGGAGGTAGCCGCCCGTGACCGAGGCCGGGATCCCGGACGCCGGGTCGGCGTTCTTCGGGGCGGTCTTCCCGCTGTACCAGCCGCCGCGCACCCAGAACCCGCGCGCGCCGCTGACCAGCAGCCCCTTGTCGGTCATCGCCCGCACCTGGGTCAGCTTGCGGCAGTCCGCGCACTTCTTCGGGTAGCCGAGCGAGCCCGGCGGGACCTTGACCACATCACCGGTCTCCGGGTCGACGACCGCGCTGGTGGCCTTGCCGTCGCTGATCAGGATCCCAGGACCGTCCGCGCTCACCACCGGCGCGTCCGTCCACGGCACCTCGACCCGGGTGACGGAGCCGGCGGCGGCGTCGTACACGTCGAGGGAGACGAGCGACTCGGCGGGGCGCAGCCCCTGCGCGTCGAGCTTCCCGTACGACCAGGTGACGAAGTACTCCTGGCCGTCCTTGGCGACGGACAGCAGCCGCGGGAAGCGGTCGCCGGAGGAGAGCGGGCGCGCGGGCTGCCCTTCCCAGCCGTGCTTGCCGGTCGCCGGGTTGATCGTCCGCAGCCGGAACCGGCCGGCGCCTGCCCGTTCGAGGTAGGCGACCCGGTTCGTGGCCTCGGCGACCGCGTACTCGGGGGAGCTGTCCGGAATGTCCCAGCCGCGCGTTGTGTCGTACGCGGACGGCACACTGAGCCGGGGCGCGCGGGCCGCGCTGTCGCCGGTCGCCTGCGGGACCGGTTCCTTGGCCCTGGCCCTGGTGGGTTCCTTGCCGCCGCAGGTGGCCAGCAGGAGCAGCAGCGCCAGCACGATCACCCCGGCTACCAGGGTGATCCGTACGACCCTCTGTCTCATTGGTCCCTCCGGGAGAGCACTGCCGGCCAGCCGAGGCGCGTAGCGTAGCAACTGCGTGTGCCCGTCCCGCCGTTCGATCCCCGGTGACCGGAGCCGGGTGACCGGACCCGGACCGTACACGGACCGTACGCGCGAGTACGGTGCCCGCTTGGGGGTCAGGAGCCGCCCGAAAGCGCGATCGGCTGATCCGGACCGGACCCGGGCCGGCTGCGGGCCAGATTCGGAAGAGAACATTCCGCGTCTACGATTTGCCGGTGAACGCCACCCTCTCCACCCCGGAAGCCCTGCGGGCCGCCCTCGCCGGACTGCTCGAAGGACTGCCGCCCAAGCAGGCCACGCAGGCCGTCGACCGGCTGATCGCCAACTACCGGGGGACGACCCCGACGGACGCGCCCGTACTCCGGGACCGCTCCGACGTGGCCGCGTACGCCGCGTACCGGATGCCCGCGACCTTCGAGGCCGTACGGTCCGCCCTGACGGCGCTCGCGACCGCCGCGCCCGACTGGACCCCCGGCAGCCACCTCGACGTGGGCGGCGGTACGGGGGCGGCGGTATGGGCGGCGGACGCGGTATGGCCGGATGTGCGGGCTCCCGCCGGCACACCGCCCCGCACGACCACCGTCCTGGACTGGGCAGAACCCGCGCTCGCCCTCGGCCGCGAACTGGCCGCCGCCTCCGCGCTGCCCGCCCTGCGCGCCGCCGACTGGCGCCGGGCCAGGATCGGCGCGGCGCTGGAGCTGCCGGCGGCCGACCTGGTCACCGTCTCGTACGTACTGAAGGAACTCACCGCCCCCGACCGCGACGCACTCGTCACCGAGGCCGCCCGCGTCGCGCGCGCCGTGGTGATCGTGGAACCCGGCACCCCCGACGGCTACCTGCGGATCATCGAGGCCCGGACCCGCCTGATCGCGGCGGGCCTGCGCGTCGCCGCCCCCTGCCCCCACGACGGCACCTGCCCCATCGAGCCCGGCACGGACTGGTGCCACTTCGCGGCCCGGGTCAGCCGCTCCTCCCTGCACCGCCAGATCAAGGGCGGCTCACTGCCGTACGAGGACGAGAAGTTCAGCTACGTAGCGGCAGTGCGCTTCGACGCCACCCCGGCGCGTGCCCGCGTGACGCGCAAGCCGCAGATCCGCAAGGGCCAGGTCCTCCTCGACCTCTGCACGGAGAAGGACGGCCTGACCCGAGAAACGGTCACCAAGCGCCACGGCCCCCTGTACCGCGCGGCGCGGGACACGGAGTGGGGGGACGAGTGGGGCGACGAACGGGGCGACGGGCGGGGCGACGGGCGGGGCGACGAGCGGATCCGGTGAGGACCCGTCCGCGGATCCCTGCGGATCAGGGGTTCTCGCCGAGGGCCGAGCGCAGCCAATCGAGCGATCCTGTCTCCAGCACAGCGTCGGCGAGCGCCTGACCGGACGCGGTGGTGATCCGGCCCCGGCTGTTGTCGATCCAGCGCTGCGCGTTGGCATAGCCCTGATCCCGGTACTCGATGCCCTGGATCATGCACTCCAACTTGTCCGCGTCACGCGCGCAGACAGCCTCCGGTGAGTCCTTCGCCTCGTACTCCGCGACGAGTTCGCGGATCGTGTCCGCCAGCACCTCGGGCATGCCGGCCACCTGGTCGGCGGTGATGTCGCGGGGATCGGCCTCGCCCTTGGCGTACTTCTTGCCGAGGTGGTTGACATCCCCCGTACGGGTCTCCTGAGAGTCGTGCCAGACGGCGAGAACCGCGGCTTGGGCCGGGTCCGCTCCCTCCAGCTTCGCGATGACGGAGGCGATGAGAGCGGTGCGCCAGGAGTGATCGGCGACGGACTCGGGGTCCTTGACACCGGCCATCCACCAGCCGCTGCGCCTGGTGGACTTCAGCGTCCCCGCCTCGTACAGGAATCGGGCCACGGCGCTCAGATCGTCGGTCACTGTCGGGCTCCTCTCACGCAGGGGTACGGTACGGCCGAGGTCAGGCGGTGGGTCCCGGGAGGTCGAGCACCATCGCGGTGTAGAACGGTGCCTCGTCCCACGGGTGCGACAGCCCGACCTCGCGGTATCCCCACTTTCCGTACGCCGACCGGGCGGCCTTCGCCTCGGGCTCGGGCCGGACGGTCAGGGTGACGCGCTCGACGTCCAGGCAGTCGAGGAGCAGGGCGTGCAGATGGGCGGCGACCCCGAGACGCCGCCATGCCTTCCGCACGGCGAGTTCGAGGATGACCCAGGTCCGTGCGCCGTCTTCGCGGGTGAAGTCCTCGGCCAGGTCCTCCTGGACGTTGGACCACCACCTACTGGTGGCTGGGAGAAGGTAGCCGTAAGTAAAACCAACGACCTGATCGCCGTCACGCGCGATGACGAGACGCATCCCGGCCTTCCGTACCTGCACCTGGTAGCGCTGGATGAACTCCGCGATGTCGCTGGGGCCTTCGCGGTACGGCGGCTCGGCGTACACCTCCTCGTAGGCCGCGATGAAGTCGTCGAGCCGTTCGGCGGCTTCCTCGCCCTCGAACCGTTCGTAGGCGAACTCGGACTGCGTCACGCCGCTCCCTTCGCCCGGGCGTACTCGGTCAGCTCCCCGACGGCCTGACCTGCGGAGACAGCGTCGCTGTCGCGAAGCAGGCCCGTCACTTCGCGGAGCTTCCGCGTGACGCGGCCGGACTCAACTTCTTCGAGGTGCTCCAGGCTTCCTACGGCATGAGCGGCGCCCTCGTCGACATCGCCGGCCCGGACGAGGCTTTCCGCGAGTCTGAGCCGGTACAGGGCGCGGTTGCGGCCGTAGGTACGGTCCTGGTGGTCGAGGGCGGCCCGGAGGAATTGCGCGGCGGAGTGGTGTTGGCCGAGTTCGGCGTAGAGCATCCCTTGGGAGTAGTCGAGTTCGGCATGCCCGTGGAACGCCGCCCACTCCGGGGCCGGACGGCCACGGCCCGTGCTGCTCCGGTCGACCAGATGCATGGCCTCGGTGAGTCGCCGACCGGCGCTGCGGCCGTCGTTCAGGAGGGACAGGGCACGCGCCTCACGCGCGGCGATGATCGACCGGAGCGTGGGAGAGCCGAGGCTGGTGGCGCGCTCCTGGGCGGCCCTGGCGAGTTCGAGCCCTTCCCGGGGGCGGCCTTCGTGGCACGCCTGCAAGCTCATGGAAGAGAAGACGAGAACTTCGAGGTCCTGGTCTCGTAGGACCGTGGCGGTGGCCAGGGCCTGGCCCCAGTACAGGCGGGCGTTGTCCTGGTCATCGGCGTCGTAGAAGAGCCACCCGCAGTACGCGGCGGCCTCCCCCGCGAGGAGCTGGAGCTGCCGGCCGATGGTGTCCGGATAGGTGCGGGTGTTCAGGATCCGGCGGACACGACGGAGGTGACGGACCGCCAGCGAGCGGACATCGGTCCCGCCGTACGCGTTGTCGAGCTGGAGGAGCGAGCGCAGTCCCTCACGGAGTTCGAGGAGTTGTACGGTTCCAACGGCGCCGGTCGATCCGGTGGGAGTGAGTGGGCGGGGGTGGACCGGCAGGCCCGCGGCGGCTGTCACCCCTACGGTGTCGGCGAGGAACGCGCGTCGGTCCACGGGAGACACGCCTCTCTGTGTGGGGAAAGGTGCACATCCCACAGTGACGCCTGGCGGAGGTCCGGGGAAGCCCAGGATGCTGGGGCTCACTCCGAACATCGCGTGCAGGACCTTCCAGGCCCGGAGCCTCGGCGCGGGCGGCGCCGGCTGCCGCCACCGGCGGAATTGACGGTCGGTCATGGTGGTCGGCTCGCCAAGGACATCCGCCGTCTGCTGGAAGGCCCGTAAGAATTCCGCCGGCTTCGACCACCCGCGCTCGATACACGCCTGCTCGAACGGTGTGACGACGTCCATCCTGTACCCCCAGTGATCTGGTTCATACCGACGGTAGCGCTTGCGTGACGGTGTGAAAGTCCGTCCTGGTCAAAAGTCCGGCGAAAAGTCCGGCTGAACGTCCGGCGTGACCAGTTGCCAGGGAGTTGGCTTGTATGTGAGGGAGGCAGCCCCGGCTACGGTCCGGGGTCTTGTTCTCCGCTGTAGCGATAGCCGCTCGAAGGAGGTTCCGGATGACTGACGCCGCTCCCCTCGGGCCAGTCGGCCGAAGTCCCGTCAGCAAAATCAGGATTGGTTCGCTCGTGATGGTCGAGACCGGCACGGGCACTCTGCCCGCCTACACCGAGACGCTGCCGAGAACCCCGGAGTCCGCGCCCGCCGCCCGCCGTCTGGTGAACCTGGCCCTGGACGTCTGGGGCATGGGCGACGTGCGGGACAGTGCCGAGCTGGTCATCAGCGAGCTGCTGACGAACGCGGTTCTGCACGCACGGCGGGAGTCGGTCCGGGTGACCGTGACGCGGCTGAGCGGCGAGCGGGTCCGGGTCGCGGTGGTGGACCTGTCGCGTAAGCGCCCGCGGCATCGGCCCGCTGACTCGGCCGAGGAGTCCGGGCGGGGCCTGGAAATCGTGGACGTGCTGAGCGGCGGGCGGTGGGGAGTCGACCCGATGGCCTGGGGAAAGCGCGTATGGGCCGAACTGGGCGCTCCGGAGGGCGATCCCGGTGAGTGAACGCGCCCGCCAAATCCTCTGCGTGGTGACGCCGGCCGCGCTCCTCGCATCCCTCGTCCTGACGATCTCGGGCGGGTAGCCGAGTGCCCTCGGCACACGCCTAACCCCGCATGATGCGCACCCCAGAACACATGACCAATCCCCACAAGAAGCGCGATCCCAGCAAGGAGGCGGCCGATGACCCTCACGACACGCGAGAACACGGCGGTGGACGCGGCGCTGCTGCACACCGTGACCCGGCGGGTCATCACCCGCGCGGTCGAAGAACTGTGGCCGGGCAAGCATGTCGTCCTCGGCGCTCAGTGCCCGAGCGTTACGTCGTACGTCTGCCGGGTCACGGTGGACGGAGAGGAGCTGATCGCCAAGTACAGCTGGCTGGGCATGTCCCTGGTGTCCATCCTGCGGGGCGCCGGTGGGACGTGGGAGGAGGTCCAGGAAGCGCAACGTACGTACGTCAGGAGCACCGAGCTGCTGACGGCGCGCGAGGCGCGGAACCTGGAGCTTCTTCGTAGGCTCGGGCGCCCTCGGGTGTGCGGGACGGCCGGCCTGAACGACGGGGTCCTCCTCACGCGGATCGCGGCGGGGACGTCTCTGACCGACGAGCTGGCGGCCCGCCCGTGGGAGACGGGCATTCTCCTCGACGCGGTCCTCCTGGCCCTTGGCGATCTGCACGGTCCGGTCGGCGCCGAGTGTCTGCGCGGTGCGGCGCCGATCGGCGAGCGGTCCATCGTCGGCGTATTCCGCCGGAAGTTCAACGCCCCGAGCGCCAGCGGCTGTCTGCGGGCGCTCGGCCGGGACAGTGGGCTTCCGGAGCAGGAGCGCCTGGAGGTCGTGGAGCTGGTACGGAGCGCGGTGTGCCGACTGTTCCGGATGGCCGGTGCGGTCGGACATCCGACGCGGAGGCGCCGTTACGAACGCCCCCGCTCTCGGCGCCCTCGCGCGGGAGCTGCGCGGGTACGGCGGGACCGTCCTCGTCGTGACGAACCCGGTGGACCTGATGACCCGCCGCTTCGCCGAAGTATCGCGCTGCGCCCGGGTCTTCGGGATCGGTTCGAACCTCGACTCGGCCCGGTACCGGCTGCTGCTGGCCCGGTACGCGCAGGTGTCTCCGGACCTCGTACGCGGCCATGTGATCGGTGAGCACGGTGACCGCGCCGTCGTGTGCGTGTCCACGACCACCGTCGCCGGCCGGCCGGTCACGGTCCCGGTGGACGTGGTCGTGGAAGACCTCCAGCGGAGGCCCGCGTTCATCCGTACCGGTATCGGCCGTACCCGCTGCGGGCCCGCCGGTGCCGTGCTGTCCACGCTCCGTAAGGCCCTCGGCCTTCTCGACGGCGTCGAGGAACTGTCCGTGCCGTACGGGGACGTCTGGCTCGGGATTCCGATGCGCTTCACCGGCGGTACGGCAGTGCCGTGTCTGCCCTCGCTCACCCGTTCCGAGCGTCTGTCTCTGGACTCCGCGGCGGGCAGTCTCCGCGGCGCCTACACCCAACTCCCCGCTCCTGCCGAGAGGATCACTCCATGATCAGCGCTACCCGACTTGAGGCCGCGGCGGCAGCCGTCACCGTCCTCAGCAACCGTCCGGAGGTCACCGACTGGGCGCTGCGGTACTTCGGGCCGTGGTGGAACGCCACTCCGGTCGACCCGGCCGGCGTGTGCGCGGACGCCGTCGTGATCGCGGACGTCGAGCCCGGCGGTTACGAGGACATCACCCGCCTCGTCCACGACGGCCGGCCCACGGAGACCGTGGACTACGCGAGGCACCCGCTGCGGGTGGCACGCGACGGCGAGGACACCGTCGCCACGTCGCCGGACGAGGGGATCGCGTACCGCAGCACGCCGTCCTCCGGCCGTCTCGTCCTCGCCGGTACCGACGCGCGGCCCCTCGCCCTGGCCGCCGCGCGGCTCGCGCGGGAGGCGATTCGCGGGCAGCTCCTGCGGGACGGCTGGGCCGTGCTCCACTCCTCCGCCGTCGTACGGCCGGCCGACGGCGCGACGCTGCTTGCCTTCGGCGGCAAGGGGGCCGGGAAGACCACCACGGCCCTGCTGCTCGCCTCGCACGGCTGGCAACTCCTCGCGAACGACCGGGTGTTGGTCCGGCCGACCGGCGAGCGGGACGTCGAGGTCGTCCCCTGGCCGTCCGCCGCCGCGCTCGGCCTGGGTCTGCTCCACGCGCTCGGCTGGGACGTCATCGCGCGCGAGCACCTGCGGGCCGGGGGCACCTTCCACCCGACTCAGCACCAGGCCGTGACCGACGCGCTGCTCGCCGGTGACCGCACGCCGCTGTGGGAGAAGTCGCGGGCGAAGTCGGGGGAGAACGCGAAGCGGGAGCGGAAGGTCCAGGTGTTCCCTGACCAGTTCCCGGACCTGTTCGCCGTGCCCCTGGCCACCGGTGGGCGGGCGGCGGGACTCCTCTTCCCGCAGGTCGACGCCGACGCGGAGCCGGGCGTTGTCGACGGCGCCCGGACGCTGGGAGAGGCCGACTTCATGTCGGGGGCGACGGAGGACCGGTACCCGGACGTCTTCGGCCAGGCCCGGGGCGTCGACGGCGGCGGCCGGGACAGCGCACGCGCCGAGGTCGCGTCCCGCCTCGCCGTACTGCCGCACCACGCGGTCCGGCTGAGCCACGACATCCCGGCGAGCGCCGCGGTGCTGGCCAAGCTCGCGGACACGGTCGGCCGCTCCCCAGCCCTCAAGCCGGCGCTCGACTCGATGACCTTGTTGGTCGCGGCCGTCATCGTCCACGACAGGGCCACCCACCGCGTCGTCCTCCTCCAGCGCGGCGAGAACGCCAAGTTCGCCCAGGGCATGTGGGACCTCCCCGTCGGGAAGAGCGAGCCGGGCGAGCCCGTCACCGAAACCGCGGTCCGCGAGCTCTACGAGGAGACGGGCCTCACCGTGAAGCCCGAGTCCCTCAAGGTCGCGCACATCATCCACGGCGCCTGGGGCGTCGAAGCCCCCAACGGCTTCCTCACCGTTGTCTTCGCCGCGCACGAATGGACCGGCGAACCCGAGAACCGCGAACCCCGCAAACACTCCCGGGTCAGCTGGGTCGATGCCGACGCCATCCCGCAGGACTTCGTGGACACCACGGCGAGCGCACTCCATCACTACCTGACCGGCGGCGCGGAGGTCTCCTTGGCCGGATGGCCGGCGGTTCGGTCGCCCCGTAGTTTCTGTGTGCAGCAGGCCGGGGCGGCCTGGGGGAAGCGTGCGCGCGCCCACCTCTTTGTCCGTCATGCGACAGGAAAGGTCGTCGATATGGGAAAGGATTTTAATGCCAGTATTTATGGAGAAATATTCTTCATCGTGGGCGGCTTGGTCTTCACTTTTTCTAGTTGGGGGTCTTGGTGGGCAATCCTTCCAGGGGTGTTCACCTGTGGCTGGATCCTGCTTCTTGGCCAGAGGTGCTGGAAGTTGATCCGAAGGGAATGGGGCCCTGGTAGGTGATCCTCGATCCATCGCGTTGTCGACCTCGGGGATTCCGCCACGGCTGGTTCAATATTCCGGCGCGGTAGGCGCTGGATCTGTGTGTGTGGGAGGTTTCTGTGCAGCATGACGGAACGGACGACTTCTCCGGTCTGGATCTGGTCGAAGGCGTTCTTCGCGGGCTGGGCTCGCAGGACGCAGTCTTGGACAGGCGAGGCGTCAACGCCGAGAGCTGGTTCACGGATTGGAGCGGCCTGCTCAAGGGGGCTGATGTCTACATCGGGATCATGTGGGCATCGACCGGCTCGCGGACGGCCAGGCTTCTGCTCGATGACTGGGTCTTCGAGGATGTGCCGATGAACAGTCTCGGAGACCTGATAGCGCACGTCTTCAATGGGACTGCGGCCATAAAGTCGAGACTTACATTTTTCAGGAGATCTCGGATTCTCGCGCTGGAGGTTCCGGTCGATGGCGGTCTCTGCGTGAGTCAAAGAAGAGCCGGCGTGAGCGAAGAGCTTTCTCGGTGGGAGCTGAGGCTGACGGTCGAATAGATTCCGCCGCCGGTTATTCCGAATCGGCGTCCTCTTCCCCCAGGTCGCCGCCGGCGCTCTCCGGCGTCCGGCGTTCCCGTGCTGTGGCTGGGTTACCGCGCGGAGCCGGGAGTGGCGGGAGTGCCGGGAGCCCCCACCGGGCCGGATGGCCGGCCGGTTCAGCCGCCCCGTAGCTCCTGCGTGCAGCACTTCACGCTGCCGCCGCCCTTCAGCAGCTCGCCGAGGTCCATCCCCAGCGGCTCGAAACCCCGCTCGCGCAGCGGGTCGAAGAGGCCGGTGGCGGCCTGGGGGAGCAGGACGTGGTGGCCGTCGCTGACCGCGTTCAGGCCGAGCACCGCCGCGTCCTGGTCGTCGGCCAGCAGGGCGTCGGGGAAGAGGCGGGCGAGGACGGCGCGGCTGCCGGGGGAGAAGGCGTCGGGGTAGTACATGATCTCGTCGGCCGCGTCGTCGAGTACGCACAGGGCCGTGTCGAGGTGGTAGTAGCGCGGGTCGACGAGGTCGAGGCCGATCACCGTACGGCCGAAGAACTCCTGGGCCTCCGCGTGCGCGTGCGGGCTGGTGCGGAAGCCGCGGCCGGCCAGCAGATACGAGTGGGTGAACGCGAAGTCGCCCTCGCCCTCGTTGACATGCACGGGCTCGCGCAGGTCCGCGTAACCGTGCGTACGGAACCAGTCGAGGTGCGCCTCGGCCTCCGCGTACCGCTCCGGATGCGCGAAGCGCGCGCCGAGGACCCGGCCGTCGACGACCGTGGCGCCGTTCGCCGCGTAGACCATGTCGGGCAGGCCGGGGAGCGGGTCCAGCAGCAGGACGGTGTGGCCGAGGGCGCGGTAGCGGTCGCGCAGGTCCTCCCACTGGGTGAGGGCCAGCGCCTGGTCCACCGGCTTGGCCGGGTTCATCCACGGATTGATCGAGTACGTCACCGCGAAGTAGGTCGGCGGGCACATGAGATAGCGGCGGGGTGCGGCGGCGCGAGGCATCGGGGCTCCTCAGGAGTGACAGTGCGGCGGTGCGGGCGCGCGCGACCGTAGAGGTTCGTTTCTGTACCTGTACGTAATGGTCCGCTTGCCGGGGTTCGCGCGCGTGCACCGTTCGGGTGGTTCGTCGGGCTCCCGGGCCGGTCTTAGATTTACGTCATGGCTGACAGCGTCCCCAATGTCCCCAGCGGGGCCCCCGGCTCCTCCCGGGCACTCGACTCCTCCCGGGTCCCCGACTCCTCCCGGCGCAGCGAGCGCTCCCGCCGCGCCATCCACGACGCCGCGCTCGCACTGGTCGGCGAGGTCGGGTACGCGAAGACGACCGTCGAGGGCATCGCGGCCCGCGCGGGTGTCGGCAAGCAGACGATCTACCGCTGGTGGCCCTCCCGCGCCGCCGTCCTGCTGGACGCGTTCGTCGAGCGCGGCGACCGGCCGGCGCGCTCCGCAGGAGAGGCGGAAGGAGGTTCGGAGCCGGCCGGCATCCCCGACACCGGTGATCTGGAGGCCGACCTCAAGCTCGTCCTGCGCGCCACCGTCGACCAGATCAACGACCCCGTCTTCGAGATGCCCACCCGCGCGCTCGCCGCCGAGGGCATCGTCAACGCCGAGCTGGGTGCGGAATTCGTCCGCCGGCTGCTCGAACCGCAGCTCCACCTGTACGTGGACCGGCTCCGCGCCGCCGCCTCCCGGACCGACACGGACGGGGTGGCGGCCGTACGCCCCGATCTCGATCCGCGGATCGCCCTCGAACTCCTGGTCGGGCCGCTCGCCCACCGCTGGCTCCTGCGTACGGCCCCGCTCACCCACGCCTACGCCGACACCGTCGTCGAGTACGCCCTGTACGGCCTCGCCCGCCCCCGGCCCCGTCCCTGACCACGCCGCTGAACGGGGGGCGCGCGGGGGCGCGTGGAGGCATGTGGGGCGGGTGTGGTGAACGACACCGGCTCCCGAGCCCCCGAACCACGCCGTATATCGCAACATAAGCCGCAATAGGTTCCGGTGCGAGGGATGGCCCCTCCTACCCCGGTTGCGGCTCGCGGACACAGGAGGAGCAGGATGGTGCGACCATGGGAGTGTCCGCGGGGGCCGGGCCATGTCCGGACCGGACACGACCTGGTGCCCCCTCCCGGCCAGCGGTACCGGCAGGAGATGTGAGGGGATAGATGGGCGACGATTTCGGCCGCTACCGCGGCACCGAGAGCAGGATTCCCCAGTGGCTGCGCAGGCGCCCCAAGAAGAACGCCGGTGATGCCGCGTTCGACGAGGGAGACGCGGCCGGCCGTGAGGCGCTGCTCCTCGCTGTCGCCGACGCCGGTATGCCCGTCTCACCAGCCGCCCACCCGGTCGGCTACCGATGTTCCTGTGACCGCATCGGCTGTCCCACCCCGGCCAGACACCCGATCTCCTTTGCCTGGCAGACCCAGTCCACGACCGACCGGCCGCAGATCGAGCGCTGGGCGCGCAACCAGCCCGAGGCCAACTTCATCACCGCGACCGGCATGATCCACGACGTTCTCGACGTCCCCCTCGAAGCGGGCAGCCGCGCGCTGGAACGCCTGCTGGAGCGCGGAGTCGACGTCGGTCCCGTGGCCGACTCCGGCGGCGACCGGATGCTCTTCTTCACCGCGACCCGGGGCACCCCGGAGGACGAGGACGAGTGGTGGCCCTGTGAGCTGGACAGCCATCCGGAGACCACGGAGGAGCACCCCGGCCTGCGCTGGCACTGCCGGGGCAGTTACGTGCTGGTCCCGCCGGCCCGGCTGCCCGGCGAACTGTCCGTACGGTGGCTGCGCGGCCCCGAGCATCCGCTGCCGGATCCGCTGACCCTGCTGGAGGCGCTGACCGACGCCTGCGCGCGCTACGCCGGCGAGAACAGCGAGCTGGATCCGCACGCGGTCGCCTGGCCGCTGGGCCGCTGAGGCACCGCGTTCAGCCGTCTACGGGTACACGGGTACGGGTACGGGTACGGGCCTCGCGCTCGGCGCCCGTACCCGTACCCGTACTGCCTACGCTCCCTACGCCCCCTACGACCCCTTCGCCGACGTCACTCCCTGGAGCCGGCCCACGATCTCGACCTTCTGCGACGACGACGCCCCCGCGCGCGGCACCAGCACCGACTGGCTGGAGACCCACTGCTTCGTCAGCGTGCTCGTCACCTCGCCCGTCATCAGCGCCCGCACATCCGCGCTCACCTGCGGCTTTACCCCCTTCGCGCCCGTCTGGCGCTCGAAGTAGCGCGTCGCGAAGAAGACCAGCGCGCCACCGTCCGCCGTCTCCACGCCCAGCGGCGCGAAATCGCCGTCCGTCGCGGCCCGGTCGACGTACTGCGTGGCTATCCCCGGCAGCCGCTCCTTCTTCTTGCGCGCCGCCCGCCACTCGCTGGTGTGCGGGCCGTCCGCGAAGTGCGCCGGAGTGCCGTCGCCCAGGTACGAGGCGTACTCCTTGCTCAGGTTCCCGGGCGCCACCGCCAGCGCCTCGGTGTCCGGCTCCACCGGTACGCCGAAACCGTCCTTGTCCGTCCTGAAGGCCGGGACGCCGTCCTCGGGGACGATGGTCAGATACGGGACCTTCCAGTCCGCATCGGGACCGCTCTTCACGAAGACCAGCATCCAGCGGGTGTCGGCGGCGCCGCCGTCGTCCCGGTCGCGGTTGCTGTCGGTGTCCGCGACGAACCAGCGCGGCCAGCCCGCCTTCTTGAGGATCGTGAACTTCGCGTCGGTCAGCGCCAGCGGCTGGTGCGCGGCATTGCCGCCCGGGGACGTGAGGGACCTGGCCCGCAGCCCGGCCTGGTTGATCGCGCCCAGCGGACCGGCCACCCGGTCCGCGTCGAGCGTCGGATCGTACGCCCTGTCCGCCGCGTTGTACGCGTCGGTGAACGCCTGGAGCGCCTGCTCGGCCTCAGTCGGCGCCGCCGCCGGCAGAACCGCCAACTCCCCGTGCACCGTCATGCATCCGCTCGCCGTCAGCGACAGCGCCGTCACCGCCGCGAGCGACGCCGCCGTCCGGACCGGCCTTCTCAGCCTGCTCATCGGTCGCCTTCTGCTCCTTCACCCCTGCGGGGACCCCCGCCGGACGACCGAACCCTACCGGGGCGAGGAACAGCGCGAGCGTCGGGACCAGATACAGGAACCAGACGACGACCTGAAGCACCGTCGGATCGGGCTGGAAGTTGAACACGCCCTTCAGGAGCGTCCCGTACCAGCTGTCCGGCGGGATCGTCGCGCTGATGTCGAAGGCCGTGCTCGACAACCCGCCCAGGAAACGCGCCTCCTGGAGATCGTGCACACCGTACGCGAGCACACCCGCCGCGACGATCACCAGCATGCCGCCGGTCCAGGTGAAGAACTTCGACAGATTGATCCGCAGCGCGCCCCGGTAGAACAGCCAGCCCAGCACCACCGCGCTCCCGATGCCCAGCAGCACCCCGATCAGCGGCGCGTGCGTACCGTCCGACGACGCCCGGACCGACGCCCACACGAACAGCGCCGTCTCAAGCCCCTCCCGGCCGACCGCCAGGAACGCCGTCGCGACCAGCGCGCCCGTCCCCATCTGGAGCGCCGCGTCCAGCTTGGCGCCCAGCTCCGCCTTCAGGTGCCGTGCCGTACGGCGCATCCAGAAGACCATCCAGGTGACCAGGCCGACCGCGATGATCGACAGCGAGCCGCCCAGCGCCTCCTGCGCCTCGAACGTCAGCTCCTGCGAGCCGTATTCGAGCCCGAAGCCGAAGGCCAGCGCGAGCGTGACCGCGACGCCGATGCCGATCCAGATGGGCCGCAGCGCGTCCCGCCGCTCCGTCTTCACCAGATAGGCGATCAGGATGCAGACGACGAGACTGGCCTCAAGGCCCTCGCGCAGTCCGATCAGATAGTTTCCGAACACGTCGGAACTCCTTACAAAACGGGTGAAGAAGAGGTCAGGAGAGCAGCGTCCGGCCCCACCAGTCGTCCTTGTCCCGGACGCCCGGCGGGATCGCGAAGACCGCGGAACCCACGTGCTGGATGTATTCGTTGAGCGCGTCGGAGCGCGCCAGAGACCGCTGTACGGGAATGAACGCGTCCCGGATGTCCCGCTGGTACGCCAGGAAGAACAGCCCCGCGTCCAGCCGGCCGAGCCCGTCCGTACCGTCCGTGAACGAGTAGCCGCGGCGCAGCATCCGCACCCCGTGGTGGGAGTCCGGGTGAGCGAGGCGCACATGCGAGGTCGGCAGCATGGCCTTCAGATTGGGCTCGTCGTGCTCGCGCGCCTTGCCGACCGCCGCGCCCTCGCCCTTGTCCCGGCCGAAGACGTCCTCCTGCTCCTGGAGGGACGTACGGTCCCAGCTCTCGATCCGCATCGAGATCCGGCGGGCGACGAGGTAGGAGCCGTCCGCCATCCAGTTCTCGTCCCCACTACCGCCGCCGTCCTTCGCCGCAGCCCAGACGTACTTGGCCAGCGCGTCGGTCTCGGTGACGGCGATATTGCTGGTGCCGTCCTTGAAACCGAAGAGGTTACGGGGGGTCTGCGCCCCCGGCGTCGTGGACGACGTCTTGCCGAAGCCGAGCTGCGACCAGCGCACCGCGACCTTCCCGAAGCCGATCCTGGCCAGATTGCGGATCGCGTGCACCGCGACCTGCGGATCGTCCGCGCACGCCTGGACGCAGAGATCGCCGCCGCCGCGCGCCGGGTCGAGGTTGTCGCCGGGGAACTTCGGCAGGTCGGGCAGCGCGGCCGGCCGGTGCTTCGCCAGCCCGAACCGGTCCTTGCCGCCCTTCGTGAACAGCCCCGGACCGAACCCGACGGTCAGCGTGAGCCGGGACGGCTTGAGGCCCAGCGCCTCGCCCGTGTCGTCGGGCGGCGCCTCCGCAAGCCCGCCGTACGCGCCGTCGCCGACCGCGTGCCCGGCCGTCATCCGCTCGGCGGCCCGCGTCCAGTCCTTGAGGAGCTGGATCAGCTCCGCACGGTCGTCGGTCGTCACGTCGAACGCGGCGAAGTGCAGCCGGTCCTGGACGGGCGTGGCGATCCCGGCCTGGTGGCGGCCGTGGAAGGCGACCGCCGCGCCGCTGTCGGCGGCGGCTCCCGTGGTGTCCCCGCCGTCGCCGTCGCGCAGGGCCGCCGCCGCGCCCCCGGCCGCGGCGGCGCCGAGCGCGAGCCCGGCACCGCCCCAGCCGAGGAGGGCGCGGCGGGAGGGCGCGGGTTTCCCGTCCGTGCCTCGGTCCGTGCTTCGCTCGGTCGATCCGCTCTGTTCCATGGCTACTTGACCACGGCCGCGGCGAGCTTGGAGAGCGGCTCGGCCAGCGCGTTGACGCCGTCCGACAGCTCCTTGCGCTGCGCCTCGGTGACCTTCTCGTACGAGGTGAACTTGTAGGAGTCGGCGCCGTCACGGTACTTGTCGAGCAGCTTGTTCAACGCGGCGAACTGCTTGTCCAGTTCGGTCACGAGCGCCGGGTCGTTCTTCTGGGCGACCGGCTTGAGCAGCTCGTACGACTTCTCCGCGCCCTCGACGTTCGCCTTGAAGTCCACCAGGTCGGTGTGGCTGTACCGTTCCTCCTCGCCGGTGACCTTGCCGGCGGCGACCTCGTCGAGCAGTTCCTTCGCGCCGTTCGCCATCGACGTCGGGGTGATCTCCGCGCGGCCGACCCGCTTCTGCCAGTCGAGCAGGTCCTTGTCCAGCTCGTTCGCGAGCGATGTCGCGTCCGTGCCGAGCTTCTTGTCCTGCCAGAGTTCCTTCTCCAGCCGGTGCCAGCCGGTCCACTTCTGGCCGGACTCCAGGCCGTCGGCGCGGGTGTCCACCAACGGGTCGATGTCGCCGAACGACTCGGCGACCGGCTCCGTACGCTCCCAGCCGATGCGCGAGGGCGCGTACGCCTTCTTCGCGGCCTCGATGTTCCCGGCGCGCACGGCGTCCGTGAAGACCTTGACCTTCGGCAGCGTCTCGTCGGCCTGCTCCTGGACGTACGTACGGTACGCGGCGACCGCGGCGTCCATCTCCGGGCTGCGCTTGGCGGCCGTACCACCGGTGACGGTGACCTTCTGGCGGATGCCCTTGCCCTTCATGCCGGGCTTGCAGGCGATCTCGTACGAGCCGGCCTTGACCTCGGCGGTGATCTTCGCCTTGGTGCCGGGGCCGATGTTCTCGCGCTCGGTGACGATGCGGTCGTCGGGGAAGAGCAGATAGACCTCGGTGACCTTCGAGCCCTTGTTCTCGACGGCCAGTTCCACATGGCCCGAGGGGAACTCCGTTTTCGACACCTCGCAGGCGTCGTCCTTCGCGACGACCTGGACGGCGCCTGCGCCGGCCTCGGAGTCGCTCTTCGCGGTGCAGCCCGTGACGGCGGCCAGGGCGGCGACGGCCGCGGTGGCGGTGACGACGGAGAGACGGACGGGTCGCATACGGGCTCCACGATGGAAGGGAATTCGGAAGGAGTACGGCGGGATGTGGCGAGATCGAGCAGGTGGCAACGGCCGGAAAACGCGGGTTCAGCTGGGATAACTTAACCGAGGCTTACCTTAGTTATCCCGATTCGTCCAGTGATTCACCTCTCATTTCCACCCTTGAACGGCCCCTGTGCACAGCGAAATCACAGGAAACTCTCGGACCGGAATCGGTCCGGCCAAGAGCGTCCCAAGGGCGGGTCAAGCGCCCCGCCAAGCGCCCCGTCAAGCACCCCGTCGGGCGTCCCGCCGGGCTCCCGTCACGCACCCCGTTTCGGGATCACCAGCGGAGTGCCCGTCCGGGGGTGCGGGAGCACCTCGACGGGCTGCCGGTAGACCCGGCTCAGCAGTTCGTCCCCGAAGACCTCGGCGGGCGGCCCCTCCGCCGCGATCCGCCCGTCGTGCAGGACGGCCGTCCGGTCCGCGTACGCCGCCGCGAGCCCGAGATCGTGCAGTACGACGACGACGGCGTCGCCCGCCGCCGCGCGGTCCCGGCAGATCCGCAGCACCAGCTCCTGGTGGCGCAGGTCCAGCGCGGCGGTCGGCTCGTCGAGCAGCAGCAGCGGGGCCCGCTGGGCGAGCACCCGGGCCAGCGCCACCCGGGCGCGCTCGCCGCCGGAGAGCGCGGAGAAGGGGCGCGGCGCGAACGCGGTGACCTCGGTGGCCGCCATCGCCTCCGCGACGGCCGCGCCGTCCTCGTCCTCCAGCGGCGTCCCGGCCCACGGCGCACGTCCCATCCGTACGACGTCCAGCACCGGGAACGGGAAGGACAGCGTCGCCGCCTGCGGCAGCACCGAGCGGCGCAGGGCGAGTTCGGGCGGGCTCCACGCGCCGACGGGCCGCCCGTCGATCCGTACCTCGCCCCGGTCCGGCCGCAGATCGGCGGCCAGGGCGGCGAGGAGCGTCGACTTTCCGGCCCCGTTCGGCCCGACGAGCGCGAGCACCTCGCCGGCGCGGGCGGTCAGCTCGATCCCGGCGAGTACGTCGCGCCCGCCGAGCCGCAGATGGAGCCCGGTGACCTCGGCGACGGGGGAGCCGGGGGCGACGGGGGAGGGGAGGACGCGCGAGCGCGCGGCGAACAGACCTCTGAAGCTCATGCCCAACCACCCTGCTTACGCCGCGTTCGACGCAGCAGCCAGAAGAAGAACGGACTCCCGAACAGCGCCGTCAGCACACCCAACGGCAGCTCCGCCGGGGCAGCCACCGTACGGGCCGCCAAGTCGCCCGCGATCAGCACCACCGCCCCGCCGAGCGCGCTGCCCGGCACCAGGAAGCGGTGGCCGGGGCCGTTCGCCATCCGCAGCAGATGCGGGACGAGCAGCCCCACGAACGAGATGATCCCCGCCACCGCGACCGCCGCCGCCGTCAGCAGCGCGACCACCAGGACCAGCGTGATCCGCAGCCGTTCCACATCCACGCCCAGGTGCCTGGCGGGCCGTTCGCCGAGCGCCAGCAGGTCCAGCTTCCGTGCGTAGAACGGCGCGACCGCCAGCCCCACCAGCGCGCACGGCAGCACCGCGAGCACCTTCGGCCAGGTCGCCTGGGCGAGCGAGCCGAGCTGCCAGAACGTGATCTGGGTGATCTGCGCGTTGTCCGCGAAGAAGATGAACAGCCCGATCAGCGCCCCCGCGAACGCGTTGACCGCGATACCGGTGAGGATCAGCGTGACCACCTCCGTACGGCCGCCTGAGCGCGACAGCGCGTACACCAGCAGCACCGTCGCCAGCCCGGCGACGAACGCGAAGACCGTCACCGTCCAGTTGCCGAAGAGGGTCAGCCCCAGCCCGATCGCGCCCACGGCACCCGCCGCCGCGCCCGCCGAGATCCCGATGACGCCGGGCTCGGCCAGCGGATTGCCGAACACGCCCTGCATGAGCGCGCCCGCGCAGCCGAGGGAGGCGCCGACGAGGAGGGCGAGGACGACGCGCGGGAGCCGTACGTTCCACAGGACGCTCTCGCCGACACGGTCGAGCGCAGCGCCGCCGAGGCCCATGCGGTGCTGGGCGGAGGAGACGATGTCGCCGAGGGGAATGTGGTACGCGCCGATGCCGGCGGAGAGCAGGCAGAGGACGGCGAGCGCGACGATCAGGGCGACGGTCAGCAGGGCCGTACGGCCGGGCAGGCGGCGGGAGTTGGCGGCGGGGGCGTCGCCGGTGCCGGCGTCGGGGGCGGTGCCGACATCGGCTGCGGTCGTGGTCGTGGGTGTGGTCGTCACGTCACTTCCCGTTCCCGCTCGCGGTTCCGTACAGCTGCTCCACGATCGACTTGAGCACCTCGTCCGTGCGCGGCCCGTAGTTCAGCAGCACCCCGTCGGCGTACGAGACGACCCGGCGGTCCATCCCGGCGGGCGTCTCCGCGACGCCGGGGATCTTCACCAGCCCGTCGATCCCGCCCACCGAGGCGAGCCCCTTCGTCATCACGAGGATCGCGTCCGGCGCGGCCTTGGCGAGCGCCTCGCTGGTGATGGGCGTGAAGTCCTTCGACAGGCCGGACTCCTTGCCCGCGTCGACCGCGCCCGCCGCCTCCAGCAGCGAACTCGCCCCGGACTGCGCGCCGCCGAGCAGATAGACCGCCGCCGAGCCGCGCAGATAGAGGAACGCCACGCGCGGCTTGCCGCCGTCCTTCCCGTCCCCGGGCGCCGGGATGTCCTTCTGTACGGCGGCGATCCGGTCCTCCGTACGCTGCTTCAGCTCCGTGCCCGCCGCCTTGACGCCGAGCATGGCGGCGACGGTGTCGATGCGCTCGCCGACGTCGGTGAGGCTCTTCGCCGGTTCGACGACGACCAGCGGGATGCCCGCGTCGCGGATCTGGCCGATGGCCTCGGCCGGTCCCGTGGTGGTGTCGGCGATGACGAGGGTCGGCCGCAGCGACAGCACGCCCTCGGCGGAGACGTCGTGCGCCCGGGTGACCACCGGCAGCTTGGCGGCCTGCTCGAAGGTGGCGGTGATGTCGCGCGCCACGACCTTCTCGCCGAGGCCGAGGGTGAAGACGATCTCGCTCAGCGCACCGGTGAGCGGCACGATCCGGTCGGTGGAGGTGACGGTGACCTTCCGGCCTTCGGCGGAGGTGACCGTCACGGGAAGCTGCGGCTTCGGCGCGGTGGCGAGGGGCTCGACGCGGTCGGCGGCGGCCTCGGCGGACGTCCCGGCGCCCGTCGTACCCGTACCGCCGCCCGCTCCGTCACCGCCTCCGTCACTGCCTCCGCCCCCGCCGCAGCCGGTCGCGGTCAGGGTGAGGAGGAGCACGGAGAGGAGTGCACCCGACAGACGTGTTCCGCGCACGGAGCACACCATCCTGTTCTTTTTCCGGGGCCGGAAGGGGTTCCAGCAAAGGCCGGATATAGCTTAGGTTAGCCTTACCTCGCTTACTAGGCCCGGGGCTCTATTCGGATTACCAGTGATGGGTGAGAGTTGATGCAGTCCTTCAGACCCGTGCGCGGACTCGGACCCGTGCGCGCACTCGTTGTCGCGCTTCTCCTGGCGCTCCCGGTGGCTCTGCTGCCGGCCGCCGGTGCGCAGGCGGCGGACCGTACGGTACGGGGCGGCAGGCTCGACTGGGGAATCAAATCCTCATTCCAGAGCTATATCACCGGGCCTATCGCGCAGGGCAGTTGGACGCTGACGGGTGGCGCGGCCACGGTCGGCGGCAGTCAGTTCCGATTCCATTCGGCGACGGGAACGTACGACCCGGCGACGGGCGCGTTCCGGTCGGGGTTCTCCGGCGGGGTCCATTTCACGGGCCACAAGAAGTCCGACGGGACGAATGAACTCGACCTGACCATCAGCAATCCCGCCGTCCGGATCTCCGGCGGCAGCGGCACCCTCTACGCGGACATGGTCAGCAGGGCGCGGGGAACCGGCAAGGTCACCACGTCCGCCCAGGTCCCGTTCGCGTCGCTCAACCTCTCCGGGATCAACATGAAGGGCGGCGGCAGCCCGATCGCCCTCAACAACGTTCCGGCGACGCTCACTTCGCAGGGCGCGACCGCCTTCGCCGGGTACTACACGGCGGGTACGGAGCTGGACCCGGTGAGCCTGTCGGTGGACGTACAGGCGGAGCAGCGGACGGCGACGCCGACACCCACGCCCACCCCGTCGGCCATCGCCTCCGCGTCGGAGAAGGCCGACAAGGACAAGAACAAGGGCAAGGAGAAGAAGGCCGCGAAGTCCTTCCAGGACGCGGCCGTCGACTGGGGTGTCCGCCGTACGTACCGCGAGTACGTGACCGGCGCGATCGCCCAGGGCGAGTGGAAACTGTCCGGCGGAGCCCTGGACGGCGGTGCGCTCTTCCGCTTCCCGAAGGGGAAGGGCACGTACGACGCGGATGCGGGTACGCTGAACGCTTCCTTCGCCGGAACGGTCCAATTCACCGGCACCGGACTGGATCTGACGCTGAGTGAGGTGGCGGTAAAGGTGACGGGGGAGACGGGCAGGCTGTACGCGAAGGTGGCCGACGCGGAGTCCGAGCCGAAGCCCACGTCGGAGTCGGAGTCGAAGTCCGGGTCGGAGTCCGAGTCGAAGTCCGCGTCCGACGCCGTACCGCTGATCACCTTCGAGGCGAAGGACTTCACCCCGAAGGACGGCCTCGCCGCCCTCACCGAGGCCCCCGCCAAGCTCACCGCGCAGGGCGCCAAGGCGTTCGGCTCGCTCTACCCGGCCGGTACGGAGATGGACCCCGTCTCGCTCGCCGTCACCACGGACACGAAGGCCCAGCTGCCCGCCCTGCCCGACCTGGGCAGTGACACGGCGACCGCCTCCCCCGAGCCGACCGCCACCGAGAAGACGTCCGCATCCCCCGCCCCCACGGGAGATGCCACCGAGACGGCGGCTTCCTCGTCGTCCGTGGGCACCGGGACGTACGCGGCGATCGGCGCGGGAGTGCTCGTCGCGGCGGGCGCGGCGTTCTTCCTGATCCGCAGGCGGCGGGGCGCGGCGACGCCTCCCGACGCCACCCCCTGACACCGCCTCCGGCCGCCACGTCCCGTCCCGCCCCGCCCCCAAGACCCCACCTCCCCCGCAAGGCCGCTCGCCCCCACACACGTAGCGCGACACACACGTATCCGTCTTCAAGGAGACCACCCACCATGGCAGCAGCAGTAACTCGCCGCCCCAGAAACTCCAGAGCGATGGCCGCCGCGATCGCGACAGCGGCCACGCTCGGCATCACCGCCTTCACACTCCCGGCGCTCGCGGCGGCGCCCTCGGCGACTCCGACGCTGGCGCTGACGGACTCCACCCTGGAGTGGGGGCTCAAGGAGTCCTTCCGCAAGTACGTGACCGGGATAGCGGCAGGCACCATCACGCCCACCGACGGCGCCACGCAGGCCGACGGCAACGGTGTCCTCACCTTCCCGAACGGCACCGGCAGCTACGACCCGACCACGCACGCGCTGAAGACGGCGCACGAGGGAACGGTCCGCTTCAGCTCCGCCGCGCACGGCTTCGACATCAAGATCACCGATCTCAAGGTCGTCACCAGCGGGACGACGGGCTCCATCCAGGCCGACGTCACCCTCAACGGCGCCACCCAGGACGACATCGACCTCGCCTCGATCGACCTGACCGGCCTCCGCCCGGAGACCGGCGAGGGCTCGCTGACGTACAAGGACATCCCGGCGACGCTGACCGCCGACGGCGCCAAGGCGTTCAACGGGATGTACAAGGAGGGTACGGAGCTCGACAAGGCGACGCTGTCGGTCAAGTACGCGACGGGCGGCGGCACCGACCCGGACCCGTCCGACACACCGACCGACGAGCCGCCCACCTCCGAGCCCCCGACCTCGGAGCCGCCCACCTCCGAGCCGCCCACGAGCCCGCCGCCGAGTTCGGGGAACCCGAGCCCCACCCCCACCGGGTCGGAGTCGAGCGGTTCCGCCTCGCCGTCCGCCTCCGCCTCCACCTCCCCGTCCACCCCGGCGGCCGAGGACGGCAAGATCGTCGACGGCAACCTCGACTGGGGCCTCAAGGAGTCCTTCCGCTCGTACGTCGTCGGCCCGATCGCCAACGGCAAGGTCGAACTCAGCGGTGGCGCAACGCAGTCGGGCAGCGCGTACCGCTTCCCGAAGGGCACGGGCGAGTTCGACGCCGACGCGCAGACGCTGGACGCGTCCTTCGGCGGCAAGGTGCGCTTCGTCGGCCACGAGACGGACGGCGAGTACCTCCTCGACCTCAACCTCAGCGGTCTCCAGGTCAAGGCGGCGGCCGGCAAGGCGGTCCTCTACGCCGACATCAGCACGAAGGACATGACGACCCACAAGGTCACCACGTCCGACGCCGTCCCCTTCGCCACACTGGACCTCCCGGCGGGCGACCTGGCGGCCAAGGACGGCGTCCTGACGCTCGACGCGGTCCCGGCGACCCTCACCGCCGACGGTTCCAAGGCGTTCAGCGGCATGTACACCGAGGGCACCGCCCTCGACCCGCTGACCCTGGCCGTCTCCCTGGGCGACGGCAGCTCCCTGCCCTCCGCGAGCGCCACGCCCAGCAGCTCCACCTCCACGGGCAGCACGTCGGGCGGGAGCACCTCGGGCTCCACCACGGGCGGCTCGACGACCGGCGGCTCCACCACCGGCGGCACCGGCGGCTCGCTGGCCTCCACCGGCTCGGACGTCCCGGTCGGCTCGCTCCTCGCGGGCGCCGGCGCCATCGCGGCGGCGGGCGCGGCGGTCGTCTTCGCGGCCAAGCGCCGCCGTGACGCCCTGGACGAGACGGCGTAACACACGCCATCACACGCCATCGAGGCCCTTGGTCCGCACGGTACGGTGACGTGCGCGCCAGGGGCCTCGACGCTGTCATCGTCAGGTCACAGCCAGGTCGTCGCCAGCAGGGCGGCCACGATCGCGGTGAGGAAGAGCGTGACGTTGAGGGCGACCTGTCGGTCCCCGAGCCTCAGATGAACGACAGTCGCGCCGATCTGAAGCACCACGAACCCCACGGCCGCCGTCAGGGCCAGCCCGGGTGCGACGCCGGTCAGCGGCGGGAGGATCAGCCCGACGGCACCGGCCACTTCGACCACCCCGAGGGCCCTGACGGCCGGCATCGGCACGGTGTCCACCCAGGCCATCATCGGCCGGAGCCGCTCACGGCTCCGGACCACTTTCACCCCGCCTCCGTAGAGGTAGAAGAGGGCGAGCAGGCCGGCGACGATCCAATATGCGACGTTCACGGTGTGCGCACACCCGGCTTCCGGCCGGGGCCGGCTGCGGGCTCGGTGGCGAACTCGGGCGCCGGCACAGTGGCGTAGCGGCCCATCAACTCGGCGTGTGCCTGCGGCGCCAGGGCCTGGCCACCGGCGAGTGTGTCCCGCAGGTCGCGGAAGTACTGGACGTACAGATCCGGGGTGAACACGCTGAGCATGACGGCGGGTTGATCGGTCACGTTGGCGAAGGCGTGCGGCGCTCCGGGCGGGACCATCACCAGGGTGCCGGGGATCGCGTCGTACTCCTCCGTCCCCACCGTGAAGCGCACTGTGCCGGAGATGATGTAGAAGCCCTCGTCGTGCTGGGCGTGGCGGTGCTGCGGCGGTCCGGGCGTGTGCGGCGCCAGGACGGATTCGGCGAGGCCGAGGCGGTGCCCGGTGGTGCTGCCGTCTTCGAGGAGGCGCATGCGCGTGGTGCCCAGGACGATCGTCTCGCCGTCGCCGGGACCGACCACCGACACGGGGGGATCGGTAACCGGCTTACTGGTCCTGGTGTCACCAGTTGCCTTACCAGCTGCCTCATCAATTGCCTCATCAGTCGTCATACGCCGATTCCACTGCCCGGGAGCCCCGGCCGTCCAAGACCTGTTCCGCGAAGCCGATACCGAACGGGTATCGTCCCCGGTCATGGAGGTACGTACGCTGCGCTATTTCGTGGCCGTCGCCGAGGAGCTGCACTTCGGCCGCGCCGCCGCCCGGCTGCACATGAGCCAGCCGCCGCTGAGCCGGGCGATCAAGCGGCTGGAGAGCGACCTCGGCGCCGTGCTGCTGCACCGCTCGCCCGCCGGTGTCACCCTCACCCCGGCCGGGGCGGTGCTGCTGGACGAGGCACGTACGCTGCTCGACCGGGCCGACCGGATACGCGAACGGGTGGCGGCGGCGGCCGGCGCCGCGACCGTCACCGTCACCGTCGGCATCCTGGGCGACAGCACCGACCCGGGCGCGAAGCGGCTGGCCGCCGCCTTCCGCCGGCTCCATCCGGATGTCGAGGTCCGCGTCCGCGAGACCGATCTGACCGATCCGACCTGCGGGCTGCGCGCCGGACTGGTCGATATCGCCCTGACCAGGGGGCCGTTCGACGAGACCGGTCTGAGCGTGCGCGGGCTGCGCGCCGACCCGGTGGGCGCGGTGCTCCGCGCCGACGATCCGCTGGCACACCGCGCGACCCTGAAGCTGGCCGACCTGGCGGACCGGCAGTGGTTCCGGTTCCCGGCGGGCACCGACCCCGTCTGGCAGGCGTACTGGAGCGGCGGCGAGCCGAGGGAGGGGCCGGTGGTGCGCGCCGTCCAGGAGTGCATGCAGGCCGTGCTCTGGAACGGCACGGTCGGCATGACCCCGCTCGGCCACGACCACCCCGAGGAACTGGCCGTGGTGCCCCTGACCGACATGGCCCCGAGCGGGGTGGTGGTGGCCTGGAACGAGGCCGACGCGAATCCGCTGATCGGCTCCTTCGTCCGGATCGCGACGGCCGCCTACCGCGCCTGACCGGCGGGACGCGTACGACGCGCCGGGACGTGTACGACGCGCCGGGACGCATACGGCTCGCCGGGACGCGTACGGCCCGCCGGGACGCATACGGCTCGCCGGACGAATATGGTTCGCCCCACCTCAGGACCCGCCTCTACGATGTCCCGATGGCGTCATCGATCAAGCAGGTCCAGATCACCTTCGACTGCGCGGACCCCGAGCGCGTCGCCCGTTTCTGGTGCGAGGTGCTGGGGTACGTCGTACCGCCGCCACCGCCGGGGTTCGCCACCTGGGGCGACTTCGACCGCTCCCTGCCGCCCGAGCGCCAGGGTTCGGCGTTCGCGTGCGTGGACCCCTCGGGCGAGGGCCCGCGACTGTTCTTCCAGCGCGTTCCCGAGGGCAAGACCGCCAAGAACCGGCTCCATCTCGACGTGCGGGTCGGCACCGGCCTCGTGGGCGAGGAGCGCCTGGCCGCGCTTGAGGCCGAGTGCGCCCGGCTGATCCCGCTCGGCGCCGTACGCGGGCAACTGCTGCGTGCCGACGGATTCAACGAGTCGTGCCTCAATATGCAGGACATCGAGGGCAACGAGTTCTGCCTCGACTGAGCGCGGGCTACCGGTCATGCGGGACCTGTGCTGTGTCCTGGAGTGCGGCATACGCACTCCAGGACACATGACACCGGGCGCCCGGCACTCGGCACCCGGACCCGGGCCCCAACGGCCTACGCGTTCCCGTTCCCGTTCCGGCTCCGGGCGGCAGATGTCATGAACTCCCGCGGTTTCAGGGCGCGTTTGACGATGCGCGTGTCACCGATCCAGCCGTAGAAGCCCTGGCCGAAGGCCTCGTTGAACTGAGTGCCACCGATGACGAAGGGCTTGCCGAGGGTGGCGATGCCGGTCGACGGCTGCGCGGGGTTACGGGCGATCCTGGAGCCGTCCACGTACATCACGGTGCGGCGGCCGTCGTTGACCACGGCGATGTGCATCCAGCGGCCCACGGGGACGGCGTGGCTCCAGGAGGTCGGGTCGGCGTTCTGCCGGTGCGGGTAGACCACGAACTGGAGGAACCGCTCGGGCGACAGGTTGAGGCTGCACGTCGGCTCGTCGGGGGACCAGCCGGTGGTCTTGCCCGCGTCCCCGTTGCGGCCCTCCCAGCTCATGATGCCCATCCAGGCGTGGTCGCCCTCGAAGGGCTCCGGCAGCCTGATGAAGGTCTCCAGGGTGTAACCGGCGGTGAATTTCTCGGAGTTCAGGGGGGCTCGGGAGGAGGTGGTCAGGATGGCGCCCCGGTTCGGGTTCTTGCCGCCGTCGAAGCGGAGACTGGCGTGCGCCGGCTGGCCCCGGTGGTGGTCGTCCGACCAGGTGAGCGCCTCGGGGCCGCTGTTCGACAGGCGGGAGGCGGTGAGGCCGTTGCCGTGTCCCGACAGATCGCGGATCACCGCGCCCGTCGCGACGGGGCTGCCCGCCCTGCCCGCCGCGGCGGCGCCCGACGCGTCGAAGCGCCAGTACGCCACGGTGTCGCGCGGCATGACGGCCTTGGCCGGGCGCGGTCGCGGCGGCACGACCGGCGCGAAGCCGGAGAAGCGGCGCTCGAAGTCGATGTCCAGGGTGAACCGGTCGACGGGGCCGGTCAGTTCGATGGTCTCGGCCTCCAGCGGCGTCCTCTTCGCCGGGTCCCGGGCGAGGAACCAGGGCGAGAACGTCTCCACGTCGATCACACCCCGCGCCAGATCGAAGCCGTAGTGGCGGATCATCCCGGCTCCGCCGTAGTAGCGGTCCTGGTAGTTGGTGATGTGGACGTGGACATCGTTGCCGGAGTCGTTGGTCAGGACCGTACGGCCCGGCGGCCAGTAGTGACCCCCGAGGGCCAGGAAGATCTGGTCGTTGCCCCGGACGATGCCGTTCCACAGGCGGGTGCCGTTGTCGGAGAGCCGCGCGACGCCCTGGTCGTCGGCCCAGGCCAGGTCATGCGTGGTGAGTACGGCCGGCAGCGTGGGACGCGCGTCGAGCACCCCCTGCGCCCAGCGCAGACCGGCCTCCGAGACCCGCCAGTCCAGGGCGAGGACCAGCCACTGCCGCCCGGCCGCCCGGATCACATGGAAGCTGTTGTACCCGTCGGGCGAGGCTCCGCCGAACGTCGGCATGCTCGCGTAACGCCGGGGCCCGAAGCTCTTCAGGTAGGCGCTGTCACCCCGCTGGTCGGTGCCGCCGTTGATGTCGTGATTCCCGGCGAGCACCGAGTAGGGGACCTTGCCGTGGATGACGCCGAAGGTCTCGGCGGCGAGCTTGATCTCCTGCTCGGTGCCGTGTTCGGTGACATCGCCGAGATGCGCCAGGAACGCGATGTTCCCGCTCTCGCGCTCGGCGGCCAGGTAACGGAACGTCGCCCGGAGCGGCTCGGGGTCCGAGCTGTCGGCGTCGAAGAGATACTGCGTGTCCGGCAGTACGGCAAGGCCGAAGCGCGGGCTCGACACGTCGAACCGGCCGCCTGCGGAGGCCGCGGAGGCCGCCGCCTGTGCGTGTGCGGGCTCGGCGCCCAGCACCGAGGCCGCCGCACCGGCGGCCGGAATCGCGACGGCGGCCTGCAACAAGGCACGTCTGTCAGGCCGGTTGGGCTCTGCTGCGCTCATGCTTGACTCCTGTGAGAGTACGGGAGGGACCAGAGCGAACTGTGGTGAATGGCTGTGGCCGTACGGCGGCGGAGAGTTGAACAGTGGCCGATACGGCCCTCGGGCGGGCGGCGGCGCTCACCGCCCGGTGCGTGCGGGCCTCTGCGTGGTGGTGAACCAGAACAGGGCCGCGCACAGAAAGCCCGCCGTCGCGAAGACCAGCGACTGCGTGAGGGAGTCGTCCCGCGCGCCCGCGAGGAGCGCGCCGACCGCCGACACCGCCAGGGCGACCGCCGGCAGCGTACGAGAGTGCCGCGTAACGCCCGGTGCGTCGGCCGGTGTGTCGGCCGGTGCGTCGCCGGGTGTGTCGACTGTCGCGTCGCCCGGTGCGTGGGCCGGTGCGTGGGCCGACGGCAGCAGCCGGACCGCGAGGCAGTAGCAGGCGCAGGCCAGCAGCGTGGAGCCCAGCACATCGCTGGACCGGTGGTGGTACGTGGCCAGGACGGCGGCGGCGATGACGGCGATCCACAGCATGCCGGCCACGGTGACGTAGGGGCGGACGCGCGGGGAGGCGACGAGGACGGCGCCGAGGGCCAGCGCGGCGGGGATGGCCACATGCCCACTGGGGAAGCTCGACTCGATGAGCGACTCGCGCGCGCCGACCAGATCGGGGCGGGTCAGGATCATCCTGGCGACTTCCTTGCCGCCCATCGTGGCCACGACGACCGCGATCGCCGCGACCCCTTGCCACCAGCACCTGCGTACCAGAGTGACGATCGCGATGGCCGCCATGCCCACGAGCAGGGTGGGCATCGCGGTGTGCTCCAGCGGCGGCAGGGCCGACGAGCCGTAGGCCGCCCCCGACCAGTCGTAGATCCAGGCCGGCTTGGCGCCGACTTCTCCCGCGCCGAACAGGGAGTTCTCCGCCCGCTGCCCGAACGGGGTACGGACGGCGATCAGATAGACCGCCAGAAACCCAAGGAGGCACAGCGGAGCCGAGATCCGGGCCCGCAGCCGCTGCTGTGTTGTCGCTGTTGTCATCGAAGTCATCGTTGTTTTCTCTTCAGTGTCCGAGCAGTGCGCGGTCCTGCCGGCGCTGGGCGGCAATCACCAGGACGGGGAGGGGCGCGATCAGGAGGAGGAGGACGACCAGGTCAGGCAGGGACGCCATGAACCAGTTCGGCCGGTCGACGATCGCCTGCGTGCGGACGAGCGCGAACACCGCGACCGGGACCAGCCACCGGTAGTCCCCGGTGGCGGCCGTCGCCACCCACGCGGCGAGCAGCGCGCCGACTTCGACGGCGAACAGGCCGCGCTGGAAGGCCGGACTGACGGCGGTGATGTGCAGCCCCCCGGCCACGAACATGGCGAGCGCGACGGGGACCAGCCAGCGGTACGAGTGACGCCGCAGCCGGCCGGGCCGGCGGGCGGCCAGCACGGCACACGCGGCGACCAGCGCCCCCGACAGCGCCAGGTCACGGGCCGTGATCGGGGCGCCGAGACCGTAGTAGCCCATGCCCACCTTGCCCTCGTCGCCGAAGAGCGTCGTGGTGTTGAACGTGGCACCGGCGCAGACCATCGCCACCGCGGCCGGCAGCGCGATCCACGCCTTGCCGCGCAGCAGGGCGACCAGACAGACCAGCGGCAGCAGCCCGTACGGCAGAAGCCGCGTCCGCGTACCGGGCCCCTGCGCCCACGGGTACCAGCCGGAGAAGCGGAACGCGATGGCGTGCATGCCCGGATCGATGCGCAGCGCCCAGTGCCACACATCCTGCAGATACGGCACCAGCGCCAGCGCGGCGAGGGCGAGAGCGGTCAGATGGATGCCATCCAGCCACCACGGCCGGCCCGTATCGTCCACAACGGCCCGCGCACGCGCCCGCACCCCGCCCCGCACCAGGGCGACGAACTCCCGCGGCGGAGGCCAGGACCGGCCGGGATACGCCTCGGCCAGGCAGCCCAGCAACTCCTCCCCCTGCCGGGAACGGTGGGGCTCGGGATAGACGGCGAGCAGCACACGGTTCATGCCGGCGACACCCCGGCATCCCGCGCCCGCCCGATGACCACGGCCGCCGCCTGCTGCATCCGCAGCGCCTCCTGCGCGAGCATCGCCGTACCGTCCCCGGTAAGCCGGTAGTAGCGCCGCGCCCGCCCGTCCACGATCTCCTCATGATCATCGACCACCAGCCCGGCCCGCTCCATCCGCTCCAGCGCGCCGTAGAGGGTCCCGACAGCGATCCGAAGCCGCCCGTCGGTGGCCTGCTCGGCGGCCTTGATGATGCCGTAACCGTGCAACGGCCCATCCATGAGCGCCGCGAGGATGAAGTACTGCGGTTCCGTCAGGGACGGTTTCTGGCGTGTCATACGGCGAGCATATATCGAGCCACGAAATATATCCGTCGGCCTGTTGTCACCGTTCTGCCACGGAGGATCGGCGGTGGAGCGGGGACGTCCGAGCGTGGACGTCCGAGCGGGGACATCTGGGCGTGGACGTCAGGGCGTGGACGTCAGCGGAAGGACCGGAAGAAGGTACGGACGTCGGTGGTGAAGAGGCCGGGCTGCTCCATCGCGGCGAAGTGGCCGCCCCGGGGCAGTTCGGACCAGTGGACGATGTGGTGATCGCGCTCGGCGAGCCGCCTGACCGGGCGGGCGGCATCGGCCGCGAAGACCGCGACGCCGGTGGGCGTGGCGGGGCGCCCGGTACGCGCCGGCCGCGACGGATGGGCAGCCTCCCAGTAGTGACGAGCGGAGGATCCGGCGGTCGCGGTGAGCCAGTAGAGCATCACATTGGTCAGCAGCCGGTCGCGGGACACCGCCTCCTCGGGCCGGCTGTCGCTGTCCGTCCACTCCATGAATTTCTCGACGATCCACGCGAGTTGCCCAACCGGAGAGTCGGTCAGCGCGTAGGCCAGCGTCTGGGGGCGCGTCCCCTGGATCTTGGCGTACCCCGACATCTCGGGCTCCGCCTCAAGGAGCCGGTTCAGGCGGGCCCAATCCGCCTCGGTGAGTTCGGCGGCCACGGCGGGATCGTCCGGGGGCAGGGTCAGCAGGGTGTTCAGATGGATCGCGACGACCTGCTCCGGGGCGAGGGCGGCCAGCTCCAGAGTGATGGCATGCCCCCAGTCACCACCCTGCGCACCGTAGCGCCTGTACCCCAGCCGCCGCATCAACTCGGCCCAGGCGCCCGCGACCCGAGGGATGTCCCACCCGGGCCCTCGGGTCGGCCCGGAGAGGCCGTACCCCGGAATGGAGGGGACCACCACGTCGAAGGCGTCGCCCGGCGAACCACCGTGCGAGCGTGGATCGGTGAGGGGGTCGATGACGTCGAGGAACTCCACTACGGACCCCGGCCAGCCGTGGGTGATCAGCAGCGGCAGCGCGTCCGGCTCGGGGGAGCGGACGTGCAGGAAGTGAACGTCCGCCCCATCGATCGTGGTGATGAACTGCGGGACGCGGTTCAGCCGCGCCTCCTGCTCCCGCCAGTCGTACGCGGTACGCCAGTAGGCGGCCAGCTCCTTCACGTAGCCGAGCGGCACCCCTTGCGACCAGCCGGGACCCGTGGACTCGTCCGGCCACCGCGTGGCGTCCAGCCGGGCCGCCAGATCATCCAGGGCGGCCTGAGGAACGCTGAGTTCGAAGTGACGTACCGCCGCGAGCGCGTCGTCCTCGTTCATGAGCGGTCCCCCTCATCCCCCTCATCCGGCTCGCCCGCGAGCGTGCGCGCGGCAGCGATGTCGTTCTCGTCCCAGCCCCAGTGCCCCGGGTCCTCCTGCTGCCTGGCCTGCTCGTCGATCCACCGGTTGTGCGCTTCCCAGGCCGCCTGCTTGCTGGTGCCCAACGCGGCACCGATCTGAGACCACGACGCCCCTGCCCGACGCGCGGACCGGACGGACAACTGACGTCCGTAACCGGCCTTGCGCGCGATCACTTCCCCCAGCCCGAGCGCCTCCAGGGCCTCACCGCGCGTCAGCGGCGCCGCGTCGGGATCGAGCGGCGCGGCCGGGGGCGCGGTCGGGGTCGCATCCCCCGCCGCGCCCTCGTCCTCGTCCGCGCCGTACGGCGTCGCGAGCGCGTCGCGCGTCCGCAACGCGTCGTAGCGCGAGACCGCGGTCAGCAGCGTGTACTGACGCTCAAGGTCATCGGGTGTCGGCATGCCCCGAGTGTCTCGTCAGGCCACCTTGACGTCAAGGTAGCTTGACCCGCGATCTGGGCGGCCCGTTGAAACGGTCTTCGAGATCATCGATGCGCTCGGCACGGCGGGCCATGAGGTACATGGGACCGTGGGTCTTCTGCATGGTGTGAACGACGGTGAAGTTCTGCCGTTCGTAGTACGTCACCAGGCCGGGGAACCGGCACCCACGACGGACCCACAGCTTGCCCTCCCGCGCGGCGCGGTCGACGGCCCACAGGGCGATGAGGGTGCCGGGTTTGAGGCGGGCCGTCTCTGGGTGGGTGATGGTGGTGTAGAGGTAGAGCGACGGCTCGGCCAGCTCCTCCTCGGTCCAGGCCATGGGGGGAGTCGTATCGGTTACGGTCGTGCAGCCGACCGGCCGGCCGTCGGCTTCCAGTACGTACATGGCCCCGTCGGGGTTCGTCGTCTGCGTGCTGACGAGGTCCACGTCAGCACGCCAGCTCGGCAGTCCGCGCTCCTCCAGCCAGGTCGAGCGGGCGAGGACGATGTCTCGGACCGCGTCGCTGTCCTCTGCGCGGGCCGGACGGATTGTGAACTTCACCACGAATCCACTCTGCCACGCGAACGCGACCGGGCCCCGTCACTCGCGTCAAGCAGTGTGCGAGTGGCGGGGCCCGGGGTGCTGAGGTGGGCTCAGCGGGTGGTGAAGGTGTCCGACTGGACGGCCTGGATGAAGGTGGTGAAGGCCGGGGTGGGGAAGTGGAGTGCCGGTCCTTGGGGGTTTTTGGAGTCCCGTACGGGTACGGTGCCGGGGAAGTTGCTGGCGGCCTCGACACACTCGCCACCGGACGAATTGCTGTATGTGCTCTTGTGCCAGACGGCGGTACTCAGGTCGACGGGTCCCACGAGACCTCCTCCAACATCTGCGTGATGAACTTCCGCGACTCGGCCGGTGACAGGGCCAGGTCACGCACCGCATCGTACCGGAGTTGCAGTTGCTGAACCGGTGTCGGTTGTTCGATGAGGTCACCACGGAGCGCGTTCTCTGTGTATGCCACTGTGCTGCCGTCCGGCGCATTCAGGAACATGACGTTGGTGCTGTCCAAGCCGTGTGGTCCGATAGCAAGCGGCAGTACTTGCAGGGCGATTGTGGTGCGCTCGGTCATCGTGAGGAGATGCTCAAGCTGCTCCCGCCACTCCTCCCTATCTGGCAATGGCGAGCGCAGCACGGCCTCGGACAGAATCGTGCGGAAGTGCGGCGGGTTCTCACCTTCCAGCAACGCACGACGCCCTATGCGCGCCTCGACCTGCTGCTCCAGTTCAGGGCCGTTGATGCGGTCCGCCGCGAGAACAGCCCTCGCGTATCCCTTCGTCTGGAGCAGACCCGGCAGGACGCTGACTCCGAAGTGCCAGAGGCTGACTGCCTCTGCCTCAAGAATCATGTACCTCCGGTAGCGCTCACGGAACTGCGACGGGTCCGCCATGGCCAGTTCCCACAGCGTCAGCAGCATGGGAGCCGTTCCGTAGTACTGGTCCAGCGCCTGCACTACCTCGGCGCTGCCCAGGCTGTCGCCGGTCTCCATCTTGCCGAACAGCGAGTGGTCCCAACCCAGGGCCTCGGCCAGTTTCCGCAGGCTGAGCTTCTTCTGCTCGCGCAGCAGGCCCAGTTCCTCGCTGAACCGCAGACGCGGTTCCTGGCTTCGGCCCGTGATGATCCTTCTTCCTGCCATCTGTGCTGACCTCCTGTGGGGGCACGTTGAACGGGCGGACGGGAGCGGTGCAGCGGCTCCTTGTCGACAGCTATTGAGCCAATCTCGCGGTGCATTCTCGTAGCTGTCCGAACACGCAACGTAGTTCACGGGTCAGGTCTCGAACCACCGGTTCGGGAGAAGGAGCGGGCCAATGGCGACAAGTAGCCAAATGTACGAGCCTCAAGCAAGTGCTCCTGAACCCGTCGCCGGTTGCGAGTTGTGCCGTTGGTGGGCGCGGAGGCGCGAGAACGCGCGGCGGGGGATCGGGGAGGCGACCGTCGAGGAGTGTGACGAGCGGATCGCAACGCACCCCCACCGCAGGCGACTTGGTTCCGGTGGTCCCGCCGAGAGCTGCGGGTCGGCGCCGTGAACGGGCGGGTGTACGTGTCGACCGTGGTGGCCGAGGGCCCGGTGAACGGGACTGTGGTGCGGGTGGTGCTGGGCGCGCGGCGGACGTATACGCCCGAGGGGGCCCTTCACTGGCTGCGGGGGCAGGCGTACCGGATCGCCGACGGGCTCGACCCCGACCCGTACGCGGCGTGGGTGGCGTACTCCGGGCCGGTGCTCGTGCCCGTACCCGTGGGGGCTCAAGTGCCCCACGTTCCCTCGGTGTTGCGGGCGTGGTGTGACGACCACGGGCAGCAGGACGCGGCGCGGCGGCAGCTGGTGTGCGGTGACCGGCTGATCGTCAGCGCGGCGGATGCGTCGGGCCGTTACACCCTCACCACCGTACCGACCGCGCTGCCGGAGCTGTCGGTCGTCGAGTGTGGCGTCAGAGGTCGGCGGCGGCGTCGGCGGCGCTGGTGGTGGCCGTTCCGACGTACGCGCCGGCGGCGGCATGCCCGGTCGTCCACCCCACCGCGTGTCCCACATATGGAAGGTTTCGTATGAAGTCCGCAGTCCCTCTCGCTCTGTTCGCGGTTTCGGCGGTCGGTGTGGTGCAGATCGCGCTCGGTGTGCGGCAGCACCGTGAACGGTGTCGGCTGGTCACCGGTGAGATGCACGCGCGGCTCATGGCCGATGACGAGCAGCATCCGGCGTTGGCCGCGTTGTGGGCGTCGTTGGCCGCGTTCGCCGCTGAGGAGCGTACGTATCAACTGCACTGTCGGCGCTGGTTACTTCTGTGGTCTCTTCAGCACCGGACCGGCGCGGTTGCCTCGGGTGCGATCCGGCGTGTGGCGGCGGATTTCATGCGGCATCCGGAGAATCGGGCTGCGTGGGAGTACGCGCGGCACACACTGCTCGGGGAGGTACGGGACCGGGCGGACCGGCGGTTCGTGCGGCTCTTCGATGACGCGTACGACGACTGGTGCGCTGCCCGGGAGGCGTCGTGAGCGGCTCGGAGTGGATCATGGGCGAGGCTCCTCGGCTTGGGCTTCCGGGGCTGGAGCCCGTGCCGGTGGCCGGGTGCGAGGTGTGTACGGGGCTGGGGGTGCGGCGGGAGGAGGCGCGGTGTTCCGGGGACCTGTCCGGTGTGAGTGACCGTAATGTGGAGATCCGGCGTCACCCGCACCGGGCCGCGCACCGGCCCGCCTCGTGAGGCGGCTGGAAGCCGTGGCGGTCACGCTGGGGGCCGTCCTCGGGATCCTCGCCCTGGCCGTCGCGGTCGGGCGTGGGGCGCGGGGGTTGTGACGGGTGGTGAAGGGGGCACCGCAGGGGGTATGTGTCCGGACGTAAAGCGCGATTTGTGCCGCTGAGCGAGACCCGCGCTGTGTGTTCCGGCCCGCCACGCGGCGTAAATCGTGCAGTCCGGGCGCGTGCCCCCGGAGGGGACCCCGGCGACGACCCGCACGTGGTTACCGGGCTCGGCCCACAGAGCACAGCCCCGGCGGCTACGCCGCCCCGCCCGGCGACGACCCGCACGTACGCACCGGGCTGAGCCCAAGACGGACCACGGCCCCTCGCCGGGAGGCGACCCCGCCCCGCCCGGCGGCAACCCGCACGCGGTCACCGGGGCTCGGCCCTCACAGACCACAAACCACAGACCCGACGGCTCCGCCGTCCACCGTGTTTGAATGCCCGGGTGGCTGACATCTCTGACCTCGACGTCCTCAGCGTCTTCTGCGCTGCCGACGGGCGGCACGGCAACACGCTCGGCGTCGTCCGCGAGGGGCGGTACCACCCCGACCGGGCGGACCGGCAGGCGATTGCCGCCCAACTCGGTTACAGCGAGACCGTGTTCGTCGACGACCCCGATCTCGGCGTGGTCGACATCTACACGCCGGGACTGCGGCTCCCGTTCGCCGGGCATCCGCTCGTCGGGGTGGGCTGGCTGCTCGATCTGGAGGTGGTGAACCCGCCGGCGGGGGAGGTGTGGGTCCGCCAGGACGGCGAGTTCACGTGGATCACCGCCCGCGCGGAGTGGGCGCCGCCGCGCACGCTCCAGCAGTACGGATCCGCCGCCGAGATCGACGCGCTGCCCGCGCCGCCGCCCGGTGAGGGCTGGCTCTACGCGTGGGCCTGGGAGGACGAGGCGGCGGGCCGCGTCAGGGCCCGCGCCTTCCCGCGCCGGGGTGACGGCATCGTGGAGGACGAGGCCACCGGCGCGGCGGCGCTGCTGCTCACGGCGCGGCTGGGCCGCGCGCTGAACATCACCCAGGGCCGGGGATCGCAGCTGATCACGGCGCCAGGACCGGACGGAACGATCGAGATCGGCGGCCGGGTCCGGCTGCTCACGGCACCTTGACCATTTACCTGGGCGACGCGGCGCTTGCTCAGAATATTAGCCTGTGCTAATCTATTGGTGTGGGTGAACCCTATGAGCTGCGGTTCTTCGGTGACGTGCTGGATTGGATCAGGACGCTCGCCAAGGAGGACCCCGAGAACCATCTGCACGTAATGGCCGCCCTGGAGCGGCTCCAGGACGTAGGTCCGGCGCTCCGCCGTCCGACGGTGGGGGCGATCGAAAAGAGCCGCTACCGGAACATGAGGGAGCTGCGTCCGCGCAACGGTGGCACGGTGAGTATCCGGATGCTCTTTGTCTTCGACCCCGAGCGGCGGGCCATCTTCCTGGTGGCGGGCAACAAGGCGGCCGGACGGCAGTGGGCGGCCTGGTACCCCAGGGCGATCAAAGAGGCGGACAGCAAGTACACGGCCTACCTTGAGGCTCTGGAGCAGGAGAAGAAGGAAGGGCAGGGCAGATGAAACTCGGTACCATGGCCGACCTGACGGCCGACATTACGCCCGAGAAGCGCGAACGTATCGAGGCCATCAAGGCCGATATGGTTGACCAGGAGCGCGGCTACGAACTTGCCAGTCTCCGCAAGGCCCAGGGCTTCACGCAGGTCCAGGTCGCCGCGGCGATGGGAGTCACGCAGGGGCGCGTCAGCCAGATCGAGCGGGGCGCCGCGCGTCTGGACACCTCGACCATGGCCGCGTACCTGCATGCGATCGGTGGCGAGCTGACCATAATGGCCACAGTGGGGAACTTGTCCGTACGGCTGTGAGTGCCTTCCTGGCCGCTGGGCCGGTTTCCCGATCCGGTCTTCGCCTGTCGAGCGGCGAAGACCCCCGGCGCAATGCCGGAGGTCTTCGCGGCCCGCGCCCGTCGGCGGGCCCGCGCCACCTACGGGCCCGCACCCCGCACCCGCCGGCTCCGCCGGCCTACGCGCTCAGCGGGAACTCTTCACCCAGCTCGCGGAAGACCGCCCCGTTGAAGTCGAACGCCCGCTTGCACTCGTCGATGATCCGCTGCTTCTCCAGATCGTCGGCCGCCACCGCGTCCAGCAGCTCCCGGTAACCCCGCTTGAACGCGGCCGGGTTGGTGATCTCCTCGAAGACGTAGAACCGGACCCCGTCGCCCTTGCGCTCGAAGCCCCACGTCTTCTCGGCCTTGTCCCGGATGATCTGGCCGCCCGAGAGGTCTCCGAGGTAGCGCGTGTAGTGGTGGGCCACGAAGCCGCCCGGCCAGGTCCGCGCGCACTCCTCGACCCGCGCGGCGTACGCGGCGGTCGCGGGGAGCGGCACCAGGCCCTCCTGCCAGTCGGAACCGCCGCGCAGATGCGCGAGGTCGCGCTCCAGCTGGGCGGTGCGGGCCAGCTCGGGCTGTATGAACGGGCCGGCCACCGGGTCGTTACGCAGCGTCTCCGACGCGCTCTCCAGCGCGCGGTACACGAACCACAGCTGCTCGGTGTAGCGCGTGTACGCGTCCACGCCGAGCCGGCCGCCCAGCAGATCGCTCATGAAGCTCGATGTCTCCGCCTCGGTGTGCTGCGCGTGCGACGCGACACGGATGAGCGTGGAGAAAGGAGTGGGCGTGGGAGCGGACGTGTGCGGGGCGGTAGCGGTTGCGTCCAAGGCGGGCCTCCGGAGACCGAATGGGGACGGGAGCAGGCGAATGCCGGCCGAACGGCGGCGACACGCGTCGCCGCCAGGACCGATACTCTTACTTAGGTTTACCTAAGTCAATGGTTTCCGACGTCCTGTCGGTAAAAAACCTACCCCGCCCTCACCCTCCGGCAACCTCAGGGCAGCGTGAGAATCTCCGCACCCGTCTCCGTCACCACGAGCGTGTGCTCGAACTGCGCGGTCCGCTTGCGGTCCTTCGTCACCACCGTCCAGCCGTCCGCCCACATGTCGTGCTCGTATGTACCGAGGGTGAGCATCGGCTCGATGGTGAACGTCATCCCGGGCTGGATGACCGTCGTGGCGTGCGGGCTGTCGTAGTGCGGGATGATCAGCCCGGAGTGGAAGGACGAGTTGATCCCGTGCCCGGTGAAGTCCCTGACGACGCCGTAGCCGAACCGCTTCGCGTACGACTCGATGACCCGCCCGATGATGTTGATCTGGCGGCCGGGCCTGACGGCCTTGATGGCACGGTCCAGCGACTCGCGCGTCCGCTCGACCAGGAGCTTCGACTCCTCGTCGACGTTTCCGCAGAAGTAGGTGGCGTTGTTGTCGCCGTGCACCCCGTTGATGTACGCGGTGACGTCCAGGTTGATGATGTCGCCGTCGCGCAGCACGGTGGAGTCGGGGATGCCGTGGCAGATGACCTCGTTGACCGAGGTGCAGAGCGACTTGGGGAAGCCCCGGTAACCGAGGGTGGAGGGGTACGCCCCGTGGTCGCACATGTAATCGTGCGCGACCCGGTCCAGCTCGTCCGTGGTCACCCCCGGCGCGATGTGCTTCGCGGCCTCCTCCATCGCCTGCGCGGCGATGCGCCCGGCGATCCGCATCAGCTCGATCGTTTCGGCGGTTTGCACTTCCGGCCCGTTGTACGGGGTAGGAGCGGGCTTCCCGACATACTCGGGGCGCCGGATTTTTCCGGGAACGGAACGGACGGGAGAGAGCTGCCCCGGTACGAGCAGTGACTGGCCAGACATGCCAGCGAGTCTAACGAGCGGTCGTGGGGCAGCATGGCGTCAAGGGAAGGAGCCGATGATGGCCCTGTTCAAGAAGCGCACGGTCGGCAAGCCCGGCGAGTGGTACTACTGCCTGAAGCACCAGAAGGTCGAGGAGGGCCCCGAGTGCCCGGCCCTGAACCGCTTCGGCCCGTACCCGACCCCGGAGGCGGCGGCGCACGCGATGCAGACCGCCCAGGACCGGAACCTGGAGTGGGAGACGGACCCCAAGTGGCACGACGCGTCGAAGACCGCCGAGGGTGACGACGCGGACGACGCGGACGGCTCGGGCGACGCGGGCGACTCGGATACGGGTACAGGTACGGGTACGGGTACAGGTACGGGCACCGGCAGCGGCTCGTAAGCCGTTACGCGGTCCCGGCCGCCTCGGCCGAGCCCGCCGCCCCCGCCGCGTCCGCCGCCTCCTTCTGAGCGCGGCGGCGCAGCGCGTCCTCGTCCGTGTCCGCGTGGTACGTCAGCAGCTTCGGCACCACGGCCGACAGCAGCCCGACCGCCGCCACGCACGCCAGCCCGCCGCTCCAGACGGCGGTGCGCGTACCGGTCCAGCCCGCCATGGCACCCGCCCGTACCTGCCCCAGCTGCGGACCGCAGCTGTACGAGAGCACCTCGATGCCAGCGAGCCGGCCCCGGAACTCCTCCGGGATGGTCTGGTTCCAGATCGTGGCGCGCCCCAGGCCGCTGATCGCGTCGCCGCCGCCCGCCACCACCAGACAGAGCAGTACGAGCCAGATGTTCGACATCCAGCCCGCCACCGCGATCCCCAGCCCCCAGCCCGCCGCGCCGAACACCACCATCAGGCCGTGCCGCCGGACCCGCGAGGCCCAGCCGCTGGTGAGGCTCACCAGAATGGACCCCAGCGGGATCGCGCCGTACATCAGACCCAGCGCCCACTGGGCGTCCAGGTCCTGTGCGAGGAACGGGAAGATCGCCAGCGGGAACGCGAAGAACATCGCGCCCAGGTCGATCACGTACGTACCGAGCAGGACGGGCTTGCTCCACGCGTACCGCGCGCCGTCCACGATCGAGCGCAGCGACGGGCTGTCGGCCTCCCCGGAGGGCGGCGCGGGTGACAGACGCAGGCACATTAGTACAGAGGCGACGAAGCCGACGATCGTGATGGCGTACGCCGTGGCCGTGCCCGCGTACGCCACGACCACACCCGCCAGCGACGGGCCCGCGACGGCCGCGATCTGCCAGCGCAGCGAGTTGAGCGCGGCGGCGGCGGTGAGCTGGTCGTGCGGGACGATCCGGGCCAGCAGCGAGTCCAGCGCGGGCCGTTGCAGCCCGGCCAGCGCGGAGACGCCGGCGGCGACCACGTACAGCGGCCAGAGCGCGGGCTCGGGCAGCAGGGCGTTCATGAGGAGTACGACGGCGAGCAGGCCGAGCCCGGCCTCCGTAAGGAGGATGACGCGACGCCGGTCGGTGGCGTCGGCCAGGGCGCCGCCGTACAGCCCGAAGACGATCAGCGGCACCAGCTCTACGGCGCCCATAGCGCCCACCGCGAGCGGGGAATCGGTGAGGTCCTTGATCTGGAGGGGCAGCGCGATCATGGCCATCGAGCTGCCGAAGAACGTCACCAGCCCCTGCACCCAGAGCAACCGGAATTCCCGGGAGGAGCGGAAGGGGGTGAGGTCGGGCAGGATCGCGCCGAGTGTTCTGGTCACGAGGTGCCATATTCGATTGTGGGGAGGGGGAAAGGCAAGCGGCTTCGGGACGGCTCGGGACGGCTTCGAGGCGGCTCGGAGCTGCTTCGGGACGGCTCGGGACGGTTCACCAGCGGGACGGGGGCGGCGCCGTCAGCTGGTCCGCCAGCCGCGACAGCCGGTCCTGGAAGCGGCGCCGGCCGCGCGGGGCGGGGAGGCTGTTCTCGCCGGTGGCCGCCGAGACGAGGTGCTGCACGGTGTCGAGGTCGACGCCGTGGGCCGGGTGGGTGGCTGTTGTTCCTGCGTCCGCCGTGGCCGTGGCGACCGGCGGGACCAGTGGGACCAGTGGGACCGGTGGAACCGGCGGGAGCACGGACAGCGCGTCGTGCGCCAGGCCGCGTACCTCGGAGTCCCCGCCGTCCAGGGACAGTACGGTCGCACCGGCGCGCCGGGCGTCGCGCACGCGCTCCAGCAGCCCGCCGTCCGGCCGCTCGGGCGCCACGATCAGCAGCGTCTCACCCCGGCCCGCCGCTTCGAGCCGGCCGAGGCCGACGGCCAGGTGCGCGGGGTCCCCGGGGCGCACCCGGTGCCGTACCAGCGTCGGATTCAGCTCCGGCTGCCCGGACCAGGCGGCCTCGTCGACGAGATGCGCGGCCAGGTGCCAGGGCTCGTACGCCGCAGTCCCGACCAGCAGCAGCCCGCCGCCCTGCGGCACTACGGAGGCCCGCAGGGCACCCGCGAACCGCCGGGCCGCGGCCGGCCATTCCGTTCCGGCGAGGACTTCGCGGAGCAGTGCGACACGTACGGCATCCATGGGGCCGCATCCTGCCGCAGGGGAGTGAGGGGCGTGGCGGGTCGGCGGGAGTTCACTCGAACGTGACCGTTTGCCGGTAGGTAGGGTCGGGTTCATGACTTCAACGGACAGCGGCAGCACACCCACAGCACCGGTCGCGGCACCTGCCCAGGCACCTGCCCAGGCACCCGCCAAGGCGCCGGCCAAGGCAGCGGCCAAGGACCCCTGGGATCTCCCGGACGTATCGGGACTGGTCGTCGGCGTACTCGGCGGAACGGGCGACCAGGGGCGTGGCCTCGCGTACCGGCTGGCGCTCGCCGGACAGAAAGTGATCATCGGCTCCCGCGCGGCCGAGCGCGCCGAAACGGCCGCGACGGAGCTGGGCAACGGGGTCGAGGGCGCCGACAACGCGGAGTGCGCGCGCCGCAGTGACGTGATCATCGTGGCCGTACCGTGGGACGGCCACGCCAAAACCCTGGAGTCCCTGCGGGAGGAGCTGACGGGCAAGCTCGTCATCGACTGCGTCAACCCGCTCGGCTTCGACAAGAAGGGCGCGTACGCCCTGAAGCCGGAGGAGGGCAGCGCCGCCGAGCAGGCGGCCCTGCTGCTGCCGGACTCCCGGGTGACGGCCGCCTTCCACCACCTCTCGGCGGTACTGCTCCAGGACCCGTCGGTGGAGCGGATCGACACCGATGTGCTGGTCCTGGGCGAGGCACGCGCCGACACGGACCTCGTACAGGCGCTGGCATCCCGGATCCCGGGCATGCGCGGCGTCTTCGCGGGCCGGCTGCGCAACGCCCACCAGGTCGAGTCGCTGGTCGCCAACCTGATCTCGGTGAACCGCCGCTACAAGGCACACGCGGGCCTGCGCATCACGGACGTGTAGCCGGGGCGGGTGGCGGGTGGCATGTGCGCGTGCCTGGGCGGGTGCCGGTGCGGGTGCGGGCGTGGGGAGGCGGAAGGCATGGGGGACACTGGACCCGTACGACCGCACCCCGCGCCGCACCGGACCGCACCGGACCGCACCGGATCCGGTCACCGCACCGGACCCGGACCCCCGGACTCCGGAGAACCCCGACAGGAGCCGCCTCCATGCCCCGTCTAGCCCTGTACGCCCTCGCCGTCTGCGCCCTGGCCATCGCGGCGGCTGTGGTCTCCTTTATCCAGGGCAACTGGCTCGGCATCGTGTGGGTACTGCTGGCAGGCCTGTCCTCCAACATGGGCTGGTACTACTTCCGCAAGGCAAAGCTCACGGGCGGTACGACAGCGAGCTAGCGGCGGCGGCCGGGTGCATGCCGGAGGCGGTGGCGTTCCAGGCGGTGAATTGACTTCCGCTCCTCTCCCTACAGGGAGAGGATTCCTGCCACGGTCGGCTGACCGTCTCGGTGGGTTCCTGCTTCTTCGCGCTGTGCCGGGACAGGTCCCGGTCTTACCTGCGCTCGACAGGCCGTGACCGCCAGTCCGGCGGCCTTGGCGACGTTGACCGCCGCGTTGATGTCCCGGTCCAGCCACACATGGCACGCCTGGCACCGCCACACGCGTACGTCGAGAGGCTTCGGGCCGTCCTTGACGCCGCACTGCGAGCAGACCTGAGAGGTCGGCTCGAACCGCCCGATCCGGATAAGGGCGCGCCCATACCGGGCGGCCTTGTACTCCAGCATCGCCACGAATGCCGACCAGCCCGCATCATGGACAGACTTGGCCAGGCGCGTACGGGCAAGTCCCTTCACCGCCAGATCCTCCACCGCCACCGCTTGGTTCTCGCGGATGATCCGTGTGGAGAGCTGATGGTGAAACTCACGCCGCGCGTCGGCCACCCGCGCATGAGCACGGGCGACCTTGACCCTGGCCTTCGTCCTGTTGCGGGAGCCTCTGGCCTTGCGGGACAGACGGCGCTGCTCCCGCTTCAGCTTCTTCTCCGCCCGGCGCAGAAAGCGCGGGGATTCGATTTTCGTGCCGTCCGAGAGGACGGCGAAGTGGGTCAGCCCGAGGTCGATACCGACGACCTGCCCGGTCGCGGGCAGCGTCTCTTCGGGGCCTGTCTCCACGATGAAGCTCGCGAAGTACCGCCCGGCCGCGTCCTTGACCACACTCACCGTGGACGGCACCGACGGCAGAGCCCGGGACCACTTCACCCGCACCTCACCGATCTTCGGCAGGGACAGGTCACCACCCGGCGTGATCTTCCACCGGGCGTTCGCGGTGAATCGCACGGCCTGCCGGCTGTCCTTACGGGTCTTGAACCGCGGCACACCCATCCGCGGGCGCTTGCCCTTCAGCCCGTCGAAGAAGTTCCGGTACGCGGTATCCAGGTCCCGTAACGACTGCTGGAGCACAACAGCGGACACCTCGCCCAGCCACCCGCGTTCACCGGTCTTCTTCGCCTCGGTAATCAGCAGCTTCGACAGGTCCCCGGTCTTCGGAAACACCCCACCGGCAGCACGCGCGGTCTCACGGGCGCGCAGTGCGTCGTTGTAGACCACTCGCGCGCACCCGAACGCCCGGGCCAGCGCAGCGCGCTGAGGCCCGTTCGGGTAGAGGCGGAAGGAGTATCGAAGCTGCACGACAATCACCGTACAACAGTCGGCTTATGATCGAATATCAGAACATTCGTACTGGCCGTCACCGTACTTTCGCCCCGCACGCTCATGTGGTTTTCGTAAATCGAGCAGCACCCCCGTCCGCTCCGACCAGCAGGTCAGAGCACTTCTCAGAATCGCTTCACCACCGGGCTGAAGCCCGGTGCACTGCGATTAGTTCCGGTAGCGCTGGATGGCGTCCTCGTATACGGACAACGTGGGTTCCTCTCTCCGGTGCGGGACTGGACCTGATCACCATGCCGCGTCCCGTGAGGGGCGTCGATTACCGCTGAGGTAATCGAAAAAGGCGACAGAAGTTGTCCGGTTTCCGGGACACCATCAATGCATCGGTCGTGGGTAGCCCCAGTGGCACCAGCAGTCCTGGATACGGAGACAGCCATGTCAGCAGCACACCCTCACCCCCCACTCGCCGGCAAGGTCGCGCTCGTCGCCGGTGCGACCCGAGGCGCCGGTCGCGGGATCGCCGTGGCGCTGGGGGCGGCGGGGGCCACCGTCTATGTGACCGGCCGCAGTACGCGTGGGCAGCGTTCCGAGTACGACCGTCCCGAGGTCATCGAGGACACCGCCGACCTCGTCACCGCCGCCGGTGGCCGGGGGATCGCCGTGCCGGTCGATCACCTCGTACCGGCGCGGGTCCGGTCCCTCGTGGACCGTATCGAGGCCGAGCAGGGGCGGCTGGACATCCTCGTCAACGACATCTGGGGCGGTGAACTCCTCGTCGAGTGGGACACGCCGCTCTGGGAGCACAACCTCGACAACGGTCTGCGGCTGCTCCGGCTCGCCGTCGAGACGCACGCGATCACCAGCCACCACGCGCTCCCGCTGCTGTTGCGTACCCCGGGCGGGCTGGTGGTCGAGATGACCGACGGCACCGCCGAGTACAACGGGAAGACCTACCGCGACTCGTTCTTCTACGACCTCGCCAAGGCCGCCGTGCTCCGGATGGGCTTCTCGCTCGGCCACGAGCTGGGACCGCGCGGTGCCACCGCCGTGGCGCTCACGCCCGGTTGGCTGCGCTCGGAGCTGATGCTTGACCACTTCGGGGTGACCGAGGAGACCTGGCGGGACGCGCTCGCGGCCGAACCGCACTTCGCGATCTCCGAGACGCCGTCCTACGTCGGCCGTGCCGTCGCCGCCCTGGCCGCCGATCCCGAGGTGGCCCGCTGGAACGGCGGCTCGCTCTCCAGCGGCCAACTCGCCCTGGAGTACGGCTTCTCCGACCTCGACGGCAGCCGGCCGGACGCGTTCCGCTACCTGGCCGAGGTCCAGGGGCCAGGCAAGCCCGCCGACGTGACCGGTTACCGCTGAGCCGTCGTTGGGCCCCGCTACTACCCCGCCGCTGTCCTGCCGTTACCCCGCCGCTCCGCAGGCGAACTGGTCCCGGCTCATCCAGAAACTGAAGATATTGCGGCCGCAGTAGCTGTCCAGCTCGGATACGCCCAGGCCGCGCAGGATGGCGTGGATCGCGTCGAAGAAGGCCGCGTTGACCTCCGGGATGAAGAAGAGCAGGACGAAGACGACCAGCAGGCCGTACGGCGCGAAGGGTTCGACCTGGCGGCGGACCTTGTACGAGAGCCACGGCTCGATCACGCCGTACCCGTCGAGGCCCGGCACCGGGAGGAAGTTGAGGATGGCCGCCGTGACCTGGAGGAGGGCGACGAAGCCGAGGGCGTAGCGGAAGGCCGTCGGGACGCCGTCCAGGGCGTGCAGCCAGAAGGGGGCGGTGCAGACGAGCGCGAACAGGACGTTCGTCAGCGGGCCCGCCGCCGAGATCAGGCTGTGCTTCCACCGGCCCTGGATCCGGCCGCGCTCGATGAAGACCGCCCCGCCGGGCAGGCCGATGCCGCCCATGATCACGAAGATTACCGGCAGCACGATGCTCAGCAGCGCGTGCGTGTACTTGAGCGGGTTGAGGGTCAGATAGCCCTTCGCGCCGATCGTGATGTCACCGCTGTGCAGCGCGGTGCGCGCGTGGGCGTACTCGTGCAGGCAGAGCGAGACGATCCAGCAGCCCGTGACGAACAGGAAGACGGCGACGCCGAGGCTCGCCGCGTAGTCCGTCCAGACGGCCCACCCCGAGACGGCCGTGACGGCGGCGATGCCCAGGAACACGGGGGAGACGCGCCGGTCGCTCTTCCGGATGGCGGTGGTCATGAGTGGATCTCCCGCGATCGATGGTGCGATGGTGAGGCCGACGGTCGTGCCCGACCGACGGTACAGCCGGACAGCCGGTGCGGGCGCCGCGAGCGACACGCGCACACGCATGTCAAAAACGTCTCGCTTATGGCCGCGAGTTCCAGGAATGCTGTACCTATGGCGGCGCTGTGGAAGGTCATGTACGACGGAACCGGTGCTCGATCCGGAGCCGGTGTCCGACGTGAAGCCGATGTCCGACGCGGAGCCGGTGCTTCCGGGGATGCGGGGCGATCGCTCTGAGCGCCGTCACCGACAATGGACGGATGCGTGTTTCCGTCCTCGGCACCACCCGGGCTTTTCATGCCGACGGCACCCCCGCCGCCCTCGGCGGCACACGGCTGCGCGCGCTGCTGACCGTGCTCGCGCTGCGGCCCGGCCGTACGGTCCCGGTCGGGGAGCTTGTCACCGAGGTGTGGGCGGCCGATCCGCCGGCCGACGCCGTGGGGGCGCTCCAGGCGCTGGTCGGGCGGTTGCGGCGGGCGCTGGGGGCCGCGGCTGTGGCCTCGGACGAGGGTGGTTACCGGCTGTGTGCCGGTGCGGAGGATGTCGATATCCACCGGTTCGGCACCCTCGCGGATGAGGGGGCGCGCTGTCTGGCGCAGGGGGACGCGGTCAAGGCGGCGGGCCTGCTCGACGACGCGCTCGCGCTCTGGCGCGGGCCGGCCCTCGCCGACCTTCCCGACCGTACGGCCGAGGCCGCCCGGTGGGAGACGCGGCGGCTGGACGCCCGCCGTACGCGGCTGACCGCCGCCCTCGTACTCGGCGAGGCCGAGAAGGCGCTGCCCGAGCTGGTCGAGCTGTGCGGGCGTTTCCCGCTGGACGAGCGGCTCCAGGCGCTCCGTATCCGCGCGCTGCGCGACGCGTCCCGCCCGGCGGAGGCGCTCGCCGCGTACGAGGAGGTCCGCCGCGCCCTGGCCGACCGGCTCGGCACGGACCCCGGCCCGGAACTCCGCTCTCTGTACGGGGAGTTGCTCGGCGGCAGCGGCAGCGGCAGCAGCGGCAGCAGCAGCGGTACGGACCGTACGCCCCCGGCCGCCCCCGCCGTATCCGCCCCCGCACCCACCCCCGCCCTCACCCCCTCCGGCAACCTCCCGGCCCGGCTCACCAGCTTCGTCGGCCGCGAGAGCGACATCGAGGCCATCCGGGGCGACCTCGGGCAGGCCAGGCTCGTCACCCTGCTGGGGCCCGGTGGCGCGGGCAAGACGCGGCTGTCGCAGGAGGCCGCCGAGACGGTGGCCGGGCAGTGGCCGGACGGGGTGTGGCTGGCCGAGCTGGCGCCCGTGAAGGACGCGGAGACCGTGGCCGAGGCCGTACTGACCGCGCTCGGCGCCCGGGAGACCGTGCTGCGCGGCGCCGCCGGGGCCGAGGAGCTGCGGGGCGTGGACCGGCACGCCACAGAACCGCTCGTCCGGCTGGTCGAGCACTGCGGGCGCCGCCGCATGCTGCTGCTCCTCGACAACTGCGAGCATGTGATCGAGGCCGCCGCCGCCCTCGTCCACGAGCTGCTGGCGCACTGCCCCGGGCTGGTCGTCCTGGCCACCAGCAGGGAGCCGCTCGGCGTGCCCGGCGAGGTGGTGCGCCCCGTGGGGCCGCTGCCGCCCGATCCGGCGCACCGGCTGTTCGCGGAGCGGGCCCGTACGGTACGGCCCGACTTCGATCCGGCCGGCGAGACCGAGGCCGTCGCCGAGATCTGCCGGCGGCTCGACGGGCTGCCGCTCGCCATCGAACTGGCCGCCGCCCGGCTGCGGATGCTCACCCCGCGCCGGATCGCCGACCGTCTCGACGACCGGTTCCGCCTGCTGACCGGCGGCAGCAGGACCGTACTGCCGCGCCAGCAGACCCTGCGCGCCGTCGTCGACTGGTCCTGGGAGCTGCTGGACGCCCCGGAGCGCGCCGTGCTGCGGCGGCTGTCCGTCTTCACGGGCGGCTGTGGGCTGACGGCGGCGGAAGAGGTGTGCGCCGACGACGAAGGCGTACAGGGTGGTGTCGCGTCCCGCGATGTCGCCGAGCACCTCGGCTCCCTGATCGACAAGTCCCTCGTCGTCTCCGCTCCCGCCCCCGACGGCGCGGACATGCGCTACCGGCTGCTGGAGACCGTCGCGGAGTACGCCGCCGAGCGGCTGGACGAGGCAGGGGAGCGCGCCGTCACCGAGCGCAGCCATCTGGTGTACTACCGGGAGCTGGCCCGGACGACCGACCCGGAGCTGCGTGGGTTCGGCCAGCACGCCGCCATCGCCCGTTTCCGTGTGGAGTCGGGGAATCTGCGTGCCGCGCTGCGCCGTGCCGTCGACGAGCGCGACGAGCAGGAGGCGCTCTGTCTCGTCCTCTCCCTCGCCTGGTACTGGCAGATGCTCGATCTGCGGGGCGACGCCCAGCTGTGGGCGCGTGCGGCGGCCGGCCTGGGACCCGACCCGTTCGCCAGGCCCGTCCGGCCCGCGGTGCCGCTCATGGCGCGCTGTACGGACGCGCCGCCGCCCATGGCGCCCGAGATGCTCATGGAGGCGCGTCGCGAGGTCCGGCTGATCGAAATGGTCAGCTCGGATCACGGGCGCGGGGAGCTGATGCTGCCCGAGGGCATGGAGCGGCTGCGGGCCGTCGCCGAGGCCTACGCGCCCGGCCTGCCCCAGACCTGCCGGTTCCCCGGCATGCTCTGGTACTTCGCGATCATGTTCACCGGTGACGCCGACGAGCTGACCCTCGCCCTGAACGAAACCGTGCGGGCCTGCGAGCGCTACGGCTTCGTATGGGAGCTGGCCGCCGCTCTGCACCTGCGGGCCAACATCCTGGCGAACCGGAGCATCTGGGCGGGTGACGCGAGCCGGGACGCCGACCGCAGTCTGGGGATCTACCGGCGGCTCGGCGACACGTGGGGCGCGGCCGAGGCGCTCTCCGCCCGGGGCGAGGCCCGGGAGAGGGCCGGTGAGCACGCCCTCGCGGCCGAGGACTACGCGGCGGCCGTCCGTATCGCCCAGGAGCTGGGCGCGCAGAGCCAGGTGGCGCTGTTGCGGACCCGGCTGGCGGCGACGATGTTCGAGACGGGCCGGGGCGAGGAGGGCGAGCGGATGATCCGTGACGTCATCTCCGAGTACGGCGACGGCTCGCAGCAGGCGATGCCGGCCGCGCGGCTCTTCTTCGCGATGTGGCTGGGGAACATGGGCCGTGTGGCCGAGGCCCGCGAGCAACTGGCCTTGGTGCTTGAACTGTTGCGCACCGAGACAGTGGCCGTCTTCGAGGGCTTTGTGCACGGCCTGTACGCGTGGCTGAACTGCTCGGAGGGGCAGTACGCCGAGGCGCTCACCGAGGCGCGCCGGGCCCAGAAGCTGGCGATGACACCGCTGACGCTGATGGTCGCCCCGGAGATGTCCGCGCTCCATCTGCTGACGGCGGCCTGGGCCCTGGGCGGCCTCGCCTCCACCGCTTCCGGGGACGGCGTCAGTCCGGACAGCGTTCGCCCGGACGGCGTCGCACCCGACCCGAGGACCGCCGCCGTGCTGATCGGCGCGTACGAGGCGCTGCTGCCCGAGCGGCACTTCCGTACGTTCGTCGAGCGGACCATCCTGCGGGGGGCGCTGCGGATGGTGGAGCCCCTCCTCGACCCCGCCGGGTACGAGGAGGCGCTGGCGGAGGGCGGACGGCTGTCCCTGGAGGCCGCCGCCGCCCTCGTCGATCCCGACGCCGGTCCCGGGGAATCGCCCGGTCCCGAGGAATCACCCGGTCCCGGGGAATCACCTGATTCGGGGGATTCCGGCGGGTGACGTGTGGTCAGGGCCGCCGCCTCACGACTTCTTGCGGAACTTGGCCACCGCCAGCGGCGCCGTTATCAGCGTGATCCCCGCCGACCAGGCCAGCGTCATCCACACCGAGTGCGCCACCGGGCCGCCGTTTATCAGCCCCCGGGACGCGTCGGCGAGGCCGGAGAGCGGGTTGTAGTCGGTGAACCACTGGAGCCAGCCCGGCATGGTGGCCGTCGGCGCGAAGATCGACGAGCCGAACTGCAACGGCATGATGACGAGCATCGCGACCCCCTGCACGGCCTGAGCCGTCTTCATCGTCAGGCCCAGCAGAATGAAGATCCACATCAGCGACGCGCCGAACACCGCGGAGAGTCCGACGGCGGCGAACAGCTCGATCACCGAGGTCTTGACCTCCATGCCGAGCAGGAAGCCCATGCTGAGCAGGATGGTGATGGCGATCAGCATCCGGCCCAGCTCGACGACGATCTTGGCTATCAGCACCGAGGAGCGGGCGATCGGCATCGTACGGAACCGGTCCATGACGCCCTTGCGGAAGTCGTCGTTGACCCCGGTGCCGACGGCCATGGCGATGTTCATGCCCATCATCGCCATCAGTCCGGGCACCACGTAGTTCACATAGGCGTCGCGGTCGCCGCCGAGGCTCGCGCCGACCGAGCCGCCGAAGACGTAGACGAAGAGCAGCGTGAAGATGATCGGCATCAGCAGGACGTCGAACATCGACTCCGGATCCGCCTTGATCTGGAGGGCGTTGCGGCGCGCCAGCGCGCCGATGTGCCGCAGATTGGCGCGCAGCCCGATCCGGCCCTCGCCGGAGACGGCGGCGGTCGCCACCGCGGACGACGGCGGTGGCGCGGAGCCGGGCGTGGCGCCGACTCCGGACTCGGCGCCGGCTCCGGAGCCGGGCGCGGGGCGTGTGGTCGTGTTCGTGGGTGCAGAGGTGTTCATGCCGCGGCTTCCTCAAGGGCGATGTCGGACTCGGAACCGGTCTTCTGGCCGGTGATGGCGAGGAACACCTCGTCCAGGCTGGGCAGATGGGTGCCGATGTGGGCGATGGCGAAGCCACGCTCGCCCAGGAGGGCCACGACCGCGGTCAGCTGCTGGTCGCTCAGGATCGGTACGTACAGCATTCCCTCGTCGGGGACGGTCTGCGCGCCGGCCAGACCGGCGAGGCCGGACTCGGTGACCGCCTCTGCCATGGCGGGCAGCTGGGCGGGGTCCGACGGCCGGATCTGCAGCGTACGGCCGCCGACCTTGGCCTTCAGCTCGTCCACTCCGCCCTGGGCGATGACCCGGCCGCGGTCGATGACGGTCAGCTCGCTCGCGAGCTGCTCGGCCTCTTCCATGTACTGGGTGGTGAGCAGGACGGTGGCCCCCTCCGCGACCATCCGCTGCACCTCGTCCCAGACCTCGTTACGGGTCCGGGGGTCGAGCCCGGTCGTCGGCTCGTCCAGATAGAGGACCGCCGGCCGGCCGATCATCGAGGCGGCCAGGTCGAGCCGCCGCCGCATGCCGCCCGAATACTGCATCGCGGGCTTCTTCGCCGCCTCGGTGAGCGAGAAGCGCTCCAGCAGCTCGTCGGCGCGGCTCCTGGCGTCCTTGCGGGAGAGATCGAGGAGCCGGCCGATCATGTAGAGGTTCTCCCGGCCGGAGAGCTTCTCGTCGACCGAGGCGTACTGCCCGGTGAGACCTATGGTGCGGCGCAGCTGGCGCGGCTGGCGCAGCACGTCGTACCCGGCGACCATGGCGGTTCCGGCGTCCGGCTGGACGAGGGTGGAGAGGATGCGGACGAGCGTCGTCTTTCCGGCGCCGTTGGGTCCCAGCACGCCGAGGACGGTGCCCTCGCGCACATCGAGGTCCACGCCGTCCAGCGCCTTGGTGTCGCCGTAGTGCTTGACCAGCCCCCGCACCTCGACGGCGTTGCCGGTACGGCCGCCGTTGGGGTTTCTTTTGTTTCGCGTCATGAACCCAGTGGACCAGCCGCCACCGACATCCCGCCGACATTCCGCCGACAACCTGTGGATAACCGTGCGACAGCCCGCCGACGGGGGAAGATCGGCGGGCTGTCGCCCGTGCGGGCAGTGGCTTCTGTGCGGTCGAGTGGCCTCTGTGCGGTCAGTGGCCTCTAGTGGAAGGTGTGCTCCTCCTGCGGGAACGTTCCTGCCGTCACCTCGTCGGCGAACTCCCGCGCCGCGTCGCCCAGCGCCCGGCGGAGGTCCACGTACTGCTTGCTGAAGCGCGGCGCCTTGCCCGGCGTCAGCCCGGCCATGTCCGTGTACACCAGCACCTGCGCGTCGGTGCCCACGCCCGCGCCGATGCCGATCGTCGGGATGTGCAGCATGCGCGTCACCTCGGCGGCCAGCTCGGCCGGTACGAGTTCGAGCACGACCGCGAAGGCGCCCGCGTCCTGCACGGCCTTGGCGTCGCGCAGCAGCTGCTGCGCGGCCTCCTCGCCGCGGCCCTGCACCCGGTAGCCGAGCGTGTTGACCGACTGCGGGGTGAGGCCGATGTGCGCCATCACCGGGATGCCGGAGCGCACCATCAGCTCGATCTGGCCGTGCGAGCGCTCGCCGCCCTCCAGCTTCACCGCGCCGACCCCGGCGTCCTTCACCAGCCGGGTGGCGCTGCGCAGTGCCTGTACGGGCCCTTCCTGGTACGAGCCGAAGGGCAGGTCGCCGACGATCAGCGCGCGCTTCGTGCCGCGTACGACGGCGGCGGAGAGCATGGTCATCTCGTCGAGCGTGACCGGCACGGTCGTCTCGTACCCCAGATGACAGTTGCCCATGGAGTCGCCGACCAGCATCACCGGGATGCCGGCCTCGTCGAAGACGGAGGCGGTCATCGCGTCGTAGGCGGTGAGCATGGGCCACTTCTCGCCGCGCTCCTTGGTGGCGAGAACGTCGTTGACGGTGATGCGGCGCGAACGGGTACCGCCGTACAGCGCCTTCGGGTTCCCGGTGGCGCCGCCGCCGGGGGAGTCTCCTGCGGACGGCCGCTGGGCGGCAGCGCTCGCGGCCGTGTCCTGAACAGTCATGGCCATAGGCCCTTTCGTCATCTTGAGGCACCCTGACGGCGTCCCCAGATCCCTTCCATGGTGGCATCCCGGGGCCGTCCACGGGAAGTGGGGGCCGCCGCGTAAAGACTTTCCAATACGAGACGGTCTCGTATCGAAATAGGTCTAGGCTGTACGCCATGCCCAACCCGTCCGGCGGCCCGTCCGCCGCATCCAGCGTGCCCGAACCCCGCCATCCCGAGTCGCGTGTCCCCGAGGCGGTCCACCGCCGTCGCTGGGCCATCCTCGGCGTGCTCATGTTCAGCCTGCTCATCGTCGTCCTGGACAACTCGATCCTGAACGTGGCGGTCAGGACGATCGCCTCCCCGGCGCCCACCGGCATCGGCGCCACCCAGAGCGAGCTGGAGTGGGCGATCAACTCCTACACGCTCGTCTTCGCCGGCCTCCTCTTCACCTCGGGGCTGCTCGGCGACCGGATCGGCCGGAAGAAGGTGCTGCTCTTCGGCATCGCCGTCTTCGGGCTCGGGTCCGCGCTCGCCGCGCTCTCCGGCTCGCCCGGTGAACTCATCGCGTACCGCGCCCTCATGGGCTTCGGCGCCGCCTTTGTGATGCCCGCCACCCTCGCCGTCCTCATGAACGTCTTCGAGCGCGACGAGCAGCCCAGGGCCATAGGCATCTGGGCGGGCAGCGTGGGCCTCGGCATCGCGATCGGGCCGATCACCGGCGGTCTGCTGCTGGAGCACTTCTGGTGGGGCTCCATCTTCCTCGTCAACGTGCCCGTGGCCGTCGTCGCGCTGATCGCGATGGTGCTGCTGGTGCCGGACTCCAGGGACCCCGCGCCGGGCCGGCTCGACCCGCTGGGGGTCGTGCTCTCCATCGTCGGACTCGTCCTGCTGGTGTACGGCATCATCCGCGGCGGCGAGCTGGCCGACTTCACCGGCGCCGGGGTGCTGGTCCCGCTGCTCGGCGGGCTGGCCGTCCTCGCCCTCTTCGTGTGGCACGAGAAGCGCAGCGACCATCCGGCCATCGACATCTCCTACTTCAGGAAGCCGGCGTTCGCCGCGGCCGTGGCGGCCATAGCGCTGGTCTTCTTCGCGCTGATGGGCGTGACGTTCTTCTCCGCCTTCTACCTCCAGAGCGTGCGCGGCTACAGCGCGCTCCGGTCGGGGCTGCTGATCCTGCCGCTCGCCGCCGCCCAGATGGTCTTCGCGCCGCGCGCCAGGCTGGTCGTGGACCGCTTCGGCGCCCGCGCGGTCTGTACGGCCGGTCTGCTGCTGGTCGGCGCCGGGCTCGCGGCCTTCGGGTTCTTCGACGAGACCACCCCCGTCTGGGTGCTGTGCGTGGTCTTCTTCGTCCAGGGCACCGGAATGGCCCACATCATGCCGCCGGTCACCGTCGCCGTCATGCAGGCGCTGCCGCGCGAGAAGGCGGGCTCGGGCTCGGCCATCAACAACACCTTCCGCCAGGTGGGCGGCGCGCTCGGCGTGGCCGTCCTCGGTTCGGTGCTGTCCGCTACGTACCGCAGCGGCATCGACGGCCACCTCGGCGCGGTCCCGGCGGCGGCGCGGGACGCGGCGGGGGAGTCGATCGAGGCGACGCTCGGCGCCGCGGCGAAGCTCGGCCCGGCGGGCCGGCCGCTGATCGGCGCGGCGTACGACGCGTTCCTCGACGCCATGCACGTCACGGCGTTCGCCTCGGCGGGTGTCGCGCTGATCGGCGCGGTGGTGGTCGCGGTGTTCCTGCCGGGCAGGACTCCCGCGCCGGCGGCCAAGGACACGGGGGCGGAGACGGCGGCGGGCGAGCCGCGGCCCGAACAGGCGGGCGCCGCACGGGGCTGACGCGACGGCCGCGCCGTACGGGACGGGCGTGGCCGCGGAGGACCGGCCGTGTAAGACAATCTGCACAGTGGACGGTGCGGACGGTGCGGGTGCGGCGAGAGGCGGAACACGGTGCGGAAGCGGGACCACGACGGGGCCGAGACGGAACACCGGCGCGGCAGGCCACGCAGTGAGGCCGTCGAGCGGGCGATCCTGGACGCCGTCGTGGTCCTGCTGGAGGACGGCGTACCGCTGGGCTCCCTCTCCATCGAACGCATCGCGCGTACGGCGGGCGTCGGCAAGGCGACCATCTACCGGCGCTGGCACGGTAAGGAGGCGCTCTTCGTCGACGTCCTGCGGGCGATGGAGCCGCCGGATCCCGAACTGCCCGGCGAATCGGCGCTGTCGGATCTCAGGATCCTGCTGGAGTCGATGCGCAGACGCGGTCTCGCCCAGCGGAACTCGGCCATGCTGCACAACGCGGCGGCGGAGATGAAGAGCAGCCCCAACCTGTGGGCGGAGTACCACAAGACCGTCATCGACCCCCGGCGCGAGGCCACTCTCGCCGTGATCCGCCGGGGGATCGCCGCCGGTGAACTCCGGGACGACCTGGAGGCGGAGATGGTCCACGACCTGCTGGTCGGCCCGATGCTCATGCGCACCCTCCACCGGCCGGGCGCGCCGCTCGACGAGGACCTCGCCGACCGGATCATCGACGCCGCGCTCCAGGGCGTGGGCCCACGCCACCCGGCCCCGGCGGCGGCCCGGCCGGCGGCCCGCTCGGCGGCTCCGGGGCCGTCGGCGCCCGTACGCGAAACGCCCGGCCGGTGAGGCTGATCACACCCGTACCGGCCGGGCCGCCGGACCCGTCCCCGAACTCCGGTCCTGTGTGATCGTTCTGTCACAGCTGCTGGTTATTCGTCCGTGACCGGAACTCGCCGCCCCTTCCCCTTCGTCTCCGAGCCAGTACAGCCGTCCCCGGACGGCGGAGAATTCGGCCGCACATCCTTTAGTGTCAGGGACGGGCGTGCACGGGCAAGGGCAGTGAGGGCAGCGGACATGACGCAGGAGTACACGGCGCAGCCGATGGCGAACGGCGGGGAGGGCGGCGGGCCGTACGGTGCGGAAGGCGCCGGGCAAGCCCGTCCCGTCCCGCGCGGCAGAGCCCTCCTGGACCGTCTGGACCGCTGGCGCAAGGACCCCGGAACCTGGCGGCGCGGCATCGTGCTCGCCGTGTTCGCCGTGGCCACCGCCCTCCTGATGATCCTTCACGCGCAGATCCCGAACAAGATCGGCAACCTGGGCAGTCTCACCGAGACCTTCCTGCCCTGGCTCGGGCTGTTCGTCCCGCTGCTCCTCGTGCTCGCGCTGGTACGCCGCTCGGGGACCGCGCTCGTCGCCCTGCTGCTCCCCGCGATCGTCTGGGCGAACCTCTTCGGCGGACTCCTCACGGACAAGTCCGGCGGCGGCGGTGACCTGGTGGTCGCGACGCACAACGTCAACGCGGACAACCCCGACCCGAAGGGCACCGCGGCCGACCTGGCGGAGTCCGGGGCGGACATCGTCGCGCTGGAGGAGCTGAAGGCCAGCGCCGTACCGGTGTACGAGGCGGCGCTGGCCGGCACGTACAAGTACCACTCGGTCCAGGGGACCGTCGGCCTCTGGAGCAAGTACCCGCTGAGCGCCACCAAGCCCGTCGATATCCGGCTGGGCTGGGTCCGCGCCATGCGCTCCACGGTCACCACCCCGTGGGGCGAGGTCGGTGTCTACGTGGCGCATCTGCCGTCCGTACGGGTCAAGCTGCACGCGGGCTTCACCGCCAGCCAGCGCGACAAGAGCGCGGACGCGCTGGGCGAGGCGATCGCCGACGAGCGGCTGCCGCGGGTGATCCTGCTCGGCGACCTGAACGGCACCATGAACGACCGGTCCCTGAACGCCGTCACCTCCCAGATGCGCTCCACACAGGGCGCGGCCGGGCACGGGTACGGGTTCAGCTGGCCGGCCGCGTTCCCGCTGGCCCGGATCGACCAGATCATGGTGAAGGGCGTCGAGCCGACCTCCTCCTGGACCCTGCCGAGGACGGGCAGCGACCATCTGCCGATCGCGGCGCGGGTGGAGCTGACCAAGGACACCGCGCAGTAGGCGCTGGGCGCGCGGACGACCGACGCCACTTCTTCGCCCCACGGGAGCGCTCACCGCAATCCCGTGTTCATCTCCCGGAATACATGACCTGAGACACTTTGTTCCGCGAGGGTACTAATGCGTCCTCGTACCTCTTCGTACGCCGTCGTACGTCGTCCTCGCGCGCGCCGCGGCGCGCACCCCCGAAAGGTCTCTTGCCATGCCCTTCGCCCTGCTCGCCTTGGCCGTCAGTGCCTTTGGCATCGGGACGACCGAGTTCGTCATGATGGGCCTGCTGCCCAACGTGGCGGACGATCTGGGAACCTCCGTGCCGACCGCCGGCTATCTGGTGTCGGCCTACGCGATCGGCGTCGTCATCGGCGCCCCGCTGCTCACCGCCGTCGGCTCCCGCGTCCCGCGCAAGCGGATGCTCCTGCTGCTGATGGCGCTCTTCGTCGTCGGCAACCTCGCCTCCGCGCTCGCCCCCGACTTCGGCTGGCTGCTCGCGGGCCGGGTCCTCGCAGGGCTGCCGCACGGCGCGTTCTTCGGGGTCGGCGCGGTCGTCGCCGCCCGGCTGGTGAGCGAGGGACGGCAGGCGCGGGCCGTGGCGACCATGTTCCTCGGGCTGACCGTCGCCAACATCATCGGCGTCCCCGCGGCCACCCTGCTCGGGCAGCACCTCGGCTGGCGCGCCACCTTCCTCGTCGTCACGGTGATCGGCCTGGTCGCGCTGGCCGCGCTGGCCCGGCTCGTACCGTACGTGCCCGTGGAGGCGCACCAGAGCGTCGGACGCGAGCTGCGCGCGCTCAAGGACCGGCAGGTGCTGCTGGGCCTGGCGACGGCCGTCCTCGGCTTCGGCGGGGTCTTCGCCGTCTACTCGTACCTCGCCTCGATGACCACCGAGGTGATGGGCTTCGGCGAGTCCTCCGTCACCCTGGTGCTCGCCCTCTTCGGCATCGGCATGACGCTCGGCGCGCTGGCGGCGGGACCGCTGACCGACCGGGCGCTGCGGCCCACGCTCTACGGGTCGCTCGGCACCCTCGCCGTGGTGCTGGTCGCCTTCCGCTTCACCGTGCACATCCAGTGGGCGGCGCTGGTGACGGTGGTGATCCTGGGCGCGGTCGGCTTCATGACGACCACTCCGCTCCAGATGCTCGTCATGAGCAAGGCCAAGGACGCCCCCACGATCGCCTCCGCCTCGAACCACTCGGCCTTCAACCTGGCCAACGCGGGCGGCGCCTGGGCCGGTGGCGCGGCCATCGCGGCGGGCTGGGGCTGGATGTCCCCGACGCTGGTCGGCGCCGTACTGGCGGCCGTCGGGCTGGCCATCGCGGTCACGGCCGGGATGCTGGACCGTCCGGGCCGCAGCGGCCGGGGTACGGCCCCGGAGGGCTCCCGTGTCGTCGCCTCGGGCGGGGCGGGCGCGCCGGTGGCCGAGGAGTCCGCGGAGCGCGTGGGGTGAACCCCGGGCGGCGCGCGGTGGTGCTCCAGTGCCCACCGCGCGCCGCTGCTTCCGGGCGGCGGCTCAGTCCGTCGTCTCAGCCCGTCGTCTCGCGCCAGCGGTTCGTGATCGGCAGCCGCCGGTCCTTGCCGAAGCCCTTCGCCGAGATCTTCGTCCCCGGCGGGTACTGGCGCCGCTTGTACTCCGCCGTGTCCACCATCCGCAGCGTCTTCGCGACCAGCGCCTCGTCGAAGCCCGCGGCGACGATCGCGTCCTTGCCCTGGTCCCGGTCGACGTACAGATCAAGGATCCGGTCCAGCACGTCGTAGTCCGGCAGCGAGTCCGCGTCGACCTGGCCAGGACGAAGCTCCGCGCTCGGCGGCTTGGAGATCGACGCCTCCGGGATCGGCGGCGTCTGGCCGCGCTCCCCGGCGGCCCGGTTGCGCCACCGGGCCAGCCGGAACACATACGTCTTGTAGACGTCCTTGATCGGGCCGTACGCGCCGACGGAGTCGCCGTACAGCGTCGAATACCCCACCGCCAGCTCCGACTTGTTGCCCGGCGCCAGCACGATATGGCCCTCCTGGTTGGAGATCGCCATCAGCATCGTGCCGCGCAGCCGCGCCTGGAGGTTCTCCTCCGCGAGCCCGGTCAGGCCGAGCGAAGCCATGTACGCGTCGAACATCGGCTCGATCGAATGCGTACGGAAGTTGAGGCCCGTACGGCGTGCCAGCTCGGCGGCGTCGCCCTTCGAGTGGTCCGAGGAGTACTTGGACGGCATGGACACGCCGTACACGTTCGCCGCGCCCAGCGCGTCACAGGCGATCGCGGCGACGAGCGCCGAGTCGATACCGCCGGAGAGCCCGATCAGCACCGAACGGAAACCGTTCTTCGCCGCGTACGCGCGCAACCCCACGACCAGCGCCGAGTACATCTCCTCGTCGTCGTCGAGCCGGTCCGCGTGGCCGCCGGTCAGCTCCGGCTCGTACGCGGGCAGCGGGTCCTCGGAGAGGACGACCCGGTCGATCCGCAGCCCGTCGTCCACGACGCCCGTGGGCGGCTCGGCGGCGGCGGCCGGGAGGTCGAGGTCGAGGATGACCGAGCCCTCCGCGAACTGCGGCGCCCGCGCGATCACTTCGCCGTCCTTGTCGACGACGATCGAGTCGCCGTCGAAGACCAGCTCGTCCTGGCCGCCGATCATCGCGAGGAACGCGATGGTGCAGCCGGCCTCCTGGGCGCGCTTGCGGACCAGCTCAAGACGCGTGTCGTCCTTCTCGCGCTCGTACGGCGAGGCGTTGATCGACAGCAGCAGCCCGGCCCCGGCGGACCGGGCGGCCGGCACGCGCCCGCCGTCCTGCCACAGGTCCTCGCAGATGGCGAGCGCGACATCCACCCCGTGCACCCGCAGGACGGGCATCGTGTCGCCCCGCACGAAGTACCGGAACTCGTCGAAGACCCCGTAGTTCGGCAGATGGTGCTTGGCGAAGTTGAGGACCACCGCACCGTGGTGCAGTACGGCCGCGGCGTTGCGCGGGGCACCCGCCGGCCGCCCCAGCCGCTGCCGCTCCTCCTCGGCCCGGTCGAGATAGCCGACGACGACGGGCAGTTCGCCGAGGCCCTCCTCGTCGAGCCGGGCGGCGAGCGCGTGCACGGCGGCGCGGGACGCCTCGACGAAGGACGACCGCAGTGCGAGATCCTCGACGGGGTAACCGGTCAGCACCATCTCGGGGAACGCGACGAGGTGCGCCCCCTGCTCGGCGGCGTGCCGGGTCCAGTGCACGACCGCCTCGGCGTTCGCGGCGAGGTCCCCGACGGTCGAGTCGATCTGATTCAGGGCGAGACGTAGTTGAGGCACGCCGCCCAGTGTAATCGTCTGACTGACATGATGTCCTGGCGCGCGGGTGTGGGGCGCCCCACTCGGGACGCCCCACAGACACGCTTTTACGCGCGCGGCTTCGCGCCCCGCGCCGCCAGCAGGTCGGCCATCAGCTTCATCTCCGACTCCTGCGCGGCGACCATGCCGGCCGCCAGGTCCTTCTCCGTACCGACCGCGCAGAGCCGGACACAGCCCTGGGCCATCGTGACGCCGCCCTTGTGGTGGTCGGTCATCAGCTGGAGGTAGAGGATCTCGGCCTGCTCGCCGCGGGCCTTCCTGAGCCCCGCCAGCTCCGTCCTGGTGGCCATACCGGGCATCAGCGAGCCGTCGTGGGCCTCGTAGGAGCCGTGGCCCGCGTCCATGCCGTCCATGCCGTCCATGGAGCTGTGCGCGTCGCCGTCCTCGGACGTCGCCATCCAGGCCATCGGCTCCGTACCGGACTCCAGCTTCGGCAGCCCCCACAGGTCCAGCCAGCCCAGCATCATCCCGCGCTGGTTCGCCTGGGTGTTGGCGATGTCGTACGCCAGCCGGCGTACCTCCTCGTCGTCCGTGCTGTCCCGGACGATGAAGGACATCTCCACCGCCTGCTGGTGGTGGACGGACATGTCACGGGCGAAGCCCGCGTCCGCCGAGTCCGACGACGGGGTACCGGCGCGGGACGCGTCGGAGCCGCCGTCCCGCCCGGCCGACGCGACCGCGGCCGTACCGGCGAAGACCAGCGCCAGGACGACGGCGGCGCCGGCCGCCCACTGCGTGCGGGTGACGCGGCGGCGCGGCGCGGGCACGGGCCCGTCCTCGTACTCCTCGTCCCCTGTGGCGTCCCCTGTGGCCCGGGTCACGCGTCCAGCCCGCCCGTGCAGGCGGCGCCCGGCTCGGGGGTCTGCGTGCCCTGGACGTACTTCGTGAGGAACTGGTCGACGCGCGAGTCGTCCGCGGTGTCCACCGTGACCTGCTTGCCCCAGGCGCTCAGCATGATCGCGCCCTTCTGGTCCTGCACCGGGCTCATCAGCGAGTACGGGGTCTTCTTGACCTTCTCGGCGAGCGCCTTCACGTCGCTCTCCGACGCCTTGTCGTTGTACGTCACCCAGACCGCGCCGTGCTCCAGCGAGTGGACCGCGTTCATCTCCGGGACGGCCTTGTCGTAGACGTCGCCGTCGCAGTTCATCCAGACCTGGTTGTGGTCACCGCCCACCGGCGGGGTCATCGGGTAGCTGACCTCCTTGGTGACGTGGTTGCGGCCGAGCTTCTTGGCGTCCCAGGACTTCTCGCCGGTCACGGGCGCCGCCACCGCGGCCTTCTCCGCCGCCTTCTTGTCGGATTCCTTGTTGAGGAGGAAGGCGCCGCCGCCGATGAGCGCGGCCACGACGACGCCGCTCGCCGTGACCGTGATGATGCGGCTGCGCCGCTCACGGGCGCGCTCGGCGCGGCGCATCTCCTCTATTCGGGCCTTGCGCTCGGCGGACTGGGACTTGGAAGCCATGGTGTGTGTCCTTCTGGGGATGCGTGCGTGCGGTGGAGGCGGTACGTGGTGATCAGCGGGGGTGGGGCCCGGCTACGTCCGCAGCACTTGAAGGACGTGGAGATCCGGTGCGCGGGCGTGCGCTCCGGAGCGGGGCGCCCGGCCGGCGGGGTGCGCCACGGTGAGGTGCGAGAGCTGTACGCCGTCGGCGAGGGGGGCGACGGGCGGCGGCACGGTGAGTACGGCCGGGCTCAGATGCGGGAAGAACCCGCAGTCGCCCTTGCCGTACGGGCAGATGTAGCGGGCCCCTGCGGCCGGGACCGTCACGGCGTGGGCCGCGACGCCCTGGTGCGTGACGTACGCGACGGCCGAGGTGCCCGAGGCGTCCGAGGCGGCCACGGGACCGGCGGAGGCGGTGCCGGTCCCGCCGCCCAGGCAGATGAGGAACGCGGCGAACAGCGTCGCCACAGCACTCACCAGCGCCGTGGGACGCGTTCCGCGTATATGGCCGCGCCGCGAACCCCCCATGGGCGCAGATCGTAGTGCGTGGGGTGGGGGTGGCGGCAGGGCGGCCGTACCGATCGGGGTGCGGACCGGGACGGAATTGGTGCGGATAGGGGTACGAAACGGTCAGGAGCGGGGTACAAAGGGGCATGGCCGAGCGAGCAGAGCGCGCGGATTCCGGTGCCGACGCGGATTCCGGCGCGGATCCCGACGCGGATTCGTGTGCGGATCCCTGCCCCGGTCCCTGCCCCGGTCCCTGCCCCGGTCCCGGCGCCGATCCCGACGCCGGTCCCGACGCGGGCGTCGACGAGGTGACCCACGCGGTGCTGGCCGCGTCCCGCCTACTGGTCGCCGTCTCCGTACGCTCCCTCGCGTCCGTCGGCGAACCGGTCACCCTGCCGCAGTTACGGCTGCTCGTGGTCCTCGCCGCCCACGGCGACGCCAAGCTCGTGGAGGTCGCCGAGCTGCTCGGGGTGAACCCGTCGACGGCCATGCGCATGCTCGACCGGCTGATCGCCGCCGGTCTCGCGGACCGCCAGAGCAACCCGGGCGACCGCCGCCGGACGCGGCTGCGGCTCACCCCGGACGGCCACGCCCTGGTCGAACGGGTCACCGCCGCGCGCCACCGGGAGATCTCCGCGATCGTCGCGCGGATGGCCCCGGCGCAGCGCGTCGCCCTCGTCGGCGCGCTCGCCGCGTTCACCGAGGCGGGCGGCGAGCCCCCGGCCGCCCCGGCCGACAGCGCGGAGCCGTACCCGTACCCGCCGGACTGGCCGAGTAACGCAAAGTAGCCAATCGGTGTCCGAAGGTCGCCGTTGGGGTGGCGGACAGTCGCCAGAAGTGATCTTGGGGCACCGGGATTGTGGTCGGCTGTTCCTCGGGTGCCACACGGACAGGCACTATGGGCGTGAGAGCGACACGCACATGATGCGGAACGTTGGACGGGGGTTCGCAACGCGACCGAAATCGTGTGGTGGGATGCTCAAGTGCCTCAACGTGCCCCGCGGCATGGGAGCAGGTGGCCTGACCAGCAAGGATGGGTAGGACAGCTAATATGGACAAGCAGCAGGAATTTGTGCTCCGCACGCTGGAGGAGCGGGACGTCCGCTTCGTGCGCCTCTGGTTCACCGATGTTCTCGGCTTCCTCAAGTCGGTCGCCGTCGCACCCGCGGAGCTGGAGCAGGCCTTCGACGAAGGCATCGGCTTCGACGGCTCCGCGATCGAGGGCTTCGCCCGGGTCTACGAGTCCGACATGATCGCCAAGCCTGATCCGGGCACGTTCCAGATCCTTCCCTGGCGCGCGGAGGCCCCCGGCACCGCCCGGATGTTCTGCGACATCCTGATGCCCGACGGCTCGCCGTCCTTCGCGGATCCGCGCTATGTGCTGAAGCGGATGCTCGCCAAGACCTCGGACCTGGGCTTCACCTTCTACACCCACCCCGAGATCGAGTTCTTCCTGCTGAAGGACAAGCCCGTCGACGGCAGCCGCCCCACCCCCGCCGACAGCTCGGGCTACTTCGACCACACCCCGCAGAACGTGGGGATGGACTTCCGGCGCCAGGCGATCACGATGCTCGAATCGATGGGCATCTCGGTGGAGTTCAGCCACCACGAGGGCGCCCCGGGCCAGCAGGAGATCGACCTGCGGTACGCGGACGCGCTCTCGACGGCCGACAACATCATGACGTTCCGCCTGATCATGAAGCAGGTCGCGCTGGAGCAGGGCGTCCAGGCGACGTTCATGCCGAAGCCGTTCTCCGAGTACCCGGGCTCCGGCATGCACACCCACCTCTCCCTCTTCGAGGGAGACCGCAACGCGTTCTACGAGTCCGGCGCGGAGTACCAGCTGTCCAAGGTCGGCCGCTCCTTCATCGCGGGGCTGCTGCGCCACGCGGCGGAGATCTCGGCCGTCACCAACCAGTGGGTCAACTCCTACAAGCGCATCTGGGGCGGCTCCTCCCGCACCGCGGGCTCGGGCGGCGAGGCCCCCTCGTACATCTGCTGGGGCCACAACAACCGCTCCGCGCTGATCCGCGTCCCGATGTACAAGCCCGGCAAGACCGGCTCCGCCCGCGTCGAGGTCCGCTCGATCGACTCCGGCGCCAACCCGTACCTGACGTACGCGGTGCTCCTCGCCGCCGGCCTCAAGGGCATCGAGGAGGGCTACGAACTCCCGGCGGGCGCCGACGACGACGTCTGGGCCCTCTCCGACTCTGAGCGCCGCGCGATGGGCATCGAGCCCCTCCCGCAGAACCTGGGCGAGGCGATCTCCCTGATGGAGCGGAGCGAACTGGTCGCGGAGACCCTCGGCGAGCACGTCTTCGACTTCTTCCTGCGCAACAAGAAGCAGGAGTGGGAGGAGTACCGCTCCGAGGTCACGGCCTTCGAGCTGAAGAAGAACCTGCCGGTGCTGTAAGGGCAGGTCAGCGGGGTTTCCCCGCGTGAGCGAGACTCCGGGCCCGCGCTGTGACGGCGCGGGCCCGGAGTCGTCTCAATCGCCCTGGGCCGTCTGTGGGCCGTCCGGCGCGGATTCGGTGGCCTCGTACATGCGGTCCACGGCTTTCCGGGTGCGTCCCTCGCTGCTCGGCATGAGGTGCGTGTACGTCCGGAGCGTGAATCCGGGGTCACTGTGCCCGAGGTAGGTGCTCAGCGCCTTGATGTTCTCCCCGGCGTCCAGCAGGACCGACGCGTAGAAGTGCCTCAGCGCGTGCATGCCGTGTTCGCGGGCCGCCTCGTACCGCTGGCCGTTCTCCGGTTCGGGGATGACGCCGGCGGTCGCGAGGGCGGGTTTCCAGATCCGCGTATTGAAGTCGGTACGGCGAACGGCGCCGCCCCCGGTGAGGGAGAACAGCAGAAGTTTGGTTACGGGCGCTCCGTTCGGACGGAGCCAAGGCAACGTCACCTTCACCGGCGGAAAGTCTTTCCGGTGCTGCTTTATGGCACGCGCCACGTGATCCGGCAACGGGACATCCCTTTCTTTGCCCCGCTTCGGCGGCGCGAATACGAGGTGGCCGTTCACCACCTTCACCTGATTGGCGACGCGCACCCATCCGGTCCCGTAGTTCACTTCGTCATCCGGCAGACCGAAAATCTCGCCCTGTCGGAGACCACAGCCGCCCCCGATGTCGGTCATGGCCCGGTACCGCTCGGGAAGCGCGGCCCGTACGGCGAAAACGCGTTCCGCCGACCAGGGGCGGACACGCGGCATCCCGCGTTCGGGGGCGCGGACCGAACGGACCTTGCACGGATTCTTGGCGAGCAAGGAGTCATCGACGGCGGCGCTCAGCACGGATGACACGCTCGCGAAGATGACGCGGCGATAGGACGATGCCGGAACCGCCTGCTCCAGCTCACTCAGCCACTCCCGGATGTGTTCGGGCTGGAAAGAGTCCAGCGGGCGCGATCCCATGTACGGGAAAGCGTGCAGCCGGAGTTGTACCGCCACCGGAACGCGCGTCGTGGGGTCGGTGGTCAGCGCGGCGATCCACTTCTCGCCGTACTGCTTGAAGGTGGTCCGGCCGGCCGTCGGGTCGATGTACTGCCCGCGCGACATGTCCGCCTCGATGTGGGACAGCCACTTTTCGGCGAGGCGCTTCTGTCGGTCGGGAAAGCTCTTGCTCTTCTCGGTGCCGTCGGGGCCGATGTAGCGGGCGCGGTAGCGCATGCCGGTGCCGTGGCGGTCGGTTTTGACGCGGGTGGTCTTGCCGTTGGTGCTGGTCTCGGTCTTGTACCAGCGGTCTTGGATGTGGCCTGCCATGGGTGGCTGCTCCCTGGGGAATGGCGGC